>NZ_JANYGG010000092.1 GCF_025362505.1 Sphingomonas sp. | reverse complement strand
ATCGTCGACCTTCAGGCCGCGATCAACCGCTTCATCAAGGAGCATAACGAGGAGCCACGCCCGTTCGTCTGGAAGGCCGATCCCGACAAAATCATCGCCGCCGTCAGGCGGGGGCACCAAACGTTGGAATCAATCCACTAGGTAGAACACTGTGAGCGAGCATTGGCAGCAGCTGATCGCGACCAGCGAGTTTCCCGCCGTCGGCAAATACGCGGTGAAAGTCGGCGGCTGGCACGTGCTCGTGGTGCGCACCGATGACGGTTGGGTGGCTTTCAGCGATCGATGCACGCATCAGGCGTCGATGCTGTCGGGCGGGCGCATCCGGCGCGGGGCGATCATGTGCCCGCTCCACGGCGCGCGGTTTGACTTGGCCAGCGGCGAATGCCTGGGCGGGACCTATCGTGACCTCCGGCGGTTTCCGTTGCGGGTCAAGTGTGACATGATCGAGGTGGCGGTGCCGACCGCGCTGCCGGGAATGGACGAGATCCCGGTCCCGATCTGACGCGGTGCCCGACCTCTTCTAACCTCTAGGTTCGGACCGGCGCGCGCCCCGCTAGGCTGATGGCAACATCCACTGGAGAAACAGACATGGCCTTCACCGGACCCGTTGAGGATCGGCTCGCGATCCGAGAATTGCTCGAAGCCTATGCCGATGCGGTCACCCGTTGCGATCCCGAAGCGTGGGGCGCGACCTGGGCCGAGGATTCGCTGTGGTCGCTACCCGATTATCCCGAGATCGGTACCACGAGCGGCCGCTCGGCGATCGTGGCGATGTGGGTCGGGGCGATGCAACATTATCCTGGAATCATGTTCCAGGCATGGCCTGGCTCGATCGAAGTCGACGGCGACCGCGCGGCAATGGTTAGCTACTCCAGCGAAGTCTATGATCAAGGTGGCGCGACCAAGCGCGACCGCGGCCGCTATGACGACCAATGCGTCAAGATCGACGGCCGCTGGCTGTTTAGCCATCGCGTGTTCACCAACATTCATCGCCAGGGCTGAGTTGTGACGGTCAACCGCCTTTGGCAGCTCGACCGGCATCCCGAGGGCATCGACTTTGAGGCCGCGCTGAGCCTGACCGAGGCGCCGCTGGCGCCGCTTGGCGAAGGCGAGGTGCGGGTACGCGCGGAATTTCTGTCGATGGACGCCGGCACGCGGATGTGGATGGGACCGCGCACTGACGGTTACCAGCCGCCGCTGCCGCTGGGATCGGCGATGGTCGGGTTGGTGCTGGGCCGGGTCAGCGGTAGTCGTGACCCGCGCTTTGCCATCGGCACGCTGGTGCGCGGGTTCGGGCAATGGGCCGATTGGTCGACCGTCGTTCCAGATCAGTCCGGGCTTGTCGCGCTTGACGAGAGCGTCGCCGACCCGCGCCAGCATCTCGGCGCGATCGGGCTGAACGGCTGGACTGCCTATGTCGGGATCAAGGAAGTCGCGGCGGTCAAGTCGGGCGACTGGGTCGCGGTGTCGGCCGCCGCCGGGGCCACCGGCAGCCTTGCCTGCCAGGTCGCGCGCAACCTTGGGGCGCGCGTGATCGGCATTGCCGGTGGGCCGGACAAATGCCGCTATTTGCTCGATGAACTGGGGGTCGAGCGGGCGATCGATTACAAGCATGACGATGTCGCGGCCGCGCTCGCCACCATCGACGGCGGGATCAACGCCTGCTTTGACAATGTCGGCGGACCGTTGCTCGACGCGATATTGCCCAACATGGCGCATTATGGCCGGGTCGCGGTGTGCGGAATGATCGCGGCCTATGATCGCGACTGCCCACTGCCCGGCCCCATGCAGTTCGACCAGGTATTGATGCGGCGGCTCCGGATCGAGGGGTTCTTCATCCCCGATTTCCTGCATCGCGGTGCGGAATTCATGCCGGTGCTCCGCTCGTGGCTGGACTCGGGCATGTTGGCGATGCGGTTCGACGAGACAGTCGGGCTGGACAATGCCCTGGTCGCCTATCGCCGCCTGTTGACCGGGGCCAACATTGGCAAGGTGATCGTCAGGCTGGCCGGCTGATCGTCACTACCGCCGGCGATCACTGCCGGGTTACTGCGCGGTCATGCCGCCATCGACGGTGAACTCTGCGCCGGTGCAATACCGTGATTCGTCGCTGGCCAGGAACAGGTTCATGTTGGCGATGTCGTCGGGATCGCCGAGGCGGCCCATCGGGATCGTCGCCACCAGTACATCGTAATTTTCGGCGTTGTCGGTCATTGCCACGTCCATGATGTTGGTCAGGATCATGCCGGGGTGCACGGTGTTAACGCGGATATTCTCCACGGCGCATTCGATCGCGACCGACTTGGAGAACAGCCGCACTCCACCCTTCGCGGCGGCATAGGCACCGCAACCGGGGACGCCGACCTGGCCGACAACCGATGAGATGTTGATAATCGATCCGCCTTTGCCATGACGCCGCATCATCAGGACCGCGCGCTTGGTACCGTAGAAGACGCTGTTGAGATTGACGTCGTTTTGTAGCTTCCAATCATTGGTAGTCAGGTCGCCGATCGGTCGCAGCACGGCGATGCCGGCGTTATTGACCAGTACGTCTAGCCTGCCGTGCGCGGCGTCGATCGCGGCCATCACCCGGTCCCAGTCGGCTTCGCTGGTGACGTCGTGGCCGAGCGCCTCGGCCTCGCCCCCGGCGGCGCGGATGTCGGCCGCTACACGCTCGGCACCGGCCTCATCGCGGTCGGTGCAATAGACCATCGCGCCTTCCTCGGCGAAGCGCTTGGCGGTCGCGCTGCCCAGGCCCGGAACCGAGGCGGCACCGGTGACGAGGGCGACCTTGCCAGACAAACGAGCCAAAACCTAACTCCCTTCAACAACAGAAAATGGGGCGCCGCCGGGTGACCGGCGACGCCCCTAACTCCCAGCGAGTTATTGTGAGTAGATCAATATTTGAACCCCAAGGTCACGCCAACCGTCCGCGGTTCGCGCGCCGAGGCGAACGACCACAGCCCAGCGACGGTGAACGCCGCGCTGGTCCCGCGATCATCGGCCAGGTTGCGCCCGAAGACGGTCAAATAGGCATTTGCGCCAGCCAGCTTGAAATTGCCGGTCAAACTGGCGTCGAGCAGGCCCTGCTTGTCCGAACGGACGCGCGCGTCATTGCCGTTGACGATGACGTTGCCGCCGTTGCTGACGAAACCGGTGTTGCCGGTCAGCGGCCCGAGCGAGATCTGCTGGTCGTACGGGCCGATATAGCGATAGCCAACATTCGCGACAACGCTGCCGAAGTTGGTCGGCACCTTATATTCCGCGCCGACCGACGCGCTGAATTTCGGACTGTAGATCGGGTTATTGGCCGAATAGTCGAAATTGCGGATCACGGTCACGGGCACCGTCGGTGCCAGCGGGTTGAACACCGTCAGCGTATTGCCGGCGATGAATTTCTTGAACTTCGAACGGAGCAAACCCATCGTCGCGGTCAGCCGAAGCCCGTCGACCGGGCGGGCGCTGGCGTCGAATTCCAGCCCCTTGATATTGGCCGAGCCGACGTTCGAGGTAATCGTCTGGTTGCCGGTGCCGCACAGGCAGGGAATGGTCGTGTTCTGCTGCAGGCCCTGATATTTGGAGTAGAAGGCGGCGACATTGAACTGAAGCTTGTGGTCGAGCAGGTCGAGCTTGGTGCCGACCTCATAGCTGTCGACCGTCTCCGGATTGTAGGGCAAGTTTGCCGTCCGCGCTTCCCCAGCGCGCGGCGAGAAGCCGCCCGAGCGATAGCCGCGCGACCAGCTGGCATAGACCATGGTGTTTGAGTCCGGCCGGAAATCGACGCCGACCTTGGGTGTGAATTTGTTGAAACTCTTCTTGCCCGACCCGATCAGGCCGCGCGTGGCGAAGGCGTTGCTCAGTTCCTTCGTATCGTGGGTGTAACGGCCACCGAATGACAGGCGAAACTTGTCGGCGAAGGCCCAGTTGAAATCACCAAACGCGGCATAGGATTTGTTGCGCCCATCGACGATCTGCGAGTCGCTGTCGGCAACACGCGGGTCGAGCGCGGTATTAAAGCCGAAAATCCGCGACCATTGCTGAAGGTGATATCGCGAGCTGAAATAATAGCCGCCGATGACATAGTCGAAGCCGCTGAACAGATTACCCGATGCTCGCAGTTCCTGACTGAACTGACGATAATTCTGTTGACGCAGCGTGTAGTAGAGGTCGGTGCTCGACGCATCGAAATCCTGCGTCTGGAATTCTTTCGACTTGCGATAACCGGTGATCGAGGTGAGCTTCACGCCGCCCGCCTGGTAGTTGAGCTCGAGCGTCGCCGACGGCGCGCTGTAACGCGACGTGCCCGGTGACGTGAACACCGTGTAGAGGTCGGACGTGTTGTTGCGATTGCACTCGCGTGCCGGCTCAAACAGGCAGAACAACTCGCTGGAATTGGCGATATTGGAATTGGTGACGTCGAACGTCTGGTCCTGCTTCTCGAGCGTCAGCAGGGCTTCGAAGCCGCTGCCAGCGGGCTTGAAAATCGCCGATGCGCCGAAATTCTCATTGTTCGATCCGCCGGAGCGCTTGCCGGTAATCGCGTTGTGATAAAAGCCGTCGCTCTGGTTGTGGAAATAAAAGCCCTTGACGCCGAAGCTCTCGCCGTCGCCCACATTGACGACGCCACGCGCCGCCCAGCTGTTGAAGCTCGAATAAGTGCCCTCGGCCTTGATGCCGGTGCGCATCGTTGGCTTGGTGCGGCGGATGTTGATGACTCCGCCGATGGTGTTGCGGCCGAACAGTGTGCCCTGCGGACCACGCAACACTTCGATTTGCTCGATATCGAAGAAATCTAGCAATTGGCCGGTGTTGGTGCCGATGAACACACCGTCGACGACCACGCCAACGGTCGGCTCCTGCGACTTTTCGATGTCGGCATAGGTCAGTCCTCGAATGGACAGATTGGCCGCCTGGCCGCCCGAATTCTGCTGGGTGATGAGCAGGTTCGGCGCGGCGCCCTGAAGGTCGCCGATGTTCACCGTTGCCTTGTTGGCGAGCATCGCCGCGTTGATCGCGGTGATCGCAACCGGGGTCGACTGCAGCGTCTCGTTGCGGCGCCGGGCAGTGACGATGATCTCGTTGGGGTTGACTGCGGTGGCATCGGTTGCGGCGGCGGGCGCGGGCGCGCCCTGAGCCATTGCCGGAACTGCTCCTAGGCCCAGCGTCGTCGAACTTAGCGCCCCGATCAAAATCCGGCGCGACACGGACATATGCATTGTCGTACTCCCCATTCAGCCGCTCTTTCGTCGGCCGTGATGATGTGAGTTGTAGAATTCGGCGCGCGCGGGCCTACTGGGATTTATTACAGGTGCGCTCCAAGCTGACATTGGTGACGACGGATTGGTCGACAGGAGAGAAAAGCATGTCCGTCAATCGCAGATTCTTGCTAATACGCCGACCCCACGGCGATCCCGTCGAAGAGGATTTCCAGCTTGTAGAGGAAGTGATTCCCGGGCCACCCGCAGGCGGGTTTGTGGTGCGCAATCACTTCGCCTCGCTCGATCCGGCGCAGCGCGGGTGGATGGATGACGCGCCCAGCTACATGCCGCCGATCCCGCTCGGCGAAGCCGTCTGGGCGACGACCGTCGGCGTGGTCCACGCGTCCGACAATCCGGCCTTCGTGCCGGGCGATTGGGTGATGGGGCTAAACGCGCTTGAGGATTATTCCCCCGTCATGCCGGGCGGCTTCACTAGTCCCATAGACATCAGTCTCTTCGACACCCCGTCGCGCTATCTTTCGGCGGTGGGCGCGGTCGGGCTGACCGCCTATTTCGGCATGCTGGACGTCGCCAAGCCGCAGCCCGGTGAGACCCTGCTCGTCTCCGGCGCGGCGGGGGCGGTCGGGTCGGCGGTAGGGCAGATCGGCAAGATCCATGGCTGCCGGGTGATCGGCATCGCCGGGGGAGCGGACAAGTGTCGGCGGCTGGTCGAAGATTACGGGTTCGACGTCGCCATCGACTACAAGGGCAAGTCGGTCGACGCGTTGGCGGCGGAGATCGCCGGCGCCGCGCCGGGCGGGGCCAACATCGTCTTCGAAAATGTCGGCGGCGACGTGTTCGATGCCGAACTGATGAACCTGGCGCTCAATGCCCGGATCGTCCTGTGCGGGCTGATCAGCGAGTATAACAGTCCGGTGAAGCACGGCGCGCGCAATCTGTGGCAAATATTGGTCAAGCAGGCGGTGCTGCACGGCTTCTTGATCGCCGCCTATGTTGATCGCTTTGCTGAGGGCGGCGCGCAGATGGCGCAGTGGATGGAGGCAGGGCAGCTCAAAATAGACGAGGATATCCAAGACGGGCTGGAGAACAGCTACGACGCGTTCATGCGGCTGTTCTCGGGCCAGAACACCGGCAAGCTCATCCTAAAAATCGTTTGATGAACGGACGGCTCGAACGGCGGTGCGCGTTCGTCATGGGTGCGGGACCGGGCATCGGCGCGGCCACCGCGCATCGGCTAGCAAGCGACGGCGCGATGCGTGGAGCCATATTGGTGCACGCCGGCTCGTGCTCTCGACGGCAACCGCCGCGCTAAGTTCGAATACCTCGATCTGGGTGCAGTCGAGGCAAGAGAAGTGCCGCCGCGCCGCGCTGCCCTCAACCCCGATTCCAATGACGCTAGAACTGCACCCGCTTCGTGTAGCCGCCGTCGATGACGACATTGGTGCCGGTGGTATAGGATGAAGCCGGGCTCGCGAGAAATACAATAGTCTTGGCTACTTCCTCCGGCTTGCCCCAGCGGCAGAGCGCGAACTGGCTTTCGGTAGCGTTGTAGAGGTCGGGCATTGCTCCCTTGATCGCCTCCCAATTGCCGCCGGGAAAGGCGATCGGCCCGGGCGAGACCGAATTGACGCGGATATTCCTGGATCCCCAAGCCTGGCCCAATTGCTTGGCATAGGTCAGAAGCGCTGCCTTCATCGCGTTGAACGCCTGGGGCACGAGAAATGTCTCGACCGCGGCGCTGCTCGACATGAACACCACCGAACCCGCGCCCGATGCCTCAAGGTGGGGCTGAAGCGTTTCGCAGCCGATCACCGTGCCCTTGACGTCATTGTTGAAACACATGTCCCAGTCGCCCGTCGCGCCCGACCCGGACGCGCTGGCGCCGGGAACGAAAATGTCGCAACCGCCCAGTTTTTCGGCGGCGGCACCGAGCCACGTCGGATAATCATCGAGATGATTGAGGTCGAACACCTCGCCGACGACCTTGCCGCCGTGGCGCGACAACGCGGCGACCGTCTCGGCTACCTGGTCGGCGTTGCGCGAAAAAAAGGCCACGTCGCAGCCTTCGGCCGCGAAAATCTCCAGCGCGGCCCTGCCGATGCCCCGGCTGCCGCCGGTCAAAATAACCTTCTTGCCCTTCAATTCCAGATCCATGGTCCGCTCCTGCTTTATTATTGCCCCGTCGCTTGCGCCTCGCTGTCCTGGCCAGCCACTCGTCTTTTGGTCAGGACGGGAGCAGGCACGGTCATGATAGCACTAGCAAATTCAGGGAGAGCGAACGGTGGGGCGACTATCAGGCAAGCGCGCAGTGGTGCTGGGAGCCAGCAGCACCGACAATATGGGCCAGCATATCGCTCGCCGGTTCCAGAAAGAGGGTGCCACGGCGCTGGTCGCCGGACGCAAGGAAGCGGAATTGCGAGCGTTCGCCGCTGCCACCGGTGCCCAATGGACCGCCTGCGACATTACTGACCCCGATAGTGTCACCGCGCTGGCCGATAGCGCCGTCCAAAAACTCGGAGGTATCGACATCGCCGTCAATGCCAGCGGCTGGGGCTTGTTGAAACCGTTTCTCGATACCAGCCACGACGACTTGGAAATGATGACCGCCCTGCAGTTCATTGGACCGTTTCATTTCTTTCAGGCGATGATCGGCAAGATGGCGCGCTCGAAAGGCGGCAACGGCGGCTCACTTATCCAGATCAGCTCAGCAACCGCCACGATCATGCTCAACGACCACGCTGCATATATGGGCACCAAGGCCGGCACCGACCATGTCATCCGCTGCATCGCCAACGAATTCGGAGCCGAAGGAATTCGCGCCAATTCGATCTCGCCCGGCCTGACCGACACGCCGATGAACGACGCCGCGAAGAAAATTCCCGGTCTGTTCGAGTCGTTCCTGCCCAGTTACCCGCTTGGGCGGTGGGGAACCTCGGATGACGTCGCCGCCGCGGCGGTGTGGCTGAGCGAAGACGAATGTTTCATGACCGGCGACAATTTGCAGGTCAACGGCGGGCTGACACTGCGCCGCAACCCGACCAGCGCCGAAATGGGCGCGGCGATCGCGAAAGCCAGCGCGAGCTAATCTTCAGCGGTCTTGCGCGCGAGAAACGATTTCGCGAACTGTCGCGCGCAATTGGTCCTTGCGGATTTTTCCCGACGCGGTGCGCGGGAACTCGCCGACGAACAGGAAGCGTTCGGGGATTTTCTGTCGGGCGAGGCCGCTGGCGGCGACATGCGCGGCTAGCGCCGCCGAGTCAGGCGCCGGGTCGGCGACGATCACGAACGCGCACACCCCCTCGCCCAGCCGGTCGTGCGGCATCGCCACTACCGCCGCCTCGCGCACCCCGGGGTGGGCGTGAAGCACTTCCTCAATCTCGCGCGCGCTGATGTTTTCGCCGCCGCGGATGATCAGATCCTTCTTCCGCCCAGTGACGGTGAGGCCCCCGGCTTCGTCCACCACGCCAAGGTCGCCGGTGTGGAAAAAACCGTCGGCGTCGATCGCCTCGATCGTCTGCGCCTGGTCGGCATAGCCCAGCATCATCGCCGGGCCGCGCGCCACTATCTCGCCCTCCTGCCCGACCGGCACTTCGGCGCCATCGTCGGCGATGATGCGTACCTGATAATCGATCACCTGGCCGTCGCTGGTCGCGGCGCGGGCCGGGTCGTCGGGCCAGCCATAGGTGACCAAGGGCACTTCCGAACTGCCGAACACGCGAAACGCCTGGCAATGTTTGAACGCCGCATTAGCGGCGGGGATCAAATCGTCGGGCACCGCCGCCCCCCCACAGGCGAAATAGCGCAACGACGGCAGACGGTTGCCGGCCGCTCGCGCGGCGGCGGCCAGTTCGACCAGGAACGGAGTCGCGGCGACCGTCCCGGCGACCTGGTGCTGGTCGATAAGCGCCAGCGCATCGGCCGCGTTCCAGCTTTCCATCAGGATGCTGACCGTTCCGACCACGAACGGCAACTGCAGCCCGTTGCCATAGCCCGAAATATGGGTCACCGGCGACGGCATCAACATCGCTTCGCCCTTGATGATCCGCCAATGATCGGCGCTGGTCCGGATTACGCGCTGCAGTGTCGCCTCGCTGTGCAGCACCCCCTTGGGGCGGCCGGTGGTGCCCGAGGTGTAAAGCAATAATTTGACCGATCGCGCATCGACCTTGGGCCGGTCGAACGAAAGCGTGCGGCCTTCGGCAATCAGTTCCGACAGATCATTGATGCCTGACCCGCGAACGGTGATAATATGCTGCAGATCGGGCAGCCTCGGCGCCAGCCGTTCGGCCATTGCGACATAATCGAAGCGGCGAAAGGTGGTGGGAACGAACAGCGCACGCACGCGCGCATCGCCGAGCATCATCGCCACTTCGGCGTCGCGATAGATCGGCACGATCGGGTTGATCACATAGCCACCGATCGACGCCGCGAGGTTGACCACCGCCGCCTCGCCCCAGTTGGGCAGCTGGAAAGCGATCACCTCGCCCGGCCGCAGCCCCCGCGCGCCGAGCGACGCGGCCAGCGACGTGGCGTCGGCGACCAATTCGCCCAGCCGCCACGTCCGCTGCGGTTCGACCAGCATCGCGGCATCGGGCTCGCGCAGCGCCCGGTCGATGGCGATATCGGCCAGCGTCTGGTCGGTCCAAACACCGGACCGGTCGAATTCGCGTTGGTGCGGCGCAGGCAGGTCGAGCCACGACCACGGCGGGGTGAGCGGAGAGTCCATCCCCCCCTGATAACCCGGTTTGCGCCGGGTCCAATTGATCAAAATCACAGCTACCTGTCACCAGTCCCAGCTTGCTCGCGCGCGGCGGCGGTGGTCCTATGGTCATGACGAACGCGTGAGGAGAGACTGATGGGCCGCGTGGAGACGATCGGTGAGGTCGCCGAGCAGATGCTCGACTATGTCGAGAACCAGCACACCTTCATGGCCGACAAGCCGATGATCGTGCCAGTGCGCGGCTATCTCGACCCCGACCAGTGGCGGGCGGAGATCGACCTCGTCTTCAAGCGACTGCCACTGATGTTGGCGTTCACCGCCGAATTGCCCAGGCCCGGCGATTACAAGGCGATGGACGCCGCCGGCCTTCCGGTGCTGATTAACCGCGACAAGGCTGGCAAGGTGCGCGCCTTCCTCAATGTCTGTTCGCATCGCGGCGCTCCGGTGGCCAGCGAAGGTCATGGCAATTGCCCGCGCTTCACCTGCAAATATCACGGCTGGAGCTACGGCCAGGACGGCAGGTTGCTGGCGGTGGCCGAGGCCAGCAGCTTTGGCGAGATAGACAAGAGCGCGCGCGGGTTGAAGGAATTGCCGTGCGAAGAACGTGCCGGGATGATCTTTGCCGTGCTGACCCCCAATGCGCCGATCGACCTCGATGCCTACTATCGAGGTTTTCTCGACGATTTCGAGGCACTGGGTCTGGCCGACTGGACGTTTTTGGGTAGCCGCGAAATCCATGGGGCCAATTGGAAGATCGCGTTCGACGGCTATCTCGAAGGCTATCATTTCGCCGTGCTGCACCCCGACACCATCCACCCGCGCACCGCGTCTAATCGGATGCATTACGAGGCGTTCGGACCGCATATGCGGATAGGCTTTCCAAGCCGCACGATCAGCGACCAGCTGCGCGCGCTGCCGCGGGCCAGCTGGGGCGAGCAGGAGAACAAGGGATTCGATTTCGTCCGCATCCTGTTCCCCAATGTGTCGGCGTTCATCGCCCCCGAAATCACCCAGATCGCGCAGCTGTTCCCCGGTCCGACACCGGGCACCAACCGCACCGTGCTCAATTATCTGCGCCGCGATCCGCCTAAGGACGATGAGGAACAGGCGCTGGTCGACGCCTCGATCAACTTCTTCCGCGATGTCACCTACAATGAGGATTATGTCATCGGCATGGAGATTCAGAAGGGGCTCGAAAGCGGCGCCCACGACGAATTGCTGTTCGGCCGCAACGAGCGCGGCAACCAATATTTCCATGAATGGCTCAACTGGTATCTGGAGGATGACACCGACCTGCCCCAGCCGGTTTTGTGAATCCGATCTCACTGGCCTCGGGAGTGATGCCCGACCATGGCCCGCTCGAGATGGTCGCGGCGGCGGTGGCGGGGGGGCGACGCGGTCGGGCTGTGGGTCGAACCGAAAGAGTGGACGGCGGCAACGACGCGCGACACCCGCACCGCGCTGGCCGACCTCTATCCGCGCTGCCGCCGGGCCTGCCACTGAGCATCGAATTGCGATCGAAGTCACTGTGCGATAAATATCCTGACCCCAAAGCGCGCGCCATCGTCGTGGCCGAGGTCACCCGCCGCTGGCTGGCGAACGTGCAGTGACGGCCACCGTCGCTCTCTCCTCCCACGTCCCGCTCAATAGGGCGGTCGATCTCAACGTCTATTCGTCACCCGGCCTTTACCCGGATCATGACCGCTCCTGGTCGGAATTCTTGGCCGCTTTGCGCAAAGATTTGCTGCGCTGGCCGCCTTGGAGGTGAATCCTGCGCAAATGGCGAGTGGCCAAACGCTCACGCCTTGCCCATTCTCGCGAAGCCAAGGCCGAGAGCCGTTCAGGAGAGTCGAATGAACGCCGTTTCCCCCCCGTCGCGCTATGCCGCCGGTTATGACCAGGCGGTGCGCGGCGACGCGATTACCGCCGAGCGCTACATCAGCAAGGAATGGATGGAGCTTGAACGCAAAAATTTGTGGCCGCGGGTGTGGCACTTGGGCGGGGTGCTGGCCGAACTGGAGGAAGAAGGCGACTTTATCCGCCACAATTTCGGCAAGGAATCGATCGTCATGGTCCGCCAGGCCGACGGCGCGATCAAGGCGTTCTTCAACGCCTGCCCGCATCGCGGCAACCGGCTGGTGCTGGGAGATGTCGGCAGCGCGCCGCGCCTCACCTGCAGCTATCACGGCTGGCAATTTTCGACGGACGGCACTTTGGTGCACGTCCAGGACCCCGACGATTTCCCAGGCGGCAACCCGTGCGGCAAGGTCCATCTTTCCGAACTGCGCTGCGAGACGTTCGGCCCGTTCGTGTTCTGGAGCATGGACCCCGATGCCAAGCCGCTGCTCGACTGGCTCGCGCCCTTCCCCGAACGGCTGGTCGGCTATGGCCTCGACAATTGGGTGAGAGTGCTCAACGTCTCGGCCGACTGCGATTTCAATTGGAAGATCATCCGCGACAATTTCAACGAGAGCTACCATTTGCCGACGATCCACCCCGAATTATCGACCTTCATCAACGACGGCCTGCCCGACACATTGTTCGAAATGTACGACAGCGGCCACAATGCAATGTGGATGAAGGGCCACCAGGCGACCACCCGCGCCGACCATGTCAGCGGCGAGGTCCCGGCCCCGCTCGACGAGATTGCCGCCGCCTGGGGGATCGACCCGGCCGCCTACCGGGGCCGCACTCACGTCATTCGCGAGGCGGTGATCGCCGCCAAGCGCAAGCTGGGCGCCGAGCGCGGCTACAAGAATTACGAACAGATGACCGACCAACAACTGGTCGATTATTTCCACTGCACCCTGTTCCCCAACCTGACGCTGACCATGTCGCCCGAACAATGCCAGATCTTGCGCACTGAACCGCACCCGACTGATCCCGAAAAATGCGTCTTCCAGCATTGGGTGCTGGTGCCCCCGGTCGCGGGTATGGCCGAGGTGATGACCCCGGTCGGGATGGTGCCTTTGGCCCATGCCGAACATTCGCATTCACGCTATGGCGACGGCGTTTCGCTGGGCTATGTCGCCGATCAGGACCTGTCGATCGGCACTAGCCAGCAGCAGGGATTAAACTCGCGCGGGTTCAAGGGCTGCATCTTGTCCAACCAGGAAAAGCGCGTCCAGCGGTTCCACGAACTGCTCGACGACATGGTCCACGCGCGGATCTGATCGTCCAGCGCGATTAATGCACGTTCAGGCGAGCTGCTGTGCGGGCTCACTGCGCCGTGGCGGTCGCGTTGCGCTGGGCGGCATGCTTGCCGGCGAGATAGCCGAACACCATTCCCGGCCCCAGCGTGCCCCCGCCGCCGCCATAGGGGACCGGCGTTGCATTTCGGCGGGGTCGAGCGGGTCGGGCACCGCCTGCGCCAGCGAGGTCTCGCCGACGGTGAAATAGAAGTGAGGCCAGTAGTAAGGCGAGGTCTCGACCTTGTCCTTCCACTCGCCCAGCTCGCCATTGGGATAGACCGGGCATTCCAGAGTTCGCCCGCCGCGCAATGGCGCGCCGGGCTTTTTGGGGTGGTAGTCGGGAAAATCGGGCACCGCCATGAACTGGACCGGGCTGTTGCCCTCAAGACAGGCGACCATTTCCGGGCCGGTATCGACTTAGGTTTCGGCCATCGCCGGGTCGATCATGCCGTTCGACATCGACGCGAGGTCGGTCGGCGCGTTGTCGCGGCTGTCGTGCTTGCCGAACGCCTGCTGGTGCGGGTTGCACGGGATCCAGATCTGGCCCCCCGACCAGGCCGAGGTGCCGCCGACTTTCTCGCCTTTCTCGACCACCATGACCTTGGCGCCATGATCGGCAGCGATCAGCGCCGCAGTCAGACCGGCCGCGCCCGACCCGAGCACGACGACGTCATAATCACGATTGGCCATATCAGTCCCCCGCGGCATCAAACCTGGGAAAAACCGCCGTCCATCAGAAATTCAGAGCAGGTCACGAAACTGGCCGCGTCCGAGCAAAGATAAACCACGCCGCCGCCCATTTCGTCAGGCCGCCCCATCCGCCCGATCGGGTGGGCAGCCACGATCCCCGCCTCGGCCGCTTCGCGCGCCGGCGCCGCGCCCAGCTCGACATATCGATCCATGATCCCGGTCAGCATCGGTGTCTCGATCCCGCCCGGGTGAACGCTGTTGCAGCGAATATTGTAGCCGAGCGCGGCGAACTCGGCGCCCATGCACTTGGACAGCATCGTCACCGCTGCCTTGCTGGTGCAGTAGGCGGCGTTAAAGGCCGCGCCCCGCAGTCCCCCAACGCTGGAGAAGTTGACGATCGACGCGCCGCCACGCCGTGCCTTGCCGCCTTCCTTCAGCAGCGGCAGCAGCGCCTGCACGCCGATGATCATGCTGTCGACGTTGATAGCGTTGACGCGATGCCAATCGGCGAGAGGCGTGTCCTCGATCTTGCCGACGATCGAGATCGCGGCGACATTGACCAGAGCGTCAAGCCGTCCGTACCGCTCCCGCACAAATGCCTCGACCGCCTTCCAATCGTCGGGATTGACGACATCGTGGCGCAGATAATGGTCGGCGCCGAACTCGCCCGGCTCATCGACCTGGTCGGTCGCGATGATAATCGCCCCCGCTTCCTTCATCGCCGTGACGACCGCGCGGCCGATCCCGCCCGCCGCACCGGTGACCACCGCCACGACATTTTCGAGCCCAATCATTGCGCGGTCCATCCCCCGTCCATGACCAGCTCGGCGCCGGTCATGTACGCACTGTCCTCGCTGGCGAGAAAGAAGGCGCCGCTCGCCAACTCGCGCGGCTCGGCCAAGCGGCCCATCGGGGTCTGTGCGGCCACCATGTCGACCAGATCCTGCGGCTTGGCGGCGAACCCCTTGTCGACCCATCGCTGAAAGCCTTGGTTGAGCAGCGGCGTGACGACAAAACCAGGGTGCAGCGAATTGGCGCGGATCGGCATTTTCTTGGTCGCAAACTCGATTGCGATCGACTTTGTGAACAGCCGCACCGCGCCCTTGCTGGCGTTATAGCCCGAGGTATCGGTGTAGCCGACAAGCCCCATGATCGAGCTGACGTTGATGATCGACGAGCCGCCGGGGAAATCGACCCCGCTCGCCGCCAGCATCGGCACGAACGTCTTGACGCCCAGAAATACCCCGTCGACGTTGATATCCATGATCCGCCGCCAGCCCTCCAGCGACAGGCTCTCGACCGGGCCGGTGAGGTCGATGCCGGCGTTGTTGACCAGAATGTGGAGCTTGCCGTGGCGCTGCCCAACCATGTCGCGAGCGCGCTGCCAGTCGGCCTCCTGCGTTACATTGGCCTGAATATAGCTCGCTGCCTGACCTAATCGTGCCATCGTCTCGCTTGCTAGGTCGCCATCGGACGCGTCGAGGTCGGACAGCACCACCTTTGCCCCTTCGGCGAGGAACCGCTCGACACAGGCGAGGCCGATGCCGCGCAGGCCGCCCGAGACGAACGCCACCTTGCCATTAAGCCGCTGGGCGCCGAGGCCGCTCATACCCCCATCATCCCGGCGGTGGTGGCGCCATCGATGACGAACTCGCTGCCCGATACGAACGCCGCTTCGTCCGAGCCGAGATAGGCGACTAGCCCGGCGATCTCGTCGACATGGGCCATGCGTTTGAACGGCGACATGCCTTCATAAGCGGCGCGCGCCGCGGCCGGGTCGCCCGCGCCGTCGATCAATCCGCGGATCATCGCAGTCTCTACAACGCCCGGCAGGATCGCGTTGACCCGAATCTTGTAGCCACGATTGCCGCAATGTACCGCCGCCGATTTGACCAGTGCCACCACCGCCGCCTTGGTTACCGAATAAGCGACGAAATTGCCCATCGCCCGGTTGGCGTTCATCGACGAATTGACGATGATCGACCCGGTCTCGCCGCCCGGATTCTGCTTCATCGCGCGAATCGCGTGTTGGACGGTCAGCATCATCCCGGTCTGGTTGACGGCGACAACGTGGTTCCAGCCGTCGATGGCGATGTCTTCGACGCTGCTGTCGCCGTGTTCGGTGCCGGCGTTGGCGAAGGCTATGTCGAGCCGGCCGAAGCGGGCGATGATGTCGCTCATCAGCGCCGGCCAGGCGGCCGCATCCTCGACCCGGTGGGCGGCGAACACCGCGCCGGTATCGGCTTCAACCGACTGAGCCGCCGCCTCGTTCGACCCGGTGAACACCACTGCCGCGCCTTCGGCCGCCAGCCGCCGCACCGTGCCCGCGCCGATCCCGCTAGTGCCGCCGGTGACCAGTGCCACCTTGCCCGTCAACCTGTTGGTCAATGCTCTCTCCTGCGCACAAGAAAATGGTTTGGCGAATAATCTTAGGGGCGTAACCTATGCTTTCGGCAAGGTGACGCAGGCCGGGCCGGCGGTCACCGTCGGGCCAAATAAAATAGTATCGGAAGAGGAGCAGGCGATGGCCGATAGAGAACCGCAAATCAACGGCGGCGGACCTTATCACGGCGGACAGGCACGCTGCGAGGGAATCAGTTGGACCGAGCTGATGGCGCAGGATTCGCGGCCGGCTCCGGCCTGCTTGACCGAGGAAAGTTATCACTATCGCGGCTCAGACACGCTCACCACTGATCGATATACCAGCGAGGCATTCGCCGAGGCCGAGCGCACCCATATGTGGCCCTATGTCTGGCAATTCGCGGCGCGCGACGAAGATCTGCCCGATGCCGGCGACTATATCGTGTTCGAAAACGCCGGGCGCTCCTATCTGGTCAGCCGCCAGGACGACGGATCGGTCCGCGCGCACCACAATGTCTGCCTCCACCGTGGGCGCAAATTGCGCACAGAGGATGGCGCCGCCGATCAGTTCACCTGCCCTTTCCACGGCTTTTCCTGGAATAAGGACGGCAGCTTCCGGTCGATGCCGTGCGCCTGGGACTTCGGCCATCTATCCCCTGACAGGATGGCTTTACCCGAGGCCGAAGTGGCGCGCTGGGGCGGCTATATTTTTCTGCGTGAAGAACCGGGCGGGCCCACTCTTGAGGAATTTCTCGCGCCTTTGCCCGACCATTTCAAACGCTGGCGGCACGAGGAATGCACAACCGTCATCTGGGTCGCCAAGGAGGTCCCGGCCAACTGGAAGGTGACGATGGAAGCCTTCATGGAAGCGTGGCACACCGTCATCACCCACCCCCAGATCTTGCCGTTCACCGGCGACAGCAATTCGGCCTATTGGACGTGGGGCGACCATGTGAGCGTCAACCTGGTGCCGTTCGGGGTGATGTCGCCGCACGTCGATCCTGCCGGCAAGACCGAGCAATGGATCGTCGACGAATTCGTCAAATACAACGGCCGCTCAGCGGATAATTACGAGGATCCAAAGCCGGCTGGCGAAGCCGATCCCTATGCGGTCAAGGTGCCCGCCGGGGTCAGCGCGCGCAAAGCTCTGGGGACGGCGATGCGTGCGGGCTACACCGCCCAGACCGGCTATGATCATGAGGATGCCACCGACGCGGAACTGCTCGACGGGCTGGTCTATAACGTTTTCCCCAATTTCGCGCCATGGGGCGGTTTTATGCCCAACATCGTTTATCGCTGGCGGCCCGGCAAGACCGTCGATACCTGCCTGATGGAAGTGCGCATCCTGGTCCGCGTGAAAAAGGGCGAGCCGATCCCGCGCGGGGTGCCGATGAAATTGCTCGGCCCCGACGAGCCGTGGACCGCTGCCGCCGAAATCGGCATTCTGGGCGACGTGTTCGAACAGGACATGTCGAACCTGCCGTTCGTCCAGGACGGGCTTAAATGTTCGAAGAATGGCCTGATCAATCTCGGCGATTACCAGGAAATCCGGGTCCGCCAGTTTGAGCAGACGCTCGACAAATATCTGTCGGGCGAGCTTGGGCGAAAGGCGTGAGCGAGGACGGAGGCACACCCCACCCACCCCGCATCGACTGTGTGCTGGTGTGCGGAGGGGTATGGCACGACATGGACTTCGCCCGGCTTGAGCTGCTCAAGCTGCTAGCCGAAGACGAGCGAGTCCGCACCCGGGTGTTCGAGGATTATGAGAATGTCGCGGCGATCGCGGCGGCCGATATCCTCATCACCTACACCTGCGACGTCACCCCCTCGCTGAAGGCACAGGAGGCGCTGCGCGACTGGTTGGCCAGCGGCGGTCGCTGGTATGCACTGCACGGCACCAATTCGGTGCTGCGCCTGCTCACCGACGGTCCGAACCAAGGGCTGTGGGACGCGCCGCGCTGGGCGCCGCTGATGATGGATTTGTTGGGCTCGCAATTCATCTCCCACCCGCCGATTGCGCCCTATTTGGTGACCGTCGCCGATCCGGCACATCCGCTGGTTGCCGGAGTCGAGCCGTTCGAGACCAGCGACGAGCTGTATCATCTCGAAACCCACGGCGAGCTGCAAGTACTGCTAGAAACCGTATGCAACGAGCCTGGCGCCGGTTTTGCCGAGGCCGCGGAGGCGCCGGGCAGTCACCCGGTGTTCTACATTAAACAGCATGGCGAGGGCGCGGTGCTGTACCTGACGCTCGGCCATTGCCGGGGCCATTACGACCTCCAGCCGCTGCTCGACTGGTGGCCGACCGTCGATCGCTGCGCGTGGGACCTGCCGGTGTTTTACGATCTGCTGCGACGCGGGATCGGTTGGGTCAAGCAGCGCGCGCGCGCCTGATCAGGCAGCAATCCCCGCCACTCGGTCGAGTGTCGCGCCAGGCGATTCGGGCCAGCGCGACAGCACCAACAACCTTTTATGGGCGTGGCCGATTGACAGTTCGTCGCTGACCCCCATGCCGCCGTGGAACTGGATCATTTCATGGCCGAGGGTGAGCGACGCCTCGGCGATGAACGCGCGCGCACCGTCGACCGCCGACGCGAAGCGAGTGCTGGCGGCCGAGACGATCGCAACCTCGACCAGCGCCCGCGCCTGTTCGAGAACCGCATATTGCGTCGCCATGCGGTGCTGGATCGCCTGAAAGCTGCCCAACGCCACGCCGAACTGCTGGCGGGTGCGCAGATATTCGAGCGTCTCGTCGAGCAATCGTTGCATGATCCCGATCGCCTCAGCCGATCGCGCCAGCGACGCCAGCGGAGAGTTGGCGCCAAGCGCGTCAGGCCCGCCGTCGAGCGGGACCGCCGAAACTCCATCGAGCGAAAGCGAGGCGACGACCGACCCATCGGCTAACCGCCAGTGGCGAACGGTCAGGCCCGGCGTGCCGGCGGCTACGAACCACAGGCCGATTCCAGCCGCGTCACCAGCCGCTCCCGAACGGCGCGCGGTGACGATGAAGCCGTCGACGCCACCGGCGGCAGGAACGACGCTTTTTTCGCCGGTTAGGTGGTCGTCATCGATCACGCGCGTTTCAACCCACGACTTCCCGTCGCGACTACCGAATTCGACTTCAGCCAGCGCGATCCGCCGCCGTCCCGCCACCACATCCTCGAGCCATTGCCCGCGCAACGCGGCTGGCGCGGTCGCTGCGAACAATCGCCCCGCGACCAGGACATTTTCGATCAGTGGTTCGACCACCAGTCCCTTTCCGAGCGCTTCAAACAGCACAGCGATTGCCGTCGCGTCGAGGCCGGCACCGCCATCTTCGGGATCAAACGGCGCGGCTACTAGCCCCAGTTCGGCCAGCAGCGTCCAATTGTCGGTTGAATAGCCTCTGTCGCCAGCCTGGTAGGCGCGGCGTCGGTCCATGTCGTAGCGATCGGCGACGAACCGCTCGGCCAGCGCCTTCAGCATCTGCTCGTCTTCGCTGAGATCGAAATTCAACGTCATTCCTCCGATTGATCACATTTAGCACTGGTCCAACCCCAGGCCCGCTGCACAAAAGACTAGGAAAAGTTGTGTATTGGCGGGGCCTGGCCTAGGATTAGTTTGGAACTGTCCAAAGATCGGGGAGGATCGATCGCTGTTTCCGCAAGCCACGATTGACGCGGTGCGCATCGCTGATCCGGCCGACGTTCGTCGCGCGGCGCGGGCGCTTAACGACTTGTCGCTGGCCCACGGCTTTCGCGCCGCGCCGGCCCATGACATCGCCGGCAAGCGGACCCCCGTCGATGCCGACGGCCAACCGCTGGCGAGCGAGATTTTCGGCTGGGGCGGCGAGGACAAGGTGTGGTGGAAGAACAGCCGCATCGCGCTTGATTCACCACTTACCTCGGCCTGCCGGTTCGAAAGCGATGCGTTCTGGGTGAATGCTGGAGGCTTCCATACCCGCCTGCCGAACCTCTATCTGTCGGGAATCGACCTGACCAATTTTGAGAAACGGGCGATGACCATCGCTGCGATCGTGGTCCCGGTGCATTTGCCATTCGGCCAGATCGGCGCGATCAGTTTCAATCCGCTTGATCCCTCGCTCACTGATTTGGAGCAAGCCTATCTCGAACTCGGCGATGAATTGGGACTCTACGCGCGCACCTTCATCGCTTCCTATGTCCATGTAATGGGCTCGTTCCAGGCGTTGCCGCCGGGATCGCGGCTGTCGAAGCGCGAGGTCGAGTGCCTGCGCTGGGCGGCGATCGGCAAGACCGACCTCGAAATCAGCATGATCATGTCGCGCAGCCGGGCGACAGTGCGGTTTCACCTCCACAATGCCTCGATAAAGTTGAACGCGGTCAATCGCAGCCAGACCGTATTCAAAGCGTCGCAATTGGGCTACATCTCGCTCAATAAGTAGCAGTTTTGGAAGCCAGATAACGCATCTGGGATTCGGAAAACGCGGCCCCTGGGCAAGACCGCGATCAGGATCTAGTGTCGATCGGTGAGGATCAATTCCGCCGCGCGCAGCCCGAGCGCCATCGCCGGGGCGTTGGTGTTTCCGGTGACCGCGCCGGGCATGACCGAACAATCCGCCACCCGCAGCCTTTCGACGCCGTTGACGCGGAGACGCGGGTCGACAACCGCACGATTGTCATAGCCGATGCGGCAGGTGCCGACTGCGTGCAGCCCGCTGCTCGACAGGCGGCGGAAGGCGGCGAGGATATCCTCATCGCTTTCGACCTTCGCTCCCGGCAGAACTTCCTCGCCGACGAGGTTGCCTAGTGGCGCCGCCGCCATGTAGCGCCGCATTGCCCGCACCATCGCCACCGCCGTCGCGCAATCTTGGTCTGTCGACAGCCAGTTTGGGCGGATGTCAGGCGCATCACTGATCGATCTCCCGGTGACGTGCACCGAACCGCGGCTAGTCGGGCGCAGCATCGATCCATAAATGGTGACCCCAGGGCGCGGATCGATCTTGTCGAGCGGGACCGGGTTGTTGTCGTCGCCGACCGCGAACGTGTAGCCGCCAAGGTAAAGCTGGACGTCGGGGCGTCGGTCGGGATTGGCGACATTGAGGAACGCCCCTACCTCAAATGGGCCGGTCGCCATGATCCCGCCCCGGGTCAACGCCCAGCGGGCCATCGCCGCGATCAGCCCTAGCCCGGCGAAGCTGCGCTGGGTCCCTTGCCCGCTGGTCAGCCGGAACGGCATCGACAGCGACAGATGCTCAATCATCCCCTCGCCCACGTCAGGCGATTGGACCAGCGGCACGATGCCCGCCGCCGACAGTTTGTCGGTATCGCCAATGCCCGATCGCTGGAGGAGAAACGGGCTTTCGATGGCGCCGCCGCTGACGATGACCTCGCAAGCGCAGTCGAACCGCTGCCGCTCGCCCGCGACCGTCACCTCGACCCCGGTCGCGCGGCGATTGTCGAACAGGATACGCTCGGCCAGCGCGTGGGTGACGATCGCCAGGTTAGGCCGGCGACGGGCGCGGTGGAGGAAGGTGCTGGCCGCGCTTTGCCGTTCACCGCGTCGGATATTGTGACTGTAGAAGCCAACCCGCGGACCGGTCGAGCCGTTGAGGTCGTCGACCCGCTTGAGGCCGGTCGCTTCGCCCGCCTCGATCATCCGGTCGGCCAGCGGATAGCGGTAGATCGCCGGATCGATGTGAACCGGGCCACCGCTGCCGCGCGTCGCGCTGGCGCCGGCGGCATGGTCTTCGAGTGCGAGATACGCCTCGGTCATGCTGGCGCCGTTCCAGCCGGTCGCCCCGGCCGCCTCCCACGCATCATAGTCGGCCGGTTCGCCGCGACTCCAGATCATGCCGTTGACCGCTGACGACCCGCCCAGCCCCTTGCCGCGAATCCATACTTCGTTCGACGGCTGGCCGGGTTCGCGCGGCTGCGCCACTGGATAGGCCCAGATGTGGGCCGGGTTGGTGACCAGCTTGGCCACCCCCTTAGGCAGCCGCACCCAGAAACCGTCATTGTCGCCGCCCGCTTCGAGCAGCAGCACCTGAGAACGACCGTCGGCGCTCAGCCGCTCGGCCAACACGCACCCGGCCGAGCCCGCGCCGATAATGATGTAGTCATAGCGTTTCGCCATCGATCGCTCCCGTCGGCCGATATGCATCGCACAAGGCTGACCCACCCCTACCCTAGCGTTTTTCAGAGTCCGCAAAGTCGCCGGACTAGGGCTTAAGGGTCTCAGCGTCGGGGCGGATCACCGTTCGGCATGGAGGATGCAGCAGCACCGCGATGAAGGCAATTTCCAAAGGCCTGTTCACCGATGAATCGCCGCCGCGCCTAGTTGGCGGGCGTCATCGCGAGTCGGGCCGGATCGTGTTTCCGTTTCCGGGTAGCGAGGATTTCGACCTCGTGCCGCTGGGCCGCGATGGCAGCTTATGGTCGTGGACGGTGCAGCGCTATCGCCCCAAATCGCCGCCCTATGCCGGGCCTGACGACTTTGTGCCGTGGATCGTCGGCTATGTGGAACTGCCCGGCGAAACTATCGTCGAGGCGCGGATCGACGGCGTATCGGCTGAATCGCTGTCAATCGGCATGCCGCTAACGCTGACCGCAGTGCCGCTTGATCCGGCCTTCCCAGACCAGCGGATGATCCCGGCATTCCGCCCTGCGAGGCGGTCATGAGCGACGTCTGCATTATCGGCATCGGCATCCATCCGTTCGGGCGCACCGAAGGGCGATCGGGCATCGACCAGGGCGTGTTCGCGGTGCGGGCGGCGCTGGCCGACGCCGGGATCGAGTGGCCGCACGTCCAATTCGCCTATGGCGCGTCCGACGCCGCCGGCAACCCCGACACGATGATCGACCGGCTGGGCCTGACCGGAGTCCAGTTCATCAACGTCCGCAACGGCTGTGCGGCGGGTGGATCGGCCCTATTCTCGGCACAGATGGCGATCAAGTCCGGCGAGTATGACATCGGGCTGGCGGTGGGCTTCGACAAGCATCCTCGTGGCGCGTTTAACGCTATGCCCGCCGACTATGGCCTGCCCGACTGGTATGGCGAGGCCGGCTACATGATCACCACGCAATTCTTTGCGGCCAAGATCACGCGCTACATGCACCTACACGGCATCAGCCCGGCCAGTCTGGGCCGGGTTGCCGAAAAAGCGTTTCGTAATGCGGTCCATGCACCGCACGCGTGGCGGCGCGAGACGGTGCCGCTTGCAACGATCATGGACGCGCCGCTGGTCAGCGATCCGTACACCAAATATATGTTTTGCTCACCCGCCGAAGGCGGTGTCGCGCTGGTGCTGGCGTCCGAGAAAAAGGCGCGCGAACTGGGGCGGCCGCTGGTGCGGCTGAAGGCAGTGACGATGCGCACCCGCCCGCCCGGATCGTTCGAGGTGTTCGCCCCGTCGATCGACGTGATCCGTGGCGGGTCGGCGACCACCCTTGCCAGCAAGGCCGCCTTCGACTCGGCCGGGATCAGTCCCAAGGATATTGCCGTCGCCCAGTTGCAGGATACCGAGGCCGGGGCGGAGATCATGCATCTTGCCGAAAACGGGTTCTGCCGCGATGGCGAGCAAGAACAATGGCTGGCCGAAGGCCGAACCGAAATTCACGGCTCATTGCCGATCAACACCGATGGCGGCTGCCTTGCCTGCGGAGAGCCGATTGGCGCGTCGGGGCTTCGGCAGGTGTATGAGAATGTAGTCCAGCTTCGCGGCGACGGCGGTGGGCGGCAGGTCCCCGGCACCCCGAAAACCGCCTACAGCCATGTCTATGGCGCGCCCGGCGTATCCGCCGTCACCATAATGGAGCGCTGACATGGATATCGACCTGTCCCCGGCCGAGACCGCGTTCCGCGACGAGGTTCGCGCCTTTCTCGAGCATAACCTGCCCGAACGCATTCGCACCGGCGCGGCGGCATCGCCGACGGTGTTTGTCGAACCCGACATTGGCGAAAGCTGGAACGCGGTTCTCAATCGCCAAGGCTGGCTCGCCTATCAGTGGCCGCAGGCGCATGGTGGCACTGGGTGGACCCCGGTCGAGCGTTACATTTTCGAAAAGGAATGCGCGCTGGCGGGCGCGCCTAACCTGACTGTGCTCGGGCTGAAACTGGTCGCGCCGGTAATCTACAGCTTTGGCAGCGACGCGCAGAAAGCATATTATCTGCCCCGAATCCTGTCGGGCGAGGATTACTGGTGCCAGGGATTTTCAGAGCCCGGCAGCGGCTCGGACCTCGCCTCGCTGCAATGCCGTGCGGTGCGGGTCAGCGATTCCGCGGGCGACCGATACATCGTCAACGGGTCGAAGATCTGGACCACCCACGCGCATCTCGCCAACCGCATGTTCTGCTTGGTCCGCACCGACAATGGCGAGCGCAAGCAGCGGGGCATCAGCTTCCTGCTGATCGACCTGAAACAACCGGGCATCAGCATCCGCCCGATCCTGACGCTGGCCGGCGACCATGAGGTCAACCAGGTGTTCCTCGCGGATGTCGAAGTGGCGGCAAGCGACCTTGTCGGGGCCGAGGGCGATGGCTGGCGAATCGCCAAGTTCCTGCTCGAGAACGAGCGCGGGGGGTCATGCCACGCACCCAAGCTGGGTTATGACCTTGACCAAGTGATCGCCGACGCCGCCGACCAGCCCGATGGCCGTGGCGGGAAACTGGCCGACCAGCCACAGTGGCGGCGTCGCATAGCCGCAATACACCTGCGCGTGCAGGCGCTGGAAATGATTGAGCTGAAGATCCTGGCCGATATCGCCAAGGGTCGCCCGGCCGGACCGGAGACGTCGCTTATCAAGCTGCTGGCATCGAATCTGCGGCAGGACATCGACCTGGCCGCGGTCGACCTGTTCGGCGCGGTTGGCCTCCAACTTGAGGAAGCGCGGCCGCTTTATGGCGAAAACGCCCCGTTGCCAATACATTCTCGCGCCGCCCAGGTCGCCACTCCGCGTTATCTCAACAGCCGCGCATGGACGATTTTTGGCGGGACGAACGAAATTCAATCAAACATCATTGCCAAGACGGTGCTGGGCCTGTGAATGTCCGGCAGGTCTCGAAGGGACAGTAGAGCGATGCAGTTAGACCGTGACGCGCTGACGCGCGCTTATCGCCAGATGAAGACAATCCGCGAGTTCGAGGAACGGCTTCATACCGAGATCCAGACCGGCGAGATCGCCGGCTTTACGCATCTCTACTGCGGTCAGGAAGCAGTCGCGGTAGGGGTCTGCGAGCAGCTCGGCGCCGAGGACAAGATCGTTTCGACCCACCGCGGCCATGGCCATTGCCTTGCCAAGGGATGCGACGTGACCGGCATGATGATGGAGATTTGGGGCAGCCGCGAAGGACTGTGCAAGGGCAAGGGCGGGTCGATGCACATTGCCGATGTCGATAAAGGCATGCTCGGTGCCAATGGCATCGTCGGCGCCGGCGCACCGATTGCAGTCGGCGCCGCGCTGTCGGCCAAGATCGACGGCAAGGGAAAGGTCGCGATCGCCTTTTCGGGCGACGGTGCCTGCAACCAGGGCACGACATTCGAAGCGATGAACTTCGCCGTCGTCACCCACGCCCCGTGCATATTCGTGTTCGAGAATAACCATTATTCCGAACATACCGGGTTCGAATACGCCGTTGGAACGGCGAAGGACATCGCCAGCCGGGCCGAAGCCTTCGGGATGAAGGTGTGGCGCGCCGACGGGACCGATTTCTTCGCCGTCACCGACACCATGCGCGAAGTGCTCGATCATGTCCGCGGTGGCGGCGGACCAGCGGCGGTCGAATTCGATACCGAGCGCTTCTTCGGCCATTTCGAGGGCGACCCGCAACGCTATCGCGGCGAAGGAGAGCTCGACCGGATCCGCGCGACGCGCGATTGCATCAAGAATTTCCGCGCCCATATCGCGCAGTCGAAGTTGCTCGACGCAGGCGACCTGGACGCGATCGACGATGCCGTCATGGCAACGATCGAGCAGGCCGTCACCGACGCCCGCGCCGCCGCGCGCCCGACCTCCGAAGATGTCCTCACCGACGTCTACATCAGCTACTGACGGCAGGAAAAAAGTTATGCCCATCATGATGTACCGCGACGCCGTCCTGTCGACGATCGCCGAGGAAATGGCGCGCGACCCCAATGTCGTCGTGCTCGGCGAGGATCTCGTCGGCGGGATGGGCACGGCGGGAGGGCCGGAGGCGATCGGCGGGATCTGGTCGACGTCGGTCGGGCTGTTCGAGAAATTCGGCAAGGACCGGGTGATCGACACGCCGATTTCGGAAAGCGCGATCATCGGTGCCGCCTCAGGCCTCGCGTTGGCCGGCAAGCGCCCGATCGCCGAGCTGATGTTCGCCGACTTCATCGGCGTCTCGCTCGACCAGCTGTGGAACCAGATGGGCAAGTTCCGCTACATGTTCGGCGGCAAGACGACCTGCCCCGCGGTCGTTCGGATGGCCTATGGCGCGGGTTACAATGCCGCTGCGCAGCACAGCCAGTCGGTTCATCAGATCCTGACTGGAATGCCCGGCCTGAAGGTTGTGATTCCGTCGACCCCGGCCGACGTGAAGGGCTTGCTGCGCACTGCGATCCGCGACGACGACCCGGTCATTTTCCTTGAGCACAAGGCACTCTATGGAATGAGCGGCGAAGTGCCCGACGGCGACTACACTATTCCGTTCGGCCACGCCCGCTTATCGCGCGCCGGTGACGACGTTACGATCGTGTCGTCGGGATTGCTGCTCGGTTTCTGTGAGATGGTCGCCGACAAGCTCGCCGCCGAGGGGATCGGCTGCGACGTGATCGATCTGCGCACAACTAGCCCGCTTGACGAGGAAGCAATCCTCGATTCGGTCGAGGTAACGGGGCGGCTAGTGGTTGTTGACGAGACCCCGCCGCGCTGCGGCCTCGCCGGTGACATTTGTGCGCTGGTCGCCGAGAAAGCGTTTGCCAGCCTCAAGGCGCCGCCGATGTCGGTCACACCGCCGCACACCCCGATCCCGTTCGCGCGCGAACTCGAAACGGCCTACCTCCCCTCGGTCGATAAGATCGAGGCGGCGGTGCGCAAGTCGCTGTCGTGGCGCTGAGGAGGCGAGCATGACCGACATTCGCCCCTTCTGCATGCCCAAGTGGGGCATCGAAATGACCGAAGGCACGATCGCCGAATGGATGATCGATGAAGGCCAGGCGTTCACCCGCGGTCAGACCTTGTGCCTGATCGAAACCGCCAAGATCACCAACGAGGTCGAGGCCGAGTTCGACTTGGTCCTGCGCCGACGACTGGTCGAAGCGGGGAGCGAAGCGCACCCGGTCGGGACGTTGCTGGGCATATTTGGCGACGCCGGAGCAAGCGATGCCGAGATTGATGCGTTCATTGCAGCGTTCCGCCCGGCGAATACGGCGGTCACGGCGCAACCGGCGGACAAACCCGCGCCTGCCGATGTGCCCGCCGACGCCCCTGCCAAGATCAACACCAATCGCGCGATCAGCCGCGAGGCGCTCAGGCTGGCCGAGGCCGAAGGCGTCGACATCGACCCGATCAGCGGGTCGGGTCGCAATGGCCGGATCACGCATCAGGACGTCGTACGCGCGCTGCGAGGGCCGGCCAGCCCGGCGCTGCGCGGTCCGGCGGTGCTGCCCGACGGGGAAGTCGCGATCTATGCCTCACCGCTGGCGCGGCGGCTGGCGGCGATGCACGGGATCGACTTGTCGAGCCTGACCGGAACCGGCCCGCGCGGGCGGATTGCCAAGGCCGACGTGCTGGCCCGAGCCCGAATCATCGCGCATGCCAGAGAAGCGTCGATTGACGCCGGCCACAATCCCCCGACGATCGAGCCAATGGACAAGATCCGCAAGCTGGTTGCGCGCAAAGTCACCGAAACCAAACGCGACGTTCCCCATTTCTATTTGCGCATGACGGTCGACATCGACGCGCTGCTGGCGCTGCGCAAGACCGCCAACCTCGTGCTCGGGACCAAGGCCTCGCTCAACGATTATCTAGTTCGCGCGGTGGCGCTGGCGCTGGTGCGCCACCCCGGTGTCAATATCCAGGTCCACGGCGACAATATCCATCGCTTTGCCCGCGCCGATGTGGCGATCGCGGTGGCCGCGCCATCGGGGCTGGTGATGCCCGTGATCAGGTCGGCCGACCTGATGCGGATCGACCAGATCGCTGCGGCGTCGCGCGCATTGATCGACAAGGCTGGCACCGGCCGGCTGTCTTATGCAGACATGGACGGCGGCACTTTCTCAATCTCCAACCTCGGCATGTTCGGGATCGACCAGTTCGACGCGATCATCAACGCTCCACAAGGGGCGATCCTGGCGATCGGCGCCGCCGCGCGTGCCCCGATGGAGCGCGCCGACAACTCGCTTGGCTTCGCCACCCGACTGGCACTATCGTTGTCGGTCGATCATCGCGCCATCGACGGGGCTGCGGCGGCGAGGTTCATGGCGACGCTGCGCGAACTGATCGAAAGCCCTGAGGCGTTGTTTGCGTGAGCGCGCGCGCCATAGCGCTGGCGGCCAGGGTCGAAGCCTTCGTCCGTCAGACTGTCGTCCCTTACGAGGCCGATTCACGACGCGGGGCGCACGGGCCGTCGGCAGGGCTGGTCGCCGAACTGCGTGATAAAGCCCGTGCTGCCGGGCTGATGACCCCGCACATCCTCGACAATGGCGGCCACCTCAGCCAGCGCGAGACTGCACTGGTGCTGCGCGCGTCGGGCCTATCGCCACTGGGTCCAGTCGCGCTCAACACCATGGCCCCCGATGAGGGGAATATGTACTTACTCGGCAAGGTCGCGAACGAGGCGCAGAAAGCGCGCTTCCTCGCGCCGCTAGTCAGCGGCGAGGCACGTTCGGCCTTCTTCATGACCGAACCCGCAGCCGAGGGTGGCGCCGGGTCCGATCCGTCGATGATGCAGACAAGGGCGGTGCGCGACGGCAATGGCTGGCGGATCGACGGACGCAAGACATTCATCACCGGCGCCGACGGAGCCAGTGTCGGGATCGTCATGGCCATGGCCGACGAGGGTGCGTGCCTGTTCCTGGTCGACCTGCCCGAGCCGGCAATCCGTATCGAACGGGTGCTCGACACAATCGATTCGTCGATGCCGGGCGGGCATTCCCTAGTGGCAATCGAGGGATTGCGAGTCCCTGGCGAGCAGATGCTCGGCGCGGCCGGAGACGGGTTCCGGCTGGCGCAGGTGCGATTGAGCCCGGCGCGGCTGTCGCATTGCATGCGCTGGCTGGGCGGCTGTATCCGAGCCAATGGCATCGCCAGCGACTATGCCAACCGCCGTCATGCCTTCGGCAAGCCACTGGTCGATCATGAAGGCGTCGGTTTCATGCTGGCCGAGAATTTGATCGACCTGAAACAGGCCGAGCTGATGATCGACTGGTGCGCCGACGTGCTCGATGGCGGCTCGCTCGGAACGATCGAGAGCTCGATGACCAAAGTGGCGGTGTCGGAGGCGCTGATGCGGGTCGCCGACCGCGCGGTCCAGGTGATGGGGGGCAGCGGGGTCAGCGGCGACACCATCGTCGAACAGATGTTCCGCGAAATCCGTGCCTTTCGCATCTATGACGGCCCGACCGAGGTCCACAAATGGAGCTTGGCCAAGAAGATCAGACGCGACTGGAAAGCGGCGCAGGGTGAGTGAGGGCGTCGAATTCCGTATGCGTGATGGCATCGCCCGCATCCGGCTGGACCGTCCAGCGCAGGGTAATGCGCTGGACCTCGCCGCCGCCGTGGCGCTCGGCGCGGCGGCGGCGAGGGTGGCAAAGGACCAGTCCGTGCGTTGTGTCCTGCTGATCGGGACCGGGCGGTTCTTTTGCACCGGTGGCGACGTCGCAAGTTTCGCCGCCGCCGCCGATCGCGGGGTGTTCGTCAAGGATCTCGCCAAGGCGGTCCACCGCGCGGTGATAACGCTCGCGACGATGTCCAAACCGCTGCTGGTCGCGGTTAACGGCCCGGCGGCGGGGGCGGGGTTCGGGCTAGCGCTGCTTGGCGATCTGGTGATTGCCAGCGACGTCGCCCATTTCACCAGCGGGTATAGTGCGATCGGCCTCACTCCCGATGCCGGACTGAGCTGGAGCCTACCTCGTCTTGCCGGGCTGCGCCGCGCGCAAGAGATTATAATCACTAATCAGCGGGTCGGCGCCGCCGAAGCGGCAGATATCGGGCTGGTCACGCGGGCTGTCCCTGCGGCAAACTTTGATGCCGAAATCGACCGGACGATTGCGATGCTAATGGCCGCGCCGACCGGCGCCCTCGGTACGATCCGCGCGCTGCTCGCCGCCTCAGCCACCACCAGTCTCGCTCTCCAACTCGACGCCGAAGCCGTTAGTATCGGTCGCGCCGCGGACAGCGATGAGGGCCGCGAGGGCGTCGATGCTTTCCTAACGAAGCGGTCACCGAGCTTTAACAAGTAACGAGGTCGGATAGTGACAGCCGGGTACACTCCGAGCGCATATCCTAACCACCTACCGTAGGGAGTTGCTATGTGTACGGCCTACATCGTCGAAGCACCGCACACCGCTGGCGCGCGGCGCGGCGGGGCGCTGCGCAATTGGCATCCGGCCGACCGAGGCGCAGCAGTGTTGAACGCGCTGATGACGCGTAGCGGAATTGACCGCCGTATGAAGTGTCGAGGGCATGCGATCGCGCTGTTCGAGACGATTGAACTTATCTTGAGCAAGGTGAGTATGCCCACCCGCCATCGCGGCCGGCAGCCTTGTTCGAGATGCCTTTCCGCCGACCATTCTTTCCATCGACAGGCCTTTGCAGCATGACCAAAACCCGCCAATGGCACCTCGCCGCCCACCCGCGCGCGCGCCCGATCGACGATGGCGACTTGTTGCTCGAAACCGTCGAGATCGGCGAACCCGCGCCCGGGCAGATGCTGCTCAAAACCCGCTGGCTAGGGTTCGACCCGGCGCAGAAGGGGTGGATGGAGAATATTGCCGATTATGTCGCGCCGATGGTGATCGGCGATGTCATGCGGGGTTCGGGGGTCACTGAAGTCGTCGCGTCAAACGACGGCAAATATCCGGTCGGGCAACTTCTTATCGGGTCGACCGGATGGAGCGAATATATCATCGACGATGGGGCGGAACTCGAGCCCGTCGAGCCATCGCTGTCCCCCACCGCGATGCTCTCGATTCTTGGCACGACCGGGATGACGGCATGGTGCGGATTATTCAAGATCGGGCAGCCGATCGTTGGCGATACAGTTCTGGTATCGGGCGCGGCGGGAGCGACGGGGTCGATCGTTGGCCAGCTTGCCCGGCTCGCCGGTTGCCGAGTAATTGGCATCGCTGGAGGCAAGGAGAAATGCGACTGGCTGGTTGAGGAAGCAGGTTATAACGCGGCGATCGATTACAAGGCCGGCGACCTTCGCACACGGCTCAAGGAATTTGTGCCCAAGGGGGCCGACGTAATTTTCGACAATGTTGGCGGCAAGATCCTGAACGACATGCTTGGCCAAATCGCGACCGGAGCGCGGGTCGTCATCTGCGGCGGGATTTCGCGCTATGAGACGGGGACGTTGCCCGCGGGACCGCAGAATTACTTCAACCTCGTCTTTCGCCGCGCGTCGATGACCGGGTTCATCGTGCTCGACTGGGCCGCCGAATTCCCTTCGATCAGGAAACGCATGGCCGACCTCGTCCACGCCGGGCGGCTTGTCTATCGCGAGGACGTGCAGCACGGCTTCGAGAACGCGCCCGCGACGCTCCAGCGCCTGTTCAGCGGGAGCAACCGGGGCAAACAGATACTTGCAGTCGCGTGACCGCTTCGCGAGGACACGATCGCGCGCGGATGGAGGTCCCCAAGCGCGACGCCGTCGCGCCTTATGAGGACGATCCGCGGTGTGGGCGCATGGCCCGAGCGACGGGCTGAATCGCGTTCTACGTCGTGTTCACGGTGCCGGCGGAAGCCGCATAGATTGCCTTCCATAACAGGGCCGTCGTCTATGCGATCCTGTTCGACGCAGTGGCGGCCACGCGGGTGCGCACTTCACCTTTGCGCTGGTTGAACTGGCGTCGTGGCGTAATCCGGAGACGGGTGACATCAACTTGAAGACCCACTCAGGCGATTTCGCCAACGCATGCGAAGTTGGGGTCTATGGCGGTAGCCGCAAGACCTTTCAGCTCTGGAAGTCTATGCGTTTTCAGCACCGGACGGCGCAGGTGGGAATCGATCCGCCCGAACAGGCTTCGACCTCAATTATGGGCCGGTCGAAGATTTGGAGTTGACCGTCACCCTGCCTTTCGGCTTCGAGCGGGCAAGCGGATCGAGCCGCTGCGACCTGGCCGATGCCAAATATCGTTTCTACAAGGATGAAAAGCAGCACCGATCGGTTGCTATATTTCCTCGCGTAATTCTGCCAACCGGCCGCAAGAGCATGACCACCGGACGAACCCGGTAGCTACTCCCTGTCTGAGGTCAGCAGGATATCGGCAAATGGTCGATTTTCGGAGGGGGAGGCAATGTGTTAAATCCCGGCAGGACCAGCGCAACTTCTGGCAGGAAGGCCCGGCGGTCACGCGCTATTAGGGCGCGGTGTCACTGTCGGCGGCGAACTAACTCATCAGGGGCCCGATGCAGACGATGCCTAGCCCATCACTCCCCTTGGTCTCGGATCGATCGTTCAAATCCACGGGCCTTATTTCCTCCTCCTGTCCGCTGGACCAACCTTCACGCGCTCTCAATCAGGATTTCACGCCTACTCCGCACTTGGCATCGCACTTTAAATGTTGCGTGAAGAATCGATGCGTTTGGCACCTGCGCCCTGTCAGCGGGGCTCCCCCTGCGAATTTGACTCGAGACGACCGAACCCCCGATCGACGCCACTATTCGTGAGGTAGGCAACCAGTCCAATGATGATAATCCGGAAGAAGCCACTCACTGACATGGTCGCGAAGCCCAGGCCACCATCCTCGTGAGCCGGGGTAAGGTAGTCGCCCATCGAAGCGCCGAGTGGTCTGGTGAGGATATACGCCGCCCAGAAAGCAAATACGGGATTGAGGATCTTGGCGTAGTAGCCAAGCGTGATCAGTGTGTCAAACGGCGTCCAAAAGGGACCCCCGATCGGCGTCCAAAAGGGACCCCCGTGGCGGAAGGTGTAGGTCGATCGAGTGGTGCGCTTTTCGCCCTGCTTGCGGCGTAGGGAGGGCGTAGCCCGACCGGAGGCGCAAGCA
>NZ_JANYGG010000091.1 GCF_025362505.1 Sphingomonas sp. | reverse complement strand
TCGTCGACCTTCAGGCCGCGATCAACCGCTTCATCAAGGAGCATAACGAGGAGCCACGCCCGTTCGTCTGGAAGGCCGATCCCGACAAAATCATCGCCGCCGTCAGGCGGGGGCACCAAACGTTGGAATCAATCCACTAGCGAGAAGCGCGAACCGGAAACGCAGCGCAAGACGCTGTCGTCACCCCGCAACCCGCGCCAGCGACACGTTGATGTGGATGTCCAGAGCCCGTTTTACTTCCGGAACCTGTACCGTCAGCATTGATGCACTGATGGTTCTTCGACTTCATACTTTGCTGCACTGGTTTAGCAACGATTGCACCACCGCCTTGCACAACACCACCGGTGGACGGATCCAGCCCAGACGGATCAGTGTTGTTTGCCGGGTCCCCGTTTGCGTAACCGTAGATATTGAGCCCTTTTTCGTCATGATGCCGATTCAATCGCCGAGCGGCCGGCTCGTGCCGACTGAGTGCGGCCAAGCGGCCGACGCGTTATGCGGCGGGGTCATCTCGCGATTCCATGATCTTCCGCATTTCGAACTTCTGTGCCTTGCCGGTGACGGTCATCGGAAAGGCGTCGACGATCCGTACTTCGCGCGGCACCTTGTAGTGGGCGATGCGGCCCTTGCAGTGGGCGACGATTTCTTCCGGGGTGAGCGCGTGGCCGGGCTTGGGGATGACCCACGCGCAGACTTCCTCGCCATAGGTTTCGTGGGCGATGCCGAACACTTGCACGTCGGCGACGCGGTCGTGGGTGAGGAGATGTTCCTCGACCTCGCGCGGATAGATATTCTCGCCGCCGCGAATGATCATGTCCTTGATGCGGCCGGTGATGCGGATGTACCCGGCCTCGTCCATCGTCGCGAGATCGCCGCTATGCATCCAGCCGTCGGCGTCGATCGCCTCGGCGGTGCGCGCGGGGTCGTCCCAATAGCCGAGCATGACCGCGTAGCCGCGCGAGCAATATTCTCCCTGGGTACCGCGCGGGACGATCGCTCCGGCTTCGTCGACGATCTTCGCCTGGGCGTGGGGGTGGACCCGGCCGACGGTCGCGACACGCTCGGCGACGCTGTCCTCGATCGCGGTCTGGGTGGTCAGCGGGCTGGTTTCGGTCATGCCGTAGCCGATGGTGACCTCGGTCATGTGGAGGCGCTCCATCACTTCGCCCATTGTCGTCACCGGGCAGGGTGACCCGGCCATGATCCCGGTGCGCAGGCTCGATACGTCGAACCGCTCGAAGTCGGGGTAGTTGAGGATCGCGATCATCATTGTCGGCACGCCATAGAGCGCGGTGCAGCGCTCGGCGGCGCAGGCTTCGAGGGTGCGGAGCGGGTCGAACGCGTCGCCCGGATAGACCATCGCCGCGCCGCTGGTCAGCGCGGCGAGGTTGCCGAGCACCATGCCGAAGCAATGGTAGAGCGGGACGGGGATGCAGATGCGGTCGGCCGGGGTCAGGCGGATCTGGCGGCCGGCGAAATAGCCGTTGTTGAGGATGTTGCGGTGCGACAGGGTTGCGCCCTTGGGCGAGCCGGTGGTGCCGCTGGTGAACTGGATGTTGATCGGGTCGGCGGGATCGAGATTGCCGGCGATCAACGCGAGCATGGCGGAGTCAGCGGGACGGGCGAGCTCGGCCCACGGCAAGAAGCCGTCGAACCGCTCCTCGCCGAGCGAGACCAGCAGGCGAAGTGATGGGAGGGCGGCGGGGCCGATCTCTCGCAGCATCGCGACATAGTCGCTGCCGCGGAACGAGGGGGCCAGGACCAGCGCCGCGCAGCCGACCTTGCGCAGGGCATATTCGACCTCGCCGGTACGATAGGCGGGGTTGATCGTGACGAGGATCAGTCCGGCCTTGGCGGTCGCGAGCTGGACGATGGTCCATTCGGCGCGGTTGGGGCTCCAGATGCCGACCCGTTCGCCCGGTTCGAGGCCTTGCGCGACGAGCCCGCAGGCGATGCGGTCGACCTCGGCGTTGAGCTCGGCCCAGCTCAGGCGAATGTCCTGATGCCGCGACACCAGCGCCAGCCCGTCGGGCCAGCGTTCCGCTGCCCGGTCGAGCGCCGCGCCGATCGTTCCGGTCAGCAGCGGCGGTTCGGTCGGGCCGACGGCTAAGCTGGGCGCCGGGATGCGGTCAGGGCTCATCGGGCCTCGTTGATCACCTGCAACTGGGTGAACTCGTGCAGCCCTTCCTCCGCGAACTCAACCCCGATGCCCGATTGCTTGGCGCCGCCGAACGGGATGTTGGGGCCGAAATCGAGGTGCTTGTTGATCCACACCGTGCCCGACTCCATCTCGCACGCGAGCTCGTAAGCCTTGTCGCGGTCGTTCGTCCAGACCGACCCACCGAGGCCCCATGGCGACGAATTGGCGCGCTCCATCGCGTCCTCGACGTCGGTGAAGCGGATGATCGGCAGGATCGGTCCAAACTGCTCCTCGTCAACGAGTTTCGTGCCATCAGTGATGTCGCGGACGATGGTCGGGCGGATGAAATAGCCGGGACGATCCTCGACCTGGCCACCGGCGACGATCGTGCCGTTGGCATGCGCATCGGCGAGGAAGGTTTTCACTTTTTCATATTGCATCTTGTTCTGCAGCGGGCCGATCTGCGCGCCCTGCTTGAGACCGTCGTCGACCACCGCGCTGTCGGCGAGCTTGCCGAGTTCGCTGCACAATTCGTCATAGATTGAATCATGCGCATAGACGCGTTTGATTGCGAGGCAGACTTGACCGGCGTTCATCGTCGCGCCGCCGAAGATGCCCGGGGCGACGACCTTGGGATCGACATCGCCCATCACGATCGCGGCGTCGTTGCCGCCGAGTTCGAGGGTGATGCGCTTGATCGTCGAGGCGGCGCCGGCCATGACCTTCTTCCCGGTCTCGGTCGAGCCGGTGAAGCTGATCTTGGCGATGCCCGGATGCGCGGTCATGTGCGAGCCGAGGTCGTTCTGGTCGGTGACGATATTGACCACGCCGGCGGGGAAGATGTCGGCGCACAATTCACCGATCCTGAGCGTCGTCAGCGGCGTCGTCGGCGCCGGCTTGATGATCACCGTATTGCCGGCGAGCAGCGCGGAAGGCAGCTTGAACGCGACGATCAGAACCGGGAAGTTCCACGGGATGATCAGGCCAACGACGCCGAGCGGTTTGCGGCGTTGCTCGACCCGGCGATTGTCATTGTCCTCGATGATCTTGTTGGTCAGCTCGAGCCCGGCGAGGTAGCGCAGGAAGGCCGCGGTGTAGGCCATTTCGGCGCTCGATTCGGCGAGCGGCTTGCCTTGTTCCTGGGTCAGCAGACGCGCCAGGTCGGCGGCGTTGGCGTCGATCGCGTCGGCCAGTTTCATGACGCACGCGCGGCGGTCCTCGATCGGGGTCTTCGCCCAGCCCTTGAACGCGGCATTGGCAGCGGCGACGGCGTCGTCGAGCTGGGCCGGGGATGCGCGCGGGCAGGTCGCGAGCACTTCCTCGGTCGCCGGATTGATGACGTCCATCGTCATCTCGCCCGCCACCAGTTTGCCGCCGATAAGAAGCTTATACTCAGTCATGGGACGTTCCTTTGAAACTCTGCGGAGACATCAGAATTTGACGCCGGCGGTGACGCCGTAGGTGCGCGGCGTGCTGACGTGATTATAGTCGAAGCCAAACCCGGCCAGCAGGTCAACGCGCGACGTGAAGTAGAAATGGTCGGTCAAATTCTTGCCCCACAGTGAGGCGTTGAAGCGATGGTTGCGCGACTCCCAGTCGAGGTGGCCGCTGAGCAGGGCATAGGCCTTTTGCTGCAGGCGGGGAATGTTGATCACTTCGAAATATTGGCTCGAGGCATAGGCGACGTCGGCGTGGGCGCTGACCTTGCCGGCGGGGCCGTCGATCAGCGTGGCGTCGATCCCGCCGTTGAAGGTCAGCTTGGGCGCGTTGGACAGGGTGTGGCCGGCGACGTCGACCCCGTTGACGATGCCCTGCTTGATCTTGGCATCGAGCAGGCCGAGCCCGGCGCGCAGGGTCAATGCCGGGGACACGCGCGCGGTCAGTTCGGCCTCGCCGCCCATGATCCGCGACTTGGGGATGTTCTCGAGCGTCTGGGCGCCGGTCAGCGGACTGATGTTGATGAATTGCTGGTTCTTATAGCCGTAATAGAAAGCGGCGACGTTGAGCGTCACCCGGCGGTCGAGAAACTGGGTTTTGGCACCGACCTCATAGGCATCGACCGCTTCGGGCTGGGCGACCGACAGTTCGGACGGGTCGAAAAACGCCTGAGCATTGAAGCTGCGCGCGCGGTAACCGCGCGAATAGTTGGCGTAGACCATGTTACCGTGGCCAAGCTTGTAGTCGACGCCGACCTTGCCCGACACATTGTTGGTCTTGAAGCGCAACGACGAC
>NZ_JANYGG010000073.1 GCF_025362505.1 Sphingomonas sp. | reverse complement strand
CGCACGTCGAGCGGGTAACCTTCAACGCGATTACCAAGACGGCGGTACTGGCGGCGATGAAGGCGCCGCGCGCGCTCGACGAGGATCTGATCGACGCCTACCGGGCGCGGCGTGCGCTCGACTATCTCGTCGGCTTCACGCTGTCGCCGATCCTGTGGCGCAAGCTTCCCGGCGCGAAATCGGCGGGCCGCGTGCAATCGGTTGCGCTCCGCCTGATCGTCGACCGCGAACGAGAGATCGAGCTGTTCCGCGCGCAGGAATATTGGTCGGTCAGCGCAGGTTTCGAAAGCGACGCGACCCCGTTTACCGCGCGGCTGGTCGGGCTCGACGGCAAGAAAATCGAGCGGCTGTCGATCGGCGACAAGGGCGCGGCCGACGCGGCCAAAGCGGTGGTCGAGGCGGGACACTTCACTGTCGAGTCGGTCGAGACCAAGCCGTTCACCCGCAACCCGCCACCCCCCTTCACGACCTCGACGCTGCAGCAGGAGGCGGCCCGCAAGCTTGGCTTCGCAGCGAGCCACACGATGCGCCTTGCCCAGTCGCTCTACGAGGACGGGCTGATCACCTATATGCGGACGGACGGCGTGCAGATGGACGGCGAGGCGATCTCGGCCGCGCGCCGCGCCATCGCCGATCGCTATGACGCTGGCTACGTCCCCGACAAGCCGCGGATGTACACGGCGAAGGCCAAGAATGCGCAGGAAGCGCACGAGGCAATCCGCCCAACCGATTTCAAGCGCCAGGCGGGCGGGAGCGGTGACCATGCACGGCTTTATGGGCTGATTTTCAACCGCGCGCTGGCGAGTCAGATGGCGTCGGCGAGGCTCGAACGCACGACGGTTGAACTGTCGGACGGCGCGGGGCGGGCGACGTTGCGGGCGACCGGGCAGGTCACCTTGTTTCCGGGCTATCTCACGCTCTACGAAGAGGGCCGTGACGACAAGGCCGACGACGAGGAGGCGGCCAAGATGCCACTGCTCAAGTCGGGCGACGCGCCCGCCAAGCGCTCGGTCGATGCGGTGCAAAGCTTCACCCAGCCGCTGCCGCGCTATTCGGAGGCGAGCCTCGTCAAGCGGATGGAGGAGCTCGGCATCGGCCGACCATCGACCTATGCGGCGACGCTGCAGACGCTCAAGGATCGCGAGTATGTGAAGCTCGAAAAGCAGCGCTTCACCCCCGAGGAGAGCGGGCGCTTGGTCACCGCGTTCCTCGAGCGCTTCTTCGAACGCTACGTCGATTACGACTACACCGCCGGGCTCGAGGAAGGGCTCGACGATGTGTCGGGCGGGCGCACGGGGTGGCAGGCGTTGCTCGAGGCGTTCTGGAAGGACTTCAAGCCCAAGGCGGGCGAAGTGATGGAGCAGAAGCCGAGCGAGGTCACCGCCGCGCTCGACGAGTTCCTCGCGCCGTTCCTGTTCCCCGACAAGGGCGATGGCTCGGACCCGCGGCTGTGCCCGCTGTGCGGGACGGGGCAGCTCGGGCTTCGCGGGGGCAAGTTCGGGGCGTTCGTCGCCTGCTCCAACTATCCCGAATGCAAATACACCCGGCAGTTCGGGCAGGGGGGGGATGCTGCCCCGAGCGAGGGGCCGCAGGACATCGGCAACGGCATCACGCTGAAGAGCGGGCGGTTCGGGCCTTACCTCGAGCGCGGCGAGGGCAAAGAGGCGAAGCGGGCGTCGATCCCCAAGGATGTGCCGATGGAAGGGCTGACGCTCGAGACCGCCGTGCAGCTGATGTCGTTGCCGCGCGAGATTGGGGCGCATCCCGAGACCGGGGCGATGATCTCGGCCTCGATCGGTCGCTATGGCCCGTACCTGGTCCATGACGGCAAGTACGCCCGGCTGTCGTCGACCGCCGAGGTGTTCGAGACCGGCATGAACGCCGCGGTGGCCAAGCTCGCCGACGCGGCGGCCGGGGGCGGTCGGCGGACCGGCGGGCGCGAGCCGCTGGCGGTGCTCGGCGTGCATCCGGTGAGCGGCAAGGAGCTCAAGGTGATGGAAGGGCGCTTCGGGGCCTATGTCACTGACGGCGAGACACATGCGACGCTGCCCAAGAGCGCCGATCCCAAGGCGGTGACGCTCGACGAGGGGGTGGTGCTGATCGACGAGAAGGCGGCGAAGGGACCGGCCAAGGGCAAGAAGAAGGTCGTCAAGAAAAAGGCGCCGGCGAAAAAGGCGGCAGTGAAGAAGAAGGCCTAGCCGCAGGCCTTGCACTCCGGATCTGCGGGCAGTCGCATCGTGCGCCACTCCAGCGCCGCGCCGTCGAACAGGATCAGCTTCCCCGCCGCATCGGGCTCGATCCCGACGATCGCGCGGATGGCGACCAGCGCGGCGTATTGGCCGACCGTCCCGACCAGCGCGCCGAGTACGCCCTGTTCGGCGCAGGTGTCGCAGTCGTCCGCGTCGAACGCGTCGCCGACGAAGCAGCGGTAGCAAGGCGCTCCGGCAACATGGCCCCTGAACAGTCCAACCTGCCCCTGGAACTGGGCGGCGGCGGCGGAGACGAGCGGGATGCCAAGGCGGACGGCGGTGTCGCTGACAATCAGGCGGGTGGCGAAATTGTCGGTCCCATCGAGGATCAGGTCATGCCCGGCGAGCAGCTCGGTGGCATTGCCCGCGTCGATCCTGCACGAGATAACAACGACGTCCACGAACGGGTTGAGCGCGTTGACAAATTTCCCGGCAAGAACACACTTTCCGTCGCCGACCTGGTCGCTGCGGTAGAGCGGCTGGCGCTGGAGGTTCGACAGCTCGACCGTGTCGCCGTCGATGATCGTCAACCGACCGACGCCGGCACCGGCCAGCGCCGGGATCACCGCCGACCCGATCCCGCCCGCGCCGACGACGGCGATGCGAGCGGCCTTCAACCGCTGCTGCCCCGCGCCGCCAAACTGGCGCAGGACGATGTGCCGGGCGTAACGGTCCAGTTCCTCGTCGGTCATCGCGCGCCCATCATCGGCCAGTACTGCCGAAGCCTCCGTGGCCGCGGTCGGTCGCGTCGAGTTCCTCGACCTCGTCGAACCCGGCCCGGGTCACCGCTGCGGGGACGAGTTGCGCGATCCGCTCGCCGCGCCGCACCGGGAACACCTCGGGCCCGTGGTTGATCATCAGCACTTTCAACTCGCCACGATAGTCGCTGTCGATCGTGCCGGGCGTGTTGGGGACGGTCACGCCGTGCTTGAAGGCGAGGCCCGAGCGCGGGCGGACCTGGATCTCGTAGCCATCGGGGATGGCGACCTTGAACCCGGTCGCGACGGCGTGGCGCTCACCTGGCGCGAGGTCGATGTCCTCGGCCGCGACAACATCCATCCCGGCCGCGCCGGGGGTGGCGTAGGCGGGCAGGGGCAGCCCCTCGCCATGAGGCAGGCGGGCGATCTGGATGCGGATCATGCGAGTTGCGTCTTTGCGTTCAGGGCTTCGATAATGCGAGCGATCAGGCGGCGCGCGATGGCTTGCTTGGTGCCGGCCTCCCACGCTTCGTCGCCGGTGGTGGTGATCAGGTGAACCTCGTTGTGGTTGCCGCCCATCACGTCGCCCGAGACGTCGTTGGCGACGATCCAGTCGGCGCCCTTCGCGGCGCGCTTGGCGGTGGCGTTGGCGACAAGGTCGTTGGTTTCCGCCGCAAAGCCGATCAGCAGGCGGGGCCGCTCGGGCGATTTGGCGAGAGTCGCGAGGATGTCGGGATTTGGGGCGAAGCTCAGCGTCGGCGGGCCGTCGCCCTTCTTCAACTTGACCGGCGAGGACGCGACCTTCCAGTCGGCGACCGCCGCGACGAGGATCGCGACATCGGCGGGCAGTGCCGCCTCGACCGCCGCGGCCATTTGCTCGGCGGTCTCGACATCGATCCGTGCCACGCCGCCGGGTGTCGGCAGCGCGACCGGCCCGGCGATTAGCGTCACGCGCGCGCCAGCCTCGGCGGCGGCGGCGGCGATCGCGAACCCCTGCTTGCCCGACGAGCGGTTGGCGATGACGCGAACGGGATCGATCGGTTCATGAGTCGGCCCGGCGGTGACGAGGATATGGGTTCCCGCCAAAGGACCGGACAGCAGCGGTGTCGCGATTTCGCCCGACACGAACGGGAAACTTTGTTCGATGAAACGGGCGATTTCGGTGGGCTCGGCCAGCCGCCCCGGGCCAAACTCACCGCACGCCATCGCGCCGTCGTCGGGTTCGATCACCGTGATCCCATCGGCCTTCAGCCGCGCCAGATTGCGCTGCGTCGCGGGATGGAGCCACATCCGCACATTCATCGCCGGTGCGACGACCACCGGCTTGTCGGTCGCGAGCAGCAGCGTCGTCGCGAGGTCGTCCGCCACCCCCGCCGCCATCTTCGCCAGCAGGTCCGCCGTTGCCGGACACACCAGCACGATGTCGGCCGCGCGTGACAGCTGGATGTGCCCCATCTCGCTCTCGTCCTTGAGGTCCCATAACGAGGTGTAAACCGGGCTCTCGGCCAGTGCCGCCAGCGTCATCGGCGTCACGAAATGCGCTCCGCCCACAGTAAGGACCGGGGTCACCTCATGCCCGCCCTTGCGGAACAGCCGGATGAGCTCGCTCGCCTTGTAGGCGGCGATTCCTCCGCCGACGATGAGCAGGACGCGGCTCACGCCAATGCTTTGGGCGCGGGGCGAACGAGGTCGCGCAGCGCGGCCGGGACGAACGCGAGTCCAACAAGCGAGAGGGGCGCCGCCATCATCGCCCAATAGAAGGTGTCGGCCCGCGCGAAAAGGGCGATGAGCACGCCATAGCCGCCAATCACAAGCGCCGGGGGTAATGCCCAGTCTGCCGGGATCGACCACCACCCGAACCAGGACAGGATCAGCAACGCGCTCGCCAGCGCACCGGGCAGCATCCCGAGCGGCGTGACGGTCGCCAACGCCCGAAGAAAATAGCTTGGTCCCATCATTCCCGCCCAGCCCGGCGAAACGAGATCTTCGGGCCGGACCACCGCCACGACTTGATATGCGTGCAAGACGACCACGACGCCAAAGACAGCGATTGCAGCGAGCCACGCCAAGGCTTCTCGCCGGCGCCCGGTTATCAGCGCGATCGACGCAATCCCTACGATCGCCAGAGCGGCGAGTTCGCGGAACAGCATCGCGGCCAGCCCCGACAAGATTGCGGCCGGAAACCATTTGGGGCGATTCAGTGCGATGGCCAGCGCGATCAGCATCGCCGACCAGCTTTCGCCGAACAGTCCTGACGTCGGCTCGATCACCCCGATTATTCCGACCCATAAGAGGAGCAGGGCGAAAGCCAGGATCGGGCGCGGCAGTTCGGGCCACAGCCTCAACCCCCAAGCCATGAAAACCGCAATTCCAAGCACCGATTGCACAAGATGGATCGCCCGGTCGCCAAGCATGACCTGAAGCCACGTCAGCGTCGGGAGGCGGAAGGTAATGAACGGGCGGAGCGGATAGTGACCTTCACGCAGCGATGCGGCGGCGGCAGTGTAATAGCCGTCGCCGGCGCGGACTCTGGCGACGATCGCTCGGTAAAGCGCGGCGTCGGTCTGCCCGACTTCGGCCGTGCGCAAGGTCGGTCCGGAAGAGGGCCTCGTCGCTAGAATCGCCATGCCCAGCATCGCGACGGCAAGCAGCGCCAGGACGGTTGCGCGTGGCCCGCTGCTCCAGCCGGAAAAGCGGGTCCGCACGGAGAATTTCAGGACAATAACAGCACGGCAGCGGCACCACCGACCGCGGCCAGTATAGCAACCACGGCATAGCCAAGCAGCGGCGGGCGCGTGATGACCGCGACTTCGACGAGCGGCGGGAGCGGGGGCGCGGCGCCCTTCGCCGGCAACAGCACATCGAGGCGCTTGATCAGTTCGGGGATGAGCTTGGCGGTGCGGACGAGGTCGACGATCGAGTCGGCGGCGAAGGCCTCGGGCCCGAGCTCGCCACGCAGCCATTCGCGCAGGAACGGCTCGGCGGCTTCCCACATATTGATGTCCGGATCGAGCGCGGTTGCGACGCCTTCCTCCATGACCATCGTCTTTTGCAGCAGCAGCAGATGCGGCTGGGTCGGCATGTCGAAATCACGCGTGATCGCGAACAGGCCCTCGAGCATTCGACCGACGCTGATCTGCTTGACCGGGAGCCCGCGGATCGGCTCTCCGACAGCGCGGAGCGCGGTTGCGAATTCGGCGACGTTGTGATGCGCGGGGACGTACTGGGCCTCGAAATGGATTTCGGCGACGCGCTGATAATTGCCGGTGATGAGGCCGTACAAAATCTCGGCGAGCCACATCCGCGCGCGGCGGTCGATGCGGCCCATGATGCCGAAGTCGATCGCGGCGAGGCGGCCGTCGGGCAGCGCGAACAAATTGCCCTGGTGAAGGTCGGCGTGGAAGAAACCGTCGACCACCGCCTGCCGCAGGAAAGCGCGGATCAGGATCGTCGCGAGCGCCTTGGGGTCGTGGCCGGCGGCGATGAGCTCGTCGCGGCGGGCAAGCTTGATGCCGTCGATCCATTCGAGTGTCATCACGCGGCGGGCGGTGCGGCTCCAGTCGATCTCGGGGACGTAGAAGCCAGGTTCGGCGACCATCGTTTCACGCAGTTCGGACGCACTGGCAGCTTCGCGCTGGAGGTCGAGTTCGCGGCGTGTCCACTGCTTGAAGTGCGCGACGACCAGCCGTGGGCGGAGGCGCTCGGCCTCGCCGCCGAGCAATTCGACATGCGCCGCAGCCCACTCATAGGTCTCGAGCGCGCGGGCGAATTCCTCCTCGATGCCCGGGCGGAGCACCTTGACCGCCACGGTGCGGCCCTCGGTCGTGACCGCCTTGTGGACCTGCGCGATCGACGCGGCGCCGACGGGCACTTCGTCGATCGACTGAAACAGCGATTCGAGAGGGGCGTCGAGCCCCTTCTCGATTGCCTTGCGGATTTCGGAAAAGGCGACGGGGGGGAGCGAATCCTGAAGCTGGATGAGATTCTTCGCGGCGGCTTCACCGACGAGGTCGGGGCGCGTGGCGAGCGCCTGGCCAAGCTTGATCGCGGCGGGGCCGATTGCCTGGAGCGCGGCGGCATAGTCGGGCTCGGCGGGCTGGCGAAGGCCGAAGCGGGCGAGGCGGAGCAGCTGGCGGACCGCAGTCGGGGTCAGCGGATCGCGTTCGATCCCCTGCAGCGCCCCATGGCGAGCAAGCGTGCGGCCCCATTTAAGCAGCCGCCACAGGTGCGTGACCGAAGTGGTCAAATTTTCCAGCCGCTGTGGATGGCGACGAGCCCGCCGAGGATCGGTTCGACGCGGGTTTGCAAGAAGCCGGCGGCGCCGATCATCCGCTCAAACTCTGGCATCTTCGGGAAGCGGCGGATCGACTCGACGAGGTAGCGATAACTGTCCTCATCCTTCGCCACGACCTTGCCAATCTTGGGAATCAGGCGGTCGCCAAATTTGTCGTAAAGCTCCCCAAAGCCCGGCCACTCGGTGGTCGAGAATTCGAGGCAGAAAAAGCGCCCGCCGAAGCGCAGTACACGGTGAGCCTCGCGCAGCGCCGCGGGAATGTCGGTGACGTTCCGGATCCCGAACGCAATCGTGTAGGCGTCGAAGCTCGCGTCGGCGAAGCTCAACTGCTCGGCATTCTCGCGCTGCCAGACGAGGCCGTCGATGCCGCGCTTTTTCGCGCGCTCCATGCCGACGGCGAGCATGTCGGCGTTGATGTCGCTGACCGTGACCAGCGCCCCCCGCGCCGCCATTCGAAAGGCAATGTCGCCAGTACCGCCGGCCATGTCCAGAATCGCCTCTCCGCCGCGCGGTTTTACCTTCTCGACGAAGCGGTCCTTCCACAGCCGGTGCATTCCGCCCGACATGAGGTCGTTCATCACGTCATAGTTGCGCGCGACCGACGTGAAGACCGAGCCGACCCGGCGCGTCTTTTCCTCGGGGCTGACCAACTGCTCGCCGAAATTCACCGTATCCGTCATGGGGTTCGCCTCTAGCGGGCCGCGCACCGCTTCGCCATAGCGGGCGCATGCCGGAATTGCCCGAAGTCGAGACCACCGTTCGCGGCCTGCGCAAGGTGCTCGAGGGGCGGCGGCTGACCCGGGTCACGCCGCGCCGCGCCGACCTGCGCCGCGCGATCCCGCAGGATCTCGGCCAGCGGCTGACCGGCGCGCGCGTTACCGCGCTTGGCCGGCGCGCCAAATATGGCCTGATCGATACCGATCGCGGGGACACGCTGATCTTTCACCTTGGTATGTCGGGGCGGTGGCGGATCGACCCGCAGGATATCGGCAAGCATGACCATCTGCTGATCGAGACCGATGACGATCACCGCCTGTCGCTCAACGATCCGCGACGATTCGGCTCGCTCGACCTGCTGCGAACAGAGCATGTCGCGACTTGGCCCACGTTTGCAGCGATCGGCCCCGAACCGCTTGGTAGCGAGGTTACCGGCAAGTGGCTGAAGTCACGCTTCGAGGGCCGGACCGCGGCGGTCAAGCTGCTCCTCCTCGACCAACGGATCGTCGCCGGGCTCGGAAACATCTACGTCTGCGAATCGCTGTTCCGGGCGGGGATCGATCCGCGCAAGCCGGCGGGGAAGGTTTCGCGCAGGAAGCTCGACGCGCTCGCCGAGTCGATCCCGGCGGTGCTCATCGACGCCATCGCGGCGGGCGGGTCATCCTTGCGTGATTTCGCCGCGCCCGACGGAGAACTCGGCTATTTCTCCGAGAACTTCGACGTCTATGGCCGCGAGGGCGAAACGTGCCCCTGCGGCGGAAAGATCGGGCGAATCGTACAGGGCGGGCGTTCGACCTTCTTCTGCCCGGCCTGCCAGTGATAAGCGGCCTGCCCGCGATAAGCGGCCTGTCACCGCCAGGTCACGCCGAACGGTTGACGAATCCGCCCCGCCTGCGTAGGAGGACAATACGTCGGCGCGGCCCTCCGGGTTCTGCGCCGCCTTTTCATTGAACCATAGTTTGAGGTCGATCCGATGGCGAATACGCCGCAAGCCAAGAAGCGCATCCGTCGCAACGCCGCCCGCGCCGAAGTGAATGGCGCGCGCGTCAGCCGCATCCGCACCTTCATCAAAGCGGTCGAAAGCGCGCTCGAGACCGGCAACAAGGACCAGGCCGCGACCGCGCTCAAGCAGGCCCAGCCCGAGCTGATGCGCGGCGTCGCCCGCGGCGTTATCCACAAGAACACCGCGAGCCGCAAATTCTCGCGCCTGACCAAGCGGGTCTCCGCGCTCGGCTAGACCCGATCCGGGACATTTTTGGGATCCAAACGGGTCGTCGGATAATTTCCGGCGGCCCGTTTCCGTTTCGCTTCAGAAATAAGTCAATGAATCCGGCGATTCGTTTTGTCGGCTTTGGACCATCTTTCGTAGAACATTGGTTTTCCGCCGTTTTCTGAACTTCATTAGGAAAATCCGTGTCAAGCGGGTTTATTTCATCTCGATGAAAAAACCCGCTTGAAAGCCGCCGCGCAGACTCGCAGAACTGCACGACCGGGTGCGAATCTGCGCCGGGGGGCATTGAAGAACCAGCACACCAAACGCGGCGACTCGGGTCGGTCGTGGCTGTCCTGCTTTGCCAAAAAAGACTCGGAGGGCTCGATCAGTGCAGCGTAGTGAGGAGAGCGTTCGGCCGTCCACCGTCACAGATCCGATAGCTGCTCCGCTCGACGCTGCGTGGGAGTCGATTCGCGCCGGGTTGCGCCGTGATCTGGGTGCGCGGACCTACGACGGTTGGCTTAAGCCGGCTGAGATTGGCGATTTCAACGCCGACTCGGGCGAGCTCGCAATCTCGATGCCGAGCCAGTTCATGGCGGACTGGGTCCGCTCGCATTTCGGCGACCGGCTCAATCTCGCCTGGCGCGCGACGCTTCCGCTGGTGCGCGAAGTGCGCATCGTCGCGGCGGCCGATGCGCCCAAACCGTCGCCGCTGCTGATTCTCGAAGAAATTCCTGCGGCGCCCGAACCGGCGCTGGCGCGCGATCCCAACGCGCCCAATTTCGACGCGCGCTATCGCTTCGAGACGTTTATCATCGGCAAGGCCAACGAAGTCGCCGCGGCCGCCGCGAAGACGCTAGCGACCGCCGACAATGTCGCGTTCAACCCGCTGTTCATCCATGGCGGCACCGGGCGCGGCAAGACCCACTTGCTCCACGCCATCGGCCAGGCGTTCCTGAGCGCTCGTCCAGCGGCTCGCGTGGTCTCGATGTCGGCCGAAAAATTCATGGTCGAGTTCGTCCGCGCGATCCGCGAGAATGACACGATCGGCTTCAAGGGTCGTCTGCGCTCGGCCGACCTCCTGCTGATCGACGACGTCCAGTTCATCGCCGGCAAGGATTCGACCCAGGAAGAATTTTTTCACACGATGAACGAGATCATCACCGCGGGGCGGCGGCTGGTAATCACCTCGGACCGCGCGCCGCAGGACCTCGACGGGATCGCACCGCGCATTCTCTCCCGCCTGTCGTGGGGGCTCGTCGCCGATATTAATCCGGCCGATTACGAACTCCGCCTCAACATTATCGACTCCAAGCTCGTGTCGCTGCCCGGGGTCGTAATGCCGCGCGGCGTGATCGAGTTTCTCGCCCGCCGTCTGACCGCCTCGATCCGTGAACTCGAAGGCGCGCTAAATCGCATTGCCGCTTATGCGGTCATGACCGGCCGCGCGATCGACATCGCCTTTGTCGAAGAGGTGCTTGCCAATGTGCTGCGCGCCAAC
>NZ_JANYGG010000069.1 GCF_025362505.1 Sphingomonas sp. | reverse complement strand
AACCGCGTCTTCAAATCCTACGACGATATCCTTGATCACTGCTGCTTCGCCTGGAACCGTCTCACCGACCAACCGTGGCGCATCATGTCCCTCGGGCTGCGAACTTGGGCGCATCGGTTCTAATCAGAGAGTCTTGGTATTAGACGTTTTTCGCATATATTTTGCTTGCGGGTACTGGCCGCGGAGCGAGTAAATGAAATTACGGTGACAGTTTACGAACTGCACGAAGCTCCGCAGGGGGATCGGCGGCGCGCTCACCACGGTGGAGCCGTCAGAAAGAAAACTCTTCCCTTGAGCCGGGGAATCTTCTATAACCTTTTTGGCTCTTTTATATTGACTATTCGAACCCATATTTTGCTTGTGACGTCGGTCGCGGCAAGAGCGACGTCACCACGAACATTGGGAACATTCGCGCCCCCCTTGCGCCGCCCGCTATTCTGCGCTTGATCGCCCGAGGATATTCGGGAGTTGAACATGCGTGAGTGGCGGTTGGTGTTGGCGGCGGCGTTGCTCGGTTCGGCGGGCGGTGCGCTTGCCGCGCCCCAGTTCGATCCACAGCGCCTGTCGAACCATGTCCGCATCCTCGGCTCGGACGCCTATGAGGGGCGCGGGGTGGCGACGCGGGCGGAGGGCAAGACCGTCGACTATCTCGTCGGCCAGTTCCGCGCCGCCGGGCTGCAACCGGGCGGCGATATCGTGCGCGGCAAGCGGCTCTGGACGCAGGCGGTGCCGCTGCTCCGTTCCGAATTCACCGCCGATCCCCAGGTTACCGTGCGCCTCCCCGACGGACGCCTCTTGCCCCTCGTCCAGCGCGAGCAGATCGCGGTTCGCTCACCGATGGACGGGTCGAAGTCGCTCGCCATCTCCTCCGCGCCGCTGCTGTTCGTCGGCTACGGCGTCACCGCGCCCGAGCGCGGGTGGGACGATTTCAAGGACGTCGACGTGCGCGGCAAGATCCTCGTCCTGCTCATCAACGACCCCGACTTCGAGGCCACCGGCGCTCCGCTCGAAGGCCAGTTCGGCGGCAAGGCGATGACCTATTACGGTCGCTGGACCTATAAATATGAGGAAGCCGCGCGGCGCGGCGCGGCCGGCGTGATGATCGTCCACGAAACCGACCCCGCCTCGTACGGCTGGAACACGGTCAAGAACAGCAACACCAACTCCATGTTCGACATCGTCCGCGACAACCCGCGCGGGGTCCACACCCCGTTCGAAAGCTGGATCCAGCGCAATGTCGCGAAGGATATCTTCGCCGCCGCCGGGCTCGACTTCGAGGCTGCCAAGGCCGCCGCCCGGCGCAAGGATTTCCGTCCGATCCCGCTCAACGCCAGCCTGACCGCGACGGGAACGGCGCGAAGCTCGGTCATCACCTCGAAGAATGTCGCCGCGCTGCTTCGCGGCAAGCGCCGCCCGAACGAGACACTGATCTACTCGGCGCACTGGGACCATCTCGGCATCGGCCAGCCCGACGCGAAGGGCGACAAGATCTACAATGGCGCGATCGACAATGGCACCGGCATCGCCCAGCTGATCGAGCAGGCGCGCGCTTTCGCCCGCGAACCACGCAGCGACCGTTCGATCCTGTTCCTTGCCGTCACCGCCGAGGAAAAGGGCCTGCTCGGCTCGGAATATTACGGCAACCACCCGCTCTACCCGCTGGCGACGACGGTCGCGGTGCTCAACACCGACTCGATGGGCGTGCAGGGCCCGGCGCGCGACTATTCGATCTCGGGCACCGCGCAGCTCGGGCTGCTCGACGAGCTCATCGCCGACGGCACCCGCCAGGGCCGCCGCTTCACCGCCGACCCGCACCCCGAGACCGGCGGCTTCTACCGCTCCGACCATTTCTCGATGGCCAAGGTCGGCGTCCCCGCCATCTCGTTCAAGCCGGGGCTCGACCTTGTCACCGGCGGCATTTCGCGCGGCGAGGCGTGGGCCAAGGATTACACGACCAACATGTACCACCAGCCAGCCGACGAATGGTCGCCCCAGTGGGACTTCACCGGCATGGCGCAGGACGCCGCACTGCTTCATTCTCTGGGCAAGCGGCTCGCCAATTCGCGGCTATGGCCGAACTGGTCGAACGACAGCGAATTCCGCGCCGTCCGTGACCGCACCGCGGCGTTGCGGCGATAAGCGCGGCCCCGGCGCGGCCCGGCCGCGATGTCGTTCCCTGGCTGATCGCGCTGCTTCTGTTGGTCGTGCTCGGCGTGCTCGCGTTGCAGCGCTGGCTCGCGACCCATGACGAACTCGGAACGCGCACTGCGGCGACCGGGCTGCCACTGACGCGCGAGCAGAAATCGGTCGAATTCCGCACCGCCGATCTGTCGTTCGAGGTCTTCCCCGACTCCCAGTCGATCAGCGGCCACGCGCTACTCGGCTTTGCTGTCCGCCAGCCGATAACGAAGCTCCAGTTCGATCTCGACCCCGAGCTTCCGATCAGCGCCATCGCCGCCGACGGCCACCCGCTCGACGCCGCCGCCTGGCACAATGCCGACGGCCAGGTCAGCGTCACCCTGCCCGCCACCAAGCGCGCCGGCGACACGCTGTCGCTCGCGATCGACTATGCCGGCCACCCGCATGTCGCGAAGAGGGCGCCGTGGGAGGGGGGCTTCGTCTGGTCGCACACCCCGGCCGGCAAGCCATGGGTCGCGACCGCGGTCGAAGGAGAAGGCTGTGACCTGTTCTGGCCGTGCTTCGACAATAGCCTGGTCGAGGTCGGCACCGTTGCGCTGCACATCACCGTGCCGCCGGGGCTCGCCGCCCCCGCCAACGGCCGTCTGACGGGCATCCGCCACCTCGCCGACGGCCGCACGACCTTCGATTGGGTGACGCATAACCCCAACAACTATGCGATCGCGCTCGACGTCGCACCCTATTCGCACCTCCACGGCGAGGCGCTGAGCCGCTTCGGCAACCGCGTGCCGCTCGATTACTGGTACCTGGGCGAGCGCGACAAGGCGAAGAAACTGTTCGCCGAATTTGCTCCGACGCTCGCCTTTTTCGAGGCAAATATCGGCCCTTACCCGTTCGCCGCGGAGAAGCTGGGGGTGGTCCAGACGCCGCATCTCGGCATGGAGCACCAGACGATCAACGCCTATGGCAACGCCTACAAGCCCGCGCCCGAAGGCTATGACTGGCTGTTCCACCACGAATTTAGCCATGAATGGTTCGGCAACCAGGTGACGAACTGCGATTGGGACGACATGTGGCTCCACGAAGGCTTCGGCACCTACATGCAACCGCTCTACGCGCGCTGGATCGGGGGCGAGATGCCCTATCACGAGATGCTGTGGACCGAGCGTGTGAAGATCGCCAACAAGTTCCCGATCGTCTCGGGCCACCATCAGACCGAAAGCACGGTTTACGACCCCAAGACCGGGCCTGGGGGCGACATTTATGTCAAGGGATCGTGGGTACTCCACACGCTGCGCGGCCTGATCGGCGACGAGGCGTTTTTCCGCGCGACGCGCCGCCTGGTTTATGGCCGCCCCGACCCACGCCCGGGGAATTTCACCACGCGTCTTAGCTCGACCGACGAGTTCGTCGCGCTGGCCGGCGAGGAATCACGGCGCGACCTCAAATGGTTTTTCGACGTCTATCTGCGCCGCGCGCCGCTGCCGCGACTGGTCGACCGGCGCGACGGCAATCGCGTGATGCTGCAATGGCGCACCCCCGGGGGCCTGCCCTTCCCGATGCCGGTCGAAGTCCGCGTCGGCGATGCGATCCAGACGGTCGCCATGACCGGCGGACACGGCGAGCTCGCCTTGCCTTCGCCCGCGACACACTACATCCTCGATCCCGACTCGAAACTGCTCCAGCAGAACGATGCGATCGACCGTTTCCGCGACTGGACGACGGCGCAGAAAGACAAGAAACCAGATTGAATCCGGAGGTTCCGATGACCGACCTCAAATTCTACACCAACCCGCAATCGCGCGGGCAGATCGTGCGGTGGATGCTGGAGGAGGTCGGCCAGCCCTATGACACCGAAATCCTCGACTATGCGACGACGCTGAAAGGCGACGCCTACGCCAAGATCAACCCGATGCAGAAGATCCCGGCGATCGTCCACGACGGCAATATCGTCACCGAGGTTGCGGCGATCTGCCTCTATCTCGCCGATGCCTTCCCCGCCGCCGGGCTGGCCCCGCCACCCGCCGAGCGCGCCGATTATTACCGTTGGACCTTCTTCGCCGCGGGTCCGATCGAGGCGGCGTTCACCAACAAGTCGGTCGGTTGGGAACCCGACGCCGCCAAGCAGCGGATGTTCGGCTATGGCAGCTTCGAGCGCGCGGTCGACACGCTGGAACAGGGGGTTACCGGCAAGCGCTTCATCGCCGGCGACAAGTTCAGCGCCGCCGATGTCGTCGTCGGATCGCAGATCGGCTTCATGCTGATGTTCAAGCTGCTGGAACCGCGCCCCGCCTTCACGAGCTATATCGCCAGCGTCACCGACCGCGACGCCTGGCGCCGAGGCAAGCAGCTCGACCAGGAGGCCGCCGAAACCATGTCGCAGCAGGCGAGCTGATCAGACCAGACGAGCGCGATAAAGCTGCAACAGCCTGGCCCAGGCGCGCTCGGCCTCGGGTTCGTTGTAGGACGGGCTTCCGGCAACACACCAGCCGTGATCGGCGCGGAACACTTCCACCGCGGCCGATCGCCCGGCGGAGGCAAAGCTCGCCTTGAGTACCGCCTTCGCGTCAGGCTGTTGCTGGTCGTCGTTGCGCGCGATGGCCACCAAAAATCGCGCCCGTGTCTTGGGGATCAGCAGGTGCGGGCTGCTCGGGTCGCTGGTCACCAACCCGCCGCCGTGGAAGGTCGCGACGGCACGGACGCGGTTCGGCGAAAGCGCCGCGGCGCGGAACGCGAACGGACCGCTGAAGCAATAGCCCTGCACGCCGAACCCCTTGCTGCGATCGACGGGCCGCTGGCGGTCGAGAAAGGCGAGGAACGCAGCGGTGTCGCTGTCGACCCTGGCGTCGGTCAGGCCATCCTTCAGGGCAAACAGCTTCGCGACTGCCGGCTTGTCGCCAAAGTCGAATGGTCCGGTGACGATCGGCGCGCGGCGAACCCGATAAAATGGATTGGGCACCAGGACGACATATCCCTGCGCCGCTAGGCGACGGCCCATCTCGCGGAACACCGGCCGCAATCCCAATATGTCCGGCCACAGCAAGACCGCGGGCCAGACACCGCGCCCGGCCGGGCGGAACAGCGCCGCGTCGGCCGCGCCGTCGGCCGTCTTCACCATGACGTCGGTCTCGATCACGCTGGCGGCGAACGCCGTCGCGGGCAGCGCGGTGACGGCCGCGACGGACGAAAGACTGACAAGCACCGATCGCCGGGTCAGCGAGCTATCGACGATGAAGTCGATATGGTCGTCACTGTCACACATCGTGCCACTCCTGCCGCCGGGATCGAAGCCCAATCCTCCCATGGCTCGCGACCATGTTCAAGGGGCCGAGCGCCCGCGATGGGTCCGGCCCATCCCACAAAAAAGGGCCCGGCAGTCTCCCGCCGGGCCCAATCCTTGATCGTGCGAAAGCTTAACGGCGATTGCCCATGAAGCTCAGCATGAACTGGAACATGTTGATAAAGTCGAGATAGAGCGTCAGTGCGCCCATGATCGCGGCCTTGCCGATCATGTCGGTTCCCGCGACATGAGCATACATGCTCTTGATCTTCTGCGTGTCATAGGCGGTCAGCCCGGCGAAGATCAGCACGCCGATCGCGCTGATCGCCAGCTGCATCGCCGGAGAGCGAAGGAACATGTTGATGACCATCGCCACCAGCAGCCCGACCACGCCCATGATCAGGAAGGTGCCGAAGCCCGACAGATCCTTCTTGGTCGTGTAGCCATAGAGCGACAGGCCCATGAACGCGGCCGCGACCGCGAAGAAGGTCTGCGCGATCGACACGCCGGTATAGACCAGGAAGATGGTCGACATCGACAGACCCATGGCGACGGCAAAGCCCCAGAACAGCGCCTGGACCGTCGAGGTCTGCATCCGGTTGACGCCGAAGCTCATCGCGAACACGAAGCCGAGCGGCGCAAGGATGATCAGCCAGCGCAGCGGCGTGGTCATCACCTGAGCGGCATAGCCACTGTTAAAGAACAGCAAGGCGACGACGCCTGTCAGCAGCACCGCCGAGGCCATGTAATTGTAAACCGACAGCATATAGGACCGCAGGCCCACGTCGCGAGCGGCACGCGGCACGCCGACCGAAGCGGCATTCACGCCGGTCACGCGCGGGTCGAACTGATTGTCCATTTCATCTCCTTTGCGAAGGCGAAGCGGCCTTCCCACTCGCCTATATCGGTCTTTCGCGACGTTCCTTCAAGATAAACCGCTCGCGTCTCGCAATGGGACGGCTTGCTCGCCCAAAGCCCCGCAGGATCGGCAATCCGGCTGCGCCAAATTCGGGTCTCGGGAAAGGGAGGGGAACGGTTTCATAATTACGACAAGAAGCCCGCTTACCGCCCCCGAAGGCATGCATAATCAAGCCCCACCCTGTTTGAAATTAAAATCCGATTAATTTGTGTGCGAAATTCGAAACATCCTATTTGCTTGACACGTTCGAACACAGAGTAAAGATTATTTATAACAAATCGGAGATTCGCTTGCGCTTCAACGATACAGTTCTCGCAGGCCTGTCTCGCGCCTTGCTGACATCCATCGGCTGTTTCATCGCGCTGGTCGCGTTTAGCGCGCCGGCGAAGGCGGTTCCCGCCTTTGCCGAGCAGGTCGGACAGCCGTGCACCTCGTGCCATGTTGGCGGCTTCGGCCCCCAGCTCACCCGCTTCGGCCGCGAGTTCAAGCTCGGCGGCTACACGATGCGCACCGGCAAGACCAACATTCCCCTCTCGGCGATGGCGGTGGCCTCCTTCACCCGCGCGCTCAGCGGCGATCCCGTTCCCGCCGGCACGACCCCGGTGAAGACCAGCAGCGTCAAGTTTGAACAAGGCAGCATTTTCCTCGCCGGCGGGGTCGGCTCGCACCTCGGCGGATTCGTCCAGACCACCTATGACGGCATCGGCAAGACGTGGTCGTGGGACAATGTCGATCTGCGCGTGGTCAACACTGGCAAGATTGGCGACAAGAGCCTGGTCTATGGCCTCAGCCTCAACAACAGCCCGACCACGCAGGACGTGTGGAACACGCTGCCGGCGTGGGGATACCCGTACACCAGCTCGCCGATTGCCCCCGGCCCGGCGACCTCGCCGCTGTTCGCGGGCGGCCTCGCGCAAAACGTCATCGGACTCACCGCTTATGGCTGGATCGACTCCAAATTTTATATCGAGGGCGGGGGCTATTCGACTCCCAAGGAGGGAACGCTGCGCTGGCTCGGCGCCGATCCGTTCGATCCCGGCGACATCCACGGCCTCGCGCCCTATGCCCGCGTGGCGTGGCAGCAGGAGGCGGCCGGCGGGACGCTCGAGGTCGGCGCATTCGCGCTGAAGGCTGCGCTCTACCCGGGGCGGGACCGCTCGACTGGGTTAACCGACCGCTACACCGATCTCGGCCTCGACGGGTCATGGATCAAACCGCTTGGCGCCGACACATTGACGATCAACGCCCGCTATACGCACGAGAAACGCGCGCTCGAGGCAAGCTGCGCGCTGGGCATTGCCGACGAATCGATCGCCGCGCCGAGTGTCGCCGAATGCGCGCATGCCACGCTCGGCGATCTGCGCGCGGACGCCAGTTACTATTGGCACAACAAAATTGGCGCGACCGTCGGCGTGTTCGACTTGTCGGGCTCGGCGAATCCCTACCTCTACCCCGACAGCCGCACCGCCGGCCCGGGCAGCAGCGGTGTCATGCTGCAGCTCGACGGCACGCTGTTCGGCGACGGCAAATCGCCGCTCGGCCCGCGCTTCAACATCCGCGCCGGGGTTCAGTACACCGCCTACACGCGGTTCGATGGGGCGCGCACCAATTACGATGGAGCGGGCGCCAATGCGACCGACAACAACACGCTGAGGGTTTTCACATGGGTCGCATTCTGACCAACGCCGCCATCGTCGCAGGGATTCTTAGCCTTGTCTCGATCTCGGCCCCGGCCGCCGCCACGGGCGACGTTGGCAAGGGCAAAGCGGTGTTCCAGGCGCAGTGCGCCATGTGCCACGCTACTGTCGCGAGCAAGAATGGCATCGGTCCCAGCCTGTTCGGGATCGTCGGTCGCGCCTCCGCCACCGTTCCGAAATACCAGTATTCGTCGGCAATGAAGGCCATGCGCCTGACCTGGACTCAGGCGGAGCTCCAAGCGTACCTCCCCGCCCCCGCCAAGATGGTGCGCGGCACCAAGATGCCCTACGCCGGCCTCAGCAATCCCCAGCAACTCGGCGACCTGATCGCTTATCTGGCAACGCTGCATTAGAAAGCGGACCGCGCGCCGAAAGCCATCACTCGCCCGCGCGGCGGGGGCGCGGTTCTTGTCTCGGCCAGCGAATGTGCCTCGATCGAGGAGACGCTGTAACCTCACCGGCTGGTGGTCCCGCCGCCTCAACAGCGAACAACGCCTGGCCTACCGCGTGACCGGCAAGGATAACGCCCAAGCGTTTGAAATCGCGCAGTACCGGTATCATTATTGAGTATTGGTCGGCGCTCGCCCCGCGCAGCTCGACAGTTGATCCCGCGCCCGCGGCTCCCATTTAGGCGTTAGTTATTTCCGGCTGCCAGCCCTTGTCCGCTGCGAACAAATATGGAACAAATGCGCTCATGCTTACTCACATCCAGAAGCATCGGTTCTCCGCATGCTGACCCACATAAGCGTTCGTGGTGCCCGTGAGCACAACCTCAAGGGCGTCAATGTCGAGATTCCGCGCGATGCGCTGACGGTGATCACCGGGCTGTCAGGGTCGGGTAAATCCTCGCTCGCGTTCGACACCATCTATGCCGAGGGGCAGCGGCGCTATGTCGAGAGCCTGTCCGCCTATGCGCGCCAGTTCCTCGAGATGATGCAGAAGCCCGATGTCGAGCATATCGACGGGCTCTCCCCGGCCATTTCGATCGAGCAGAAGACCACCAGCCGCAACCCGCGCTCGACCGTCGCCACCGTCACCGAGATTTACGACTATATGCGCCTGCTGTGGGCGCGCGTGGGGGTGCCCTACTCGCCCGCGACCGGGCTCCCCATCTCGGCGCAGACCGTTAGCCAGATGGTCGACCGCACGATGACGCTGCCCGAGGGCTCGCGCCACTACCTCCTCGCCCCCGTCGTCCGCGGTCGCAAGGGCGAGTATCGCAAGGAACTCGCCGAGTGGCAGAAGGCCGGCTTCACCCGCGTCCGCATCGACGGCGTGATGGTTGAAATCGACGAAGCCCCCGCCCTCGACAAGAAATACAAGCATGACATCGAGGTCGTCGTCGACCGCATCGCGATCAGGGACGGGATTCAGTCGCGCCTCGCGGACTCGTTCGAAACCGCGCTCAAGCTCGCCGACGGGCTGGCGTTCCTCGACCCCGCCGACCCTTCCCCCCTCCCTGCAAGGGAGGGGCCGGGGGTGGGTTCTTCGGCGGCCGACGAGGTTGCGCCTTCTGGGCGCGCAGACGCGCTCACCCACCCCCAACCCCTCCCTGACAGGGAGGGGAGTCAGTTCAAGCTCGACTATGGCGCCCCCGGCCGGATCGTCTTCTCCGAGAAATTCGCCTGCCCCGTCTCGGGCTTCACCATCGCCGAGATCGAACCCCGCCTGTTCTCGTTCAACTCCCCTCAAGGCGCCTGCCCGGCGTGCGACGGGCTCGGCGAAAAGATGGTGTTCGACGAGGACCTCGTCGTCCCCAACCACGCGCTGTCGATCGCCAAGGGCGCGGTCGTCCCGTGGGCCAAGTCCAACCCGCCCTCGCCCTATTACATGCAGGTCCTCGGCTCCCTCGCCCGCGCCTATGACTTCGACCTTGCCACCCCGTGGAGCGAGCTTCCCGAGGAAGCCCGGCACGCCGTCCTGCGCGGTACCGGCGGGCGCGCGATCACGCTGCGCTTCGTCGACGGGCGCAAGTCCTACGAGGTCAAGAAGCTGTTCGAAGGCGTCATCGGCAACCTCGAACGGCGCATGGCCTCGACCGAATCCGCGTGGATGCGCGAGGAACTGTCGCGCTACCAGGCCGCCCACGCCTGCGAGACCTGCGGCGGCGCGCGTCTCAAGCCCGAAGCGCTCTCCGTGAAAATCGCCGGCGAGGACATCTCGCTCTCCGCCCGCCGCTCGGTGGTCGACGCGCTCCGCTGGTTCCGCGGATTGGAGGAACAGCTCGGCCCGCAGCAGCGCGAAATCGCCCGCGCCATCCTCAAGGAAATCAACGAGCGCTTGGGTTTCCTCGACAATGTCGGGCTCGACTATCTCAACCTTGACCGCACCAGCGGCACCCTGTCGGGCGGCGAAAGCCAGCGCATCCGCCTCGCGTCGCAAATCGGCAGCGGCCTGTCGGGCGTGCTCTACGTCCTCGACGAACCCTCGATCGGGCTCCACCAGAAGGACAATGACCGCCTCCTCGAAACCCTCAAGCGGCTCAAATCGCTCGGTAACACCGTGCTCGTCGTCGAACATGACGAAGACGCCATCCGCTCCGCCGACTATGTCATCGACATGGGGCCGGGCGCGGGGGTCCACGGCGGCGAAGTGGTCTGCGCCGGCACCCTCGACGACCTCCTCGCGTGCGAGGGCAGCCTCACCGCCGACTATCTCTCGGGCCGCCGCTCGATCCCGATCCCGGCCAAACGCCGCAAGGGCTCGGGCAAGAAACTCACCGTCCACGGCGCCACCGCCAACAACCTCCAGAACGTCACCGCGTCGATCCCGCTCGGCACCTTCACCTGCATCACCGGCGTCTCGGGGTCGGGCAAGTCGAGCCTGACCATCGACACCCTCTACGCCGCCGCCGCGCGCATCCTCAACGGCGCGCGCATCCTAGCGGGCAAATACGACCGGATCACCGGGCTCGAGTATCTCGACAAGGTCATCGACATCGACCAGTCGCCGATCGGCCGCACCCCGCGCTCCAACCCCGCGACCTACACCGGCGCCTTCACCCAGATCCGCGACTGGTTCGCCAGCCTCCCCGAATCCCAGGCGCGCGGCTACAAACCCGGCCGCTTCTCGTTCAACGTCAAGGGCGGCCGCTGCGAGGCGTGCACCGGCGACGGCCTGCTCAAGATCGAGATGCACTTCCTCCCCGACGTCTACGTCACCTGCGACGTGTGCCACGGCCGGCGCTACAATCGCGAAACGCTCGAGGTGAAGTTCAAGGGCAAGTCGATCGCCGACCTGCTCGACATGACGGTCGAAGACGCGGTCGAGTTTTTCAAGGCGGTCCCCGGCATCCGCGACAAGATGGCGATGCTTCAGGAAGTGGGCTTGGGCTACGTCAAGGTCGGCCAGCAGGCGACCACGCTCAGCGGCGGCGAGGCACAGCGCGTCAAGCTCGCCAAGGAACTCTCCCGCCGCGCCACCGGCAGCACGCTCTACATCCTCGACGAGCCGACCACCGGCTTGCACTTCGAGGACGTCCGCAAGCTGCTCGAAGTGCTCCACGCGCTGGTCGAGCAAGGCAACACCGTCGTCGTCATCGAGCATAACCTCGACGTCATCAAGACCGCCGACTGGGTCATCGACCTGGGGCCGGATGGCGGGGTCAACGGCGGGGAGATCGTCGCCGTCGGCACCCCCGAAGCAATCGCGGCTGAACCGAGGAGCGCAACCGGCTTCTACCTCAAGCCGCTTCTCGACAAACCCCGCGCCGAACTCGTCACCACCAAGCGCCCCGCCAAGCGCAAGCGTGAGCAGGTGCCCGCCGAATGAGCCTCCGGGACGGCTCGTGATCGTCTCGATCAGGCGCGCCAGCTGCTGCTGCTTCATCCCGACGCCGATATGCGCTATCTTGAGGGCCGGGTTCGGTTTGAGTCCGGAGGAGAATTTGGTGTCGAAGACATCGCAGGGCGCTGATCAGGGCCTTCGCCGCGTCTCCTACCCCGAGTTCGCAGCCAAGCTCGCGTTACGTCGCGCCGAACTCTGCAACCCCGACCTCCCCCGCAACGCCGGCACCCGCCGCACGCCCAGCAAGCGCGCGCTGCTGAAAGCGATCGAGGATGCCGGTGGCAAGTGGTGAGCCGCTGACCGACGTGGGCGGCTGGGTCAATCCGGATGACGCCCCCGAGTGGACCGACGAGATGTTCGAGCGCGCCGAACTGCGCATCGGCGACACCGTCATCAGCCGCGCCAGTACGCCGGGCTTGGGAACCCCGCCGGGCTCGGCCAAGACCTCCGCCGGGGAGCGGCACGAATGACATGTTCGCTCCGCTCCGTCATCCCGGGCTCGACCTGGGACCACGACATCATCGCCGCCCTCCGCGCCCAAGGCCCCGGCTGGCAATCGCGAATGAACGAGGCGCTGAGGAAAGCGGCGGGGGTTTAGGAACGGCGCTAAGTATGATCCTCCAGACTAGTCTAGCAGAGGCAAGCGAGTTCGGGTTGACAGTCGCGGTAACGCTGGATGTTTGAGAACCCTCTCACATCCAGCGTCATGTCCACAAACAGTCAGATTATGCGGCTAAAGCGACTTTCCCCAAGCGCTGGCCGAGAACCCGCTTGATGTTCATGTCAATATGATATCGCGGGAGGACAGCCGCAGTCAGAGACGTATCATTCCACAAATCACCAAGCTCCGACATGCTCCACTTTCCACCGTTTTTGAGTGCCAAGGCGCTCATTACCGTTTCAATTAGCTGCTGCTCGAACCATTCGCGCGTCACATCGGTGACTGCGGCTTTGCAGCCGGGCACATTCGAGTATCGATCCACCCAACGATCGGTCATATCCGTAAACGCCCTAGGGTCAGGACCCATTGATTTGAGAGGCGCGATCTGATTCAGGCTCCGCAAGGAGACGGAGCATGAGCAACCTGTACTGGCTGACGGACGAGCAGATGGCGCGGCTTGAGCCGTATTTTCCCAAGAGTCACGGCAGG
>NZ_JANYGG010000065.1 GCF_025362505.1 Sphingomonas sp. | reverse complement strand
CTGTCGCTCAGATGGATCACCAGCGTCGTCGTCGACTTGTCGCCGTCGCCATCCTGGATGGTGTAGACGAAGCTGTCGTTGGCTCCCGCCGGAACCACCAGGTTAGGGGTCGAGTGATAGCTGTAGCTGCCGTCGGCATTGAGCGTCAGCGTGCCGTAGCTGCCGGCGATGGTCGTGCCGACCCCGCCGCTGACCGGGCTCGCCGTGCTGCTGCCCGCAGCAACCCCGACCACGCCGCCGCCGGCGGCGAAGCCATCCGCGCCGGCAATGTCGTTATGAAGCACGCCGGCCCCCGCCGCGACGGTCAGCGTCCCACCTTCAGCCACCGACCCGGTGTCGAGCACCGCCGTCGGCACGTCGTCGACGATCGAAATGACGAGGTCGGTCGACGCCGGATCACCATCGCTGTCAGTTGCCACGACGTGGAAATCGTCATGCGTCGTGTCGCCGCTGGTGTTGACCAGCAACGTGTAGCTGTAGGCGTAATGTCCCGCGCCGTCCGACGTCACGGTAAGATCGCCAAAGGCACCATGTACCACGATCGGCGACCCGGTCGTTGCGCCGGTGACGTTGACGCCGCCGACGACCAGGCTGGCAAGCGTGTCGCCGCCGGTGGTGATGTTGAAGCTGCCGGCGGCGGTTTCGGCCGTCGAAATCGAGTTGGAACCGAACGACAAGGCTGCTTCGTCGACGCTGGTGTCGGACCCCTGGGCAATGATCACCGTCGGAATCGAGTCCGGCAGTAGGTGGATCGTCACCGTCGCGGTCGACGGATCGCCGTCATGATCGGTGATCGTGTACTGGAAGGTGACGTCACCCTCCTCGCCGGCGCTTGGCGTGTAGGTAAAGCTGCCGTCGTGGTTGTAGACAAGGCTGCCGGTCCCAGTGAGCGAACCGCCGACGACGGCGACGCCTGTGGTCAGGTTGACGCCGTCAGCGCCGGCCGTGTCGTTGGCGAACACGTCGACATGGACCGAGGCATTTTCGGGCGACTGCGTCGCGCTGTCGGCGACGGCCGTCGGCATGTCGTCGACGATGTGGATAACGAGGTTGGTCGACGCCGGATCACCATCGCTGTCGGTGACGATGATCCCGAAATTCTCCTGGTTGGTGTCACCGTCGCTCGCGACCAGCAGCGTGTAGCTGTAGGTATAACCGGTCGCCGGCGTTCCGGTGATCGTCAGGTCGCCATAGGTGCCATGCACCACGCCGCCATTGGTGACGTTGACGCCGCCAACGAACAGCGTTCCGATCGTGTCGTTACCGGTAGTGATCGACAGCGAACCAGTCGCGGTCTCGCCGGTCGATACCGCGTTCGAACCGTTCGGATTCAGCGCGGCCTCGTCGACGGTCGTGTCCGACCCCTCGGCGATGATGATCGTTGGAATCGAATCCGGCTGGAGATGGATTGTCGCGGTCGCGGTCGACACGTCGCCGTCGCCATCGGTGATCGTATAGCGGAAGGTCACATCACCCTCTTCACCCGCACCAGGCGTATAGGTGAAGCTGCCGTCGTGGTTGTAGACAAGGCTGCCGGTACCTGTCAGCGATCCGTTGACCACTGCGACCTTGGTCGCGAGGTCGACGCTGTCCGCGCCAAACGTGTCATTCGCGGTGACGGCAATCGTCACCGGCGCATTTTCGGTTGCCTGCGTGACGCTGTCGTTTACCGCCGTCGGCACGTCGTCGACGATGTTGATGACAAGGTTGCCGGTGGCAACGTCGCCGTCATGGTCGGTCACGGTGACCGTGAAGGTCTGCGACGTATTATCGCCCGAGGTGTTGTCGAGCAGCGTGTAGCTATACCCGATCGCGCTTCCCGATATGCTGGTGATGGTCAGCACGCCAGTCGCATTGGCGATGGTCTGGCCGACCGTCGTGATCGGCGTGCCGTTGATTGCGACCACCGCAGGCGAATCGCCCGGAGTAAAGGTGATCGAGCCCGCCGTTGTCTCGCTATTCGCGGCAGCATCGGAGCCGGCGGATTCACCGGTGCGCCCAGGCAGGCCGCTCTCGTAAACGGTCGTCCCTCCGCCTTCGCTGTCGGGGTTGATCAGGATCGTCGGCGTCTGATCGGCGATGCTGATCGTCAGGGTCGCGCTCGACGTATCGCCGTCACCGTCGGTGAGCGTGTAGTTGAACACGTCGCTCACCCCGCCACTCGTGCCCGGATCGCGGACATAGCTGTAGCTGCCGTCGGCCGCCATCGTCAGCGTGCCATATTGGCCGTGGACGACGAGATTGCCGGCTCCGTCGAAGCTTGAATCGCTCGCACTGCCGGCGCTGATCGCCGAGACGGCGGCCCCGTCGGCGCCCTTGGTGTCGGCGCCCGATGCGCCGCTGGTCGTGCCGTCACCAGTGATGACATTGCCGGTTTCCGGGCCATAGGCACCGGCCGCGATGGAGTCCGTGTCAGCCCGCGCCGTCGGCATGTCGTCGACAATCGTGACGTCGAGCGTGGCATTGGCGGTGTCGCCGTCGCGATCGGTTACGACGACGGTAAACAGGTCGTGGGTCGTGTCGCCGGTGGTCGGCCCGCCCAGTGTATAGCTGTAGCTAATGACACCATTGACGATGTTGGTGATGGTGAGGTCGCCATAAGCGCCGGGGATAACCTGGCCAATGCCGGTCACGTCGACGCCGTTGATCGACACCGACGTCGGATTGTCGAGGCTGGTGACGACGATCGTTCCCGTGGTGGTCTCGGCGGTCGAGTCGGGATGGCTGCCGATCGGCAATGCGCCTTCGTCGACGGTCGCCGTGGCGTTCGCCGCGCCGGCCGGCTGGTCGGGCGTGTCGATCACGACCGACGGCTTGTTGTTGATAAACGGCGCGATTTCCTTGAACACGGGCGGAGTGTATCCGAAATCGGTCGGCGGCAGCAGGTCGCCAAGTGGCGCACCCGGATCGAGCGGGCCGACCGGCACGGCGAAATTGCCGCCCGACGATTGCGACAGCCCGGCGGCGGGCTTGGGCTCGGCGTCGATCAGCAGCGCGGCGAGGTTGGTGGCGGGCACCTCGACGTTGCCGATGACGAGCTCGGGCACAAACACCGCGCCGTCGACGATGATCATCTGAGTGCCGTCGGGCAGGTTGACGACAAGATCGCGACCGACCGCATGGACGTCGTTGAGCTCGACCCCGGCGGGCAGTGTCACGACGCCATCAATGCCCGGCATCACGCGCTGCGCGTTGGCCTGGACCACGAACGGCGCGGGCGCCGTTGCGATCCCCTGCGCGGTGGGAACATGAGCGTGCCGGCTGGTCATGCCCGCCGCAGCGAGCTCCTGTCCCAGATGCTGATGAACCGAATGTCCCTGCGCGCCGCCTAGCGGAGTGTCTTCGTTTCGCATGATCAACCCTTCTGCCGCCACGGTCCCCTGACCGGGTCGAGTGTCACGCGGAGCTTCGCCTCAGCCAGTTGACCGATATCGTTAACGAAGTGGAGGAGCTCCGGGCTTCAATCAGAATTAAACCACCAGAAAGGTCGACTTGGCAAGTCCGCCCGCTATCCGACAAGTCTGCCACGGATAATCGTCGAAGCGGTATTGAAGTATTTTTCAGTTAACGTTTTGCCGATCTTCTAATCTCGCTTCCGAATTGTCTGGCTATTGAGCTCGTCTGGTCACGATAACTAAGTAGAGCGACTAGTTTGCACTTATCATTCTGCATGAACTTTACACCAACTTCGCAGTAGAACCCGATTGTGACATTTTTATAATCGAGGTTAGCGAAAGTTTAACGAGGGCTGGTTACCGCCCTCGTGTGCGCATTTCGGACTCGCAACAGCGGGCAAAACCCCTCAAAAAACTTGTCTCCGCTGGTCTCAAATTGGGACTTTCCGCATGTTTACCACGCTTTGGAGGCCGTCTTGCAGCGCGACTCGCATGCGAAATTTCCGAGTCGCGCCGGCTTGCCTAGCGCCGCGCGCACGGCCAAACCGTCGGACGTGCAAACCCGCCTCGCCACCTCAACCAATCCGCAACGCCTGCTCGACGCCGGCGCCGCTCTGGTCGATAATCGCCTTGACGTCGCCGAGCGGTTGCTACGCGCGCTCCTCAAGGACGACCCGTTCGACGTTGCTGCGATCCGCATGATGGCCGAGCTCGCCGGTCGCATCGGCCGGCTGGGCGACGCCGAGTCCCTCCTCCGCCGCGCAATCGAGCTCGAGCCCGCCTTCACCGCGGCGCGCGCCAACCTCGCGCTCGTCCTCAACCGCACCGGGCGCCACGCCGACGCGCTGGAGCTGCTCGACACCATCCTCGCCGAGGAACCCGACGAGATCGGCCACCTCAACCTCAAGGCCGCGATCCTCGGCCGCCTCGGCCGCTTCGACGAGGCGATCGCGACCTACCGCGCCGTCCTCGCCCGCGCGCCGCGCCAGCCGCGCCTGCTGCTCAGCCTCGGCACCATGCTCAAGACGATCGGCAAGCTCGACGAAGCGATCCCCGCCTACCGCGCCGCGCTCGACTTCCAGCCGAGCCTCGGCGAAGCGTGGTGGAGCCTCGCCAACCTCAAGACCTTCCGCTTCACCGAAACCGACATCGCAACCATGCGATCCGTGCTGGCCGATCCCGCGCTCGGCCCCGAAGACCGCGTCCACCTCGACTTCTCGCTCGGCAAGGCAATGCACGACGCGAAGGACCATGCCGCCGCCTTCGCCCATTACCGTGCTGGCAACAGCCTCCGCCTCGAAAGCCAGCCCTATCACGCTGCCGAAGTCACCACGCTGGTCGATCGCAGCATCGCCGTCGCCACGCCCGACCTGTTCGCGCCCGGCCGCGGCGGCGAGACCGCCGGCGATCCGATCTTCGTCCTCGGCATGCCGCGCGCCGGATCGACCCTCGTTGAACAGATCCTCTCGAGCCATCCACAAGTCGAAGGCACCGGCGAACTTCCCGATCTCCCCGCCCTCGCCCGCAGCGCCGGCCAATATCCCGGCGTACTCACGACCCTTACGCGCGAACAACGGACAGGCCTCGGCGCCGATTACCTCCGCCGCGCCGCGATCCAGCGCCAGACCGAACGCCCGCGATTCATCGACAAGCTGCCCAACAACTGGCAGTTCGTCCCCTTCATTCTCGCGACGCTGCCCAACGCGACGATCATCGACATTCGCCGCCACCCGATCGGTTGCTGCGTCGCCAATTACCGCCAGCATTTCGCGCGCGGTCAGGCGTTCACCTACGACCTCGCCGACCTCGGCCATTATTATCGCGACTATGTCCGGTTGATGGCCCACATCGACACCGTCGCCCCGGGCCGCGTCCACCGCATCTTCTACGAACAGCTTGTCGACGATACCGAGGCTCAGGTCCGCGCGCTCCTTGCCGCCTGCAACTTGCCCTTCGACCCCGCCTGCCTCAGCTTCTACGAAACCGAGCGGGCCGTCCGCACTCCGTCAAGCGAGCAGGTCCGCCAGCCAATCTATCGCGACGCGCTCGACGAATGGCGCCATTACGAACCGTGGATCGGCGATTTGGTCGACGCGCTCGGCCCGGTCACCGCCTCCTATCCCGCCGCACCCGCGACTTTTGGGACACAATCGTAACAAAACTGTCGTGCGCGTGACTTGCGTGGTTGACGTACAACGTCCCGAGCGCGCAGCGTTCCCGCCATAAAGTGAGGGGAAATCATGATCAATTCGACCTTGCGTAGGTGCGCGCTCCTGCTGGCCTCGACGGCGCTTGCCACGCCTGCCCTTGCCCAAACGGGCGCCATCGACACGCCGACCCCGCCCAAGGCTCAGGTCGCGACCGGCGACACCGCGCCCGAATCGAACGAGATCATCGTCACCGCGCAAAAACGCGAAGAGAATCTCTCCAAGGTTCCACTGTCGATCCAGGCAATCGGCACCAAGCGGCTCGACCAGCTCAACATCTCGAATTTCGAGCAATATACCAAGCAGCTCCCCTCGGTCAGCTTCCAGACCTTGCAGCCCGGCGTCACCGTCGTCTACATGCGCGGCGTTGCCACCGGCGGCGACGGCAATCATTCGGGCTCGCTCCCGTCGGTCGGCACCTATCTCGACGAGCAGCCAGTCACGACGATCGGCGGCACGCTCGACATCCATATCTACGACATTGCGCGGATCGAGAGTCTCGCCGGTCCGCAGGGGACACTTTACGGCGCGTCGAGCCAGGCGGGCACGATCCGCATCATCACCAACAAGCCCAAGCTGCACACCACCGAAGGCCGCGTCGACGGCGAGATCAACACCGTCGCCCACGGCGGCCAGGGTGGCAAGCTCGAGGGGATGATCAATCTCCCCATCGCCGACCGGATCGCGTTCCGCGCAGTGGGCTATGTCCAGCATGATGCGGGCTATATCGACAACGTCCCCGGCAGCCGGACCTACTGCGGGACGGCGATCCGCGATGGCGACGGCAATATCATTGGCTGCAATCTCGACGGGATCAGCGTCAACAACAACAACCTTGTGAAGAAAAACTTCAACGACACGACGACTTACGGCGGTCGCGCTGCACTGAAGATCGACCTCGACGACAACTGGACCGTAACGCCGACGGTGCTGCACCAGAACCTCAAGAGCAACGGGAACTTCAGTTACGATCCCGCGCTCGGTGACCTTAAAGTCGACCGCTTCTTCCCGGAAGTGCGCAAGGACAAATTTACCCAGGCGGCGCTGACCGTCGAGGGCAAAATCGGCAATTTTGACATTACGTATGCCGGTGCATATCTTGATCGCAAGACATATACGACGTCGGATTATACCGATTATTCCGATGCCTACGACCGAGCCTATTCGTCCTATGGCGGCCTCGCCAACTACTTCTATTACCAGGACGCTGCCGGCAACACGATCGATCCGCGCCAGCACATTACCGGAACTGACCATTTCAAGAAGATGAGCCAGGAGTTCCGCATCGCGAGCCCACAAGACCAGCCGTTCCGCGTCATCGCCGGCGCTTTTTATCAGCGCCAGTCGAACAACATCTTCCAGGACTATATCATCGACAATCTCGGGCCGCTGCTGTCCGTAAACGGCCGTCCCGGCACGCTGTGGCTGACCAAGCAGAAGCGCGTCGACAAGGATTATGCGCTGTTCGGCGAGGCAAGCTTCGACCTCGCGCCCCAGTTCACCATCACCGCCGGCGGCCGGCTCTTCAAATACGACAACACGCTATTCGGGTTCGCTGGGTTCGGGCGCAATCCGGCCTATTTCCAGGGCGCGGATGACAACCCCCCGCCGAATGCGGCAGGTAGTTCCCGTACGGGTGTCGCGGCGTGTCTGACGACAAGTGGCGACACGCTGCGCAATTCGCAGCTCAACGGGACCGATACGACGTTCGCCACCGGCAGCCTTGCAGGAACACCGTGCAGTAACGTCGCCGATTTCGTAGACGGCCGGGCGGTACCCAAGCGCGCCAAGGGCAATGGCTTTACTCACCGCCTCAACATGACCTTCAGAGCTGACCCCAACACCCTGCTCTACGCGACCTGGTCGCGCGGCTTCCGACCGGGCGGGATCAACCGCCGGGTCGGCGATCCCTATCAGCCCGACTATCTGACCAACTACGAGTTGGGCGTGAAGATTACCGCAATGGGCGGCGCGGTCCACTGGAACACCGCCGTCTATCACCAGATCTGGAAAAAATTCCAGTTCAGCTTCCTTGGCCTCAACTCGCTGACGGTCATCCAGAATGGCCGCGACGCAACGATCAACGGCATCGAGAGCGATATCAGCTATTCCCGCGGGGGCCTCACGCTCAACGCGGCGGCGGCGTACACCGACGCCAAGACCAAGGGCAACATCTGCCAAGGCTTCGACGCCGATGCGAACTGTACCGGCGACACGATCGTTGCGCCGTCGGGCACCCGCCTGCCAATCACGCCGCGGTTCAAGGGATCGGCGACCGCTCGCTACAGCTGGAATTTAGCGGGCGCAACCAAGGCGCACGTCCAGGTCGGCGTGGCCCATCAGAGCTCGGCGAGCACGGCGCTGCGGACCTATGATCCGGCGGTCAGGACGAACCCCGCCACCTTCCTCGGCAGGCAGCGCGCCTACACCCTCGTCGACGCCGCGACCGGTCTCGACTGGCGCTCCTTCAACGTCGAGCTCTACGTCGCGAACCTGTTCGACAAGCGCAACGACCTCAATCGCAGCACCGCGTGCAGCATCTGCACCCGGACACTCATCGTGCCTGGCACCCCGCGCACGATCGGACTGCGCGCCGGCTACAAGTTCTAAGGTCCTTGTTCCCCCTTCCGCTCTCGCGGGCGGGGGGGGGCTTCGTTCAGCGCGGAGGACGGCGCTGCAAGAGGCCGCGAAAAACGCGCTACACTGTCTAGCGTGTCTACTTGGCTCGGCATCTGCCCGCGCGCTTCACTCGTTCCTCCTCCGTTCAGCAAGCCGCGCTCATCAGCGCGTCAACGTTCGCGGAGAGACCATATGACCAGGCCGATTTTCATCCCCCTCGCCGTGCTCGGTGCGCTGCTCGGCGTCGCCGCTGCCGGTTCTTCGTCGGCCCTCGTCACCGCCCCGCGCCCGACGATCGATGTCCCCGCCACCGCCAATCGCGAAGTCGCGGTGCTCGCCGGTGGGTGCTTCTGGGGGGTCGAGGGGGTTTATCGCCACGTGAAGGGCGTGATCGACGTCAGCTCGGGCTACAGCGGCGGCTCGGCCTCCACCGCGCGCTACGAGGCAACCTCGAGCGGCACCACCGGCCACGCCGAATCCGTCCGCGTCGTGTTCGACCCGACCAAGGTCAGCTACGGCGAAATCCTGCAAATCTATTTCTCGGTCGTCGCCGACCCGACGCTGAAGGACCGTCAGGGGCCCGACAGCGGCACGCAATACCGCTCGGCGCTGTTTCCGACGACCCCGGCGCAGGCCAAGGTCGCCCGCGCTTACATCGCACAGCTATCGTCCGCCCGTGTGTTCAACCGCCCGATCGTCACCACGATCGAACCCTTCAAGGGCTTTTACCCGGCCGAGCGCGAGCACCAGAACTTCATGGCCCGCAACCCGAGCTACCCGTACATCGTCATCAACGACCGCCCGAAGGTTGAAGCCCTGCGCCGCCAGTTCCCGGCGAACTGGCGCGGTTAAGTTGACAAATCGAGCAGCGCCTCGACGATCGCGTCGGCGGCCTGCTCGGCGGTCAACCTCGTCGTGTCGATCCGGAGCTCGGCCGTGGTTGGAGCTTCATACGGGCTGTCGATCCCGGTGAAGTTCTTGAGCTCGCCAGCCCGCGCCTTCGCATAAAGGCCCTTTACGTCGCGCTTCTCGGCCTCGGCCAGCGGCGTGTCGACGAAGATCTCGAGGAATTCGCCCGGCTCCATCATTTGCCGCACCATCTCCCGCTCTGCGCGGAACGGCGAGATGAAGGCGGTGATGACGATCAGCCCGGCATCGCTCATCAACCGCGCGACCTCGCCAACGCGGCGGATATTTTCGATCCGGTCGGCCTCGGTGAAGCCGAGGTCCTTGTTGAGCCCGTGGCGGACATTGTCGCCGTCGAGCAGGAAGCTGTGGCGGTTCATCCGGTTGAGCTTCATCTCGACGAGGTTGGCGATGGTCGACTTGCCCGCCCCTGACAGCCCGGTCAGCCAGACGACCGCCGGCCGCTGGTTCTTGAGCTTGGCGCGCTTGTCGCGGTCGACGGTGAGCGCCTGCCAATGGATGTTCGACGCCCGGCGCAGCGCGAAATGGATCATCCCCGCCGCGACCGTGGCGTTGGTCACCCGGTCGATCAGGATGAACCCGCCGAGCGCCTTGTCCTCGGCATAGGGCGCGAACACGATCTGGCGGTCGGTGGCGATCTCGGCAACGCCGATCGCGTTCAGCTCGAACGTCTTGGCGGCGAGATGCTCCATCGTGTTGACGTTGATCTCGTATTTCGGCGCCTGGACGGTCGCGCCGACGGTCTGGCTGGCTAACTTGAGCGCATAGCCGCGTCCCGGAACCAGCGGCTCCTCGCTCAGCCAGACGAAGCTCGCCTCGAACCGGTCGGCGACCTGCGTCGGATCGCCGGCAACGACAATGACGTCGCCGCGCGAGCAATCGACCTCATCCGACAGGGTCAGCGTCACCGACTGGCCCGCAATGGCCGACGCCTGATCGCCTCCGAACGTCACGATCCGCGCGACGGTCGAGGTCCGACCCGACGGAAGGACCCGCACTGCGTCGCCCGGCACGATCGAGCCCGACGAGACCAGCCCCGCGAAACCGCGGAAATTCTGGTCGGGGCGATTGACCCATTGCACCGGCAGTCGGAACGGCCGGCGCAGCGCTATGTCGGTATCGAGGTCGACGGCTTCGAGCCCCTCGATCAGCGTCGGTCCCTTGTACCAATCCATTGCCGTACCGCGATCGACGACATTCTCGCCGGTCAGGCCCGACAGCGGAATGGCGCTGAATTCGGTTATCCCCATCGACCCGGCAGCAAGGCGAAATTCCCCGACGATCTCGTGAAACCGCTCGGCCGAGCAACCGACCAGGTCCATCTTGTTCACCGCGAGGATGAGATGACGAATGCCGAGCGAATGGGCGATAAAGCTGTGCCGCCGCGTCTGCGTCAGCACGCCCTTGCGCGCGTCGATCAGGATCACCGCGGCGTCCGCCGACGACGCCCCGGTGACCATGTTGCGAGTATATTGCTCATGGCCCGGCGTGTCGGCGACGATGAACTTGCGCGTCGGGGTGGCGAAGAAGCGGTAGGCGACGTCGATCGTGATCCCCTGTTCGCGCTCGGCGGCGAGGCCGTCGACGAGCAGTGCGAAGTCGATCGCCGCTCCTTGCGTGCCGCTGCGCGCCGAGTCCGCCTCGAGCGTGCTCATCTGGTCGTCGAGGATCTGGCGCGTGTCGTAAAGCAGCCGCCCGATCAGGGTCGACTTGCCGTCATCGACCGACCCGCAGGTGATGAAACGCAGCAGCGAGCTCCGACCCGAGCCCTCGAACGGCTGGGCAGAGAGCGGATCGAGCGCGTCAGGCAAAAGGCTGTTCATCAGAAATAGCCCTCTTGCTTCTTCTTTTCCATCGACGCCGCTTGGTCATGGTCGATTGCCCGCCCCTGCCGCTCCGAGCTGGTCGAGGCCATCGTCTCGGCGATCACCGCCTGCGCGGAGAAATATTGGTCTCCCACCGTCATTCCCGATTTCCTAGCAGTTCGCGCGTCAGTCGCAAATTTGCGCGCAGGCTTCGACAGGCGCCTGTCGCGCCGCGGTGACTCATTGACGACGGTCGAACGTTACTGGGCCGCCGCCGCTTGCCACGAGCCAGCGGATCGCAACCGATGATCCAGCAGATCCTGAACAACGGACAACAGTCGCTTCAGCAATGATGCAGCCGAATTGCAGCACAGACGTTGATGTACCCGAGCGAATTCGGGAAATTTGAAACAAGGAGACGCCCCATGTCTGCATATAAGAAACTGCTGGCCGGTGCGGCCGGCCTCGCGATAGTAGTCGGGGCTGCAAGCCCGGCCGCGGCGCAATATTATCCCAGCTATGGTTACGGCAATAGCTACGGCAACAACGTCGGAGGTGCAATCGGCCAAGTCATCAACGGCGTCATCTCGGCGACTCAATATGGCGGTTACCAGTATGGCAACTCAGGCTACGGCCAGAGCTATGGCTACGGCGGCCGCACGATTCAGGCAAATGTGGCGGTCCAGCAGTGCGCTGGCGCGGTTGAAGCGCGGCTCAACGGCAATGGCGGTGGTTATGGTAACTACGGCGGGTACGGCGGCGCTTACGGCGGAACCTATGGCAATAGCGGTTATGGCACCGGCGGCCGCGTCAGCGGGATCACCAGCATCGAACCGCGCAATAGAGGCGCGCTTCGCGTTCATGGCCTGATCTCGAGCAACAGTTACGGTGGCGGCTACGGCGGCAACAACGGCGGTTACGGCGGTTACGGCGGCTACGGCGGCTACGGCGGCTATAATGGCGGCTACGGTGGCGGCTACAATAGCGGCGGGTATGGCTCACCGAACCTCAGCTTCACCTGCAAGGTCGATTATTCGGGCCGGGTGATCGATCTCAACATCGAGCAACTGCGCCGCGACTACGGTTATCGCGGCTGGTAACGACCCCACTTCGGTGGACAGCGATGCGCCGGGGCCCTAGGGCTCCGGCGCATATTTTTTGCCCCCAAAGGATGCCTGAGTGACCGCCCACCCCGAAGTTTTTGCCGACACGATTCTCATTGTCGACTTCGGCAGCCAGGTCACCCAGCTCATCGCCCGCCGTGTCCGCGAGGCCGGCGTCTATTGCGAAATCGCCCCGTTTAACTCAGCCGCCGAGGCGTTCGACCGGCTCCAGCCCAAGGGCATTATCCTCTCCGGCGGTCCATCATCGGTGACGTGGGAAGACAGTCCCCGCGCACCCCAGCATTTCTTCGGCACCGGCCTCCCCATCCTCGCCATCTGCTACGGCCAGCAGACCATGGCGCACCAGCTCGGAGGTCTCGTCGCCACCTCGGACAACAAGGAATTCGGTCGCGCCTACATCGACGTCGTCGCGCCGTCCGCGCTGTTCGATGGCCTGTGGCATGTCGGCGAGAAGCATCAGGTGTGGATGAGCCACGGCGACCGTGTCGAACAACTCCCCGACGGCTTCTCGATCGTCGCCCGCTCGGAAGGCGCGCCCTATGCCATCGCGACCGACGAGGCGCGGCGCTTCTATTCGATGATGTTCCATCCCGAGGTCGTCCACACACCCGACGGCGGCAAGCTGCTCGCCAACTTCGCGCGCCACATCTGCGGTTGTTCGGGCGACTGGACGATGGGCGCCTTCCGCGACGCCAAGATTGCCGAGATCCGCGCCCAGGTCGGCACCGGCCGGGTCATTTGCGGGCTGTCGGGCGGGGTCGACAGCGCGGTCGCCGCCGTCCTCATCCACGAAGCGATTGGCGATCAGCTGACCTGCGTGTTCGTCGACCACGGCCTGATGCGCTCGGGCGAGGCCGAGCAGGTCGTCTCGCTGTTCCGCAACTCGTTCAACATCCCGCTGGTCCACGTCGACGCCGAGCAACAATTCCTCTCGGGCCTCGCCGGCATCACCGACCCTGAGGCCAAGCGCAAGTTCATCGGCAAGACCTTCATCGAGGTATTCGACGCCGAAGCTGCAACGGTCGGCGGCGCCGACTTCCTCGCGCAGGGCACGCTCTACCCCGACGTGATCGAAAGCGTCAGCTTCACCGGCGGGCCGTCGGTGACGATCAAGAGCCATCACAATGTCGGCGGCCTGCCCGAGCATATGAAGATGAAACTCGTCGAGCCACTGCGCGAGCTTTTCAAGGACGAGGTCCGCGTGCTCGGCCGCGAATTGGGCCTGCCCGAGGCTTTCGTCGCCCGCCACCCCTTCCCCGGCCCCGGCCTCGCCATCCGCATCCCCGGCGAGGTGACCAAGGAAAAGTGCGACATTCTGCGCAAGGCCGACCTTATCTACCTCGAGGAAATCCGCAACGCCGGGCTGTACGACGCGATCTGGCAGGCGTTCGCCGTACTGTTGCCCGTACGCACGGTCGGCGTAATGGGCGACGCACGCACCTATGACAGCGTCTGCGGACTTCGCGCCGTGACCAGCGTCGACGGCATGACCGCCGACGTCTACCCGTTCGACGCGTCCTTCCTGACTAGGGTCGCGACGCGCATCGTCAACGAAGTCCCCGGCATCAACCGCGTCGTTTACGACTACACCAGCAAGCCCCCCGGCACGATCGAGTGGGAGTGATGCAGCGCGTCACGCGATAACCGGAGGCGGGATGCGCGCTTCGGGCCGGGCAACTCGACCTCGCCCTGTTCCCGCTCCGCATGCGCCACCGCCGCTAGGCTGACAGCGGGAAGCTGCTAAAGCCCTTCCCACATGCGGCGCATCGGTCTCCTTGGCGGCAGCTTCAACCCGGCACATCGCGGGCATCGGCGGATGAGCCTGTCGGCGATGGAGGCGCTGGGGCTCGACGAGCTGTGGTGGCTGGTCTCGCCCGGTAATCCGCTCAAACCGGCCCAAGGCATGGCGCCCTATTCCGCGCGCCTCGCCTCGGCCCGCGAAATGGCGCGAGGCACGCGAATCAGGGTCAGCAGCATCGAGAGCCGCCTCGGCACCCGCTTCACGGTCGATACGGTAACCGCGATCGTCCGCCGCTATCCGACCGACCGCTTCATCTGGCTGATGGGCACCGATACTTTGCCCTTATTCCACCAGTGGAAGGATTGGCGCCGGCTTGCCCGCACCATCCCGATTGCGGTGATGTCGCGTCCGGGCTATGGAGACGACGCCCGCGCGGCTCGCGCGATGGGCTGGCTGCGGTGGTTCGTCCACCCCGCCGCCACGGCACGGAGGTGGACGAATTGGAGCGCACCGGCGATTAGCCTGCTTCGCCTGCCCCCCGACCCGACCTCCGCAACCCGCCTTCGCGCGCTTGATCTCGACTGGCATCGCCGATTCGCGGCGCCCCTCGCCCGCGCGCCATCACAGGAGCTGAATTGACCGACCCTAATCCCGCCACTGGCGGTGTCCGCGTTCCCGGCCGTCGCCCTGCAGGCCCCGCCGACGTCGCCGCGCTCCACGCGCTTATCCTGAAAAGCCTCGACGACGACCAGGCGGTCGAGACCATCTCGATCCCGCTCGCCGGCAAGTCGTCGATCGCCGATCACATGGTGATCGCGTCCGGCCGCTCCTCGCGCCAGGTGGCGTCGATGGCGACCAAGCTCGCCGACAAGATCAAGCAAGAATTCGGCAAGATCGCCCGGATCGAGGGGCTGCCTATCGCCGACTGGGTGCTGATCGACGCCGACGACGTGATAATCCACCTGTTCCGCCCCGAAGTTCGCAGCTTCTACAATCTCGAGCGGATGTGGGCGTTCGGAGACGAAAAGGACGCCAAGATCGGCGCCGCCTAGGCAGGCCCATGCTGCTGCACATCATCGCCCGCGGCAAGATAGGGCGGTCGAGCGAGGCCGAGCTGGTTGAGCGCTACCTCAAGCGAATCGCCTGGTCGACCAGGGTCAGCGAGCTTCCTGACCGCGGCGGTACCGTCCCGCCGCCACCCCCGAACAGCGTGACGATCGCCCTCGACGAGCGCGGTGAGGCGCTGTCGTCGATGGCCTTGGCGATGAAACTGGAAGCGTGGCGCGACGGCGGCAAGCGCGAGGCGCGCTTCCTCATTGGCGCCGCCGACGGCCATGGCGAAAAGGGCCGGGCGGGCGCAGACCTGCTCCTCTCCTTCGGACCGGCGACCTGGCCTCACCTGCTGGCCCGTGCGATGCTGGCCGAGCAATTGTTCCGCGCAACGGCGATCCTTGCGAACCACCCCTATCATCGCGATGGATAGGCCGATGCGCTGGTCCCTCACCTTTGCCGTGCTGCTCGCCGCGCCGCTGCTCGGAGCTCCAACTCTGGTCGGTAACGAGCCTCCCGTCGCATCGCCCGACCAGACGCTCGCCGCCGCCCGTGCCGACGTTGCCCGCGCCAGCGCCGAAGAGCAGCGCCTCACCGCCGAAGCTTCGCGCGCCGGCGACGAGGCTCAGCGCTTTGCCGGCGAACAACGCGCCGCCGCCGCCTCGATCGAGGGCGCCGAAGCCCGCATCGCCGCCGCCGAGGCCGAGCTCGTCATCGCCCGCGCCGCCGCCGCCGCCCAGCACCGGCGGCTCGCCGAACGCCAGGCACCGATCGCCGGCCTGCTCGCCGGGCTCGTTACGATGGGCCGTCGCCCGCCGTTGCTTGCACTGGCCGATGGCTCGACCGAGGAATTCATCCGCGTCCGCGCGCTGCTCGATGCCACGATGCCCGTGATCCGCGCGCGCACCGCCGCACTGTCCACCGAGATCGAAGCCGGTCATCGCGCCGAGACCTCCGCCCTCGCCGCACGCGACTCCCTCGCCCGTGAGCGCACCGACCTCGACCGGCAGCGCGTCCGCTTCGCCTCGCTCGAGGAACAGGCACTGTCCCGCAAGACCCGATTCGCCGGCCAGGCGATTGGCGCTGGCGACGTCAGCCTTGCGGGCGGCGAAACGCTGACCGCACTCGGCGACGTGGTAGCCCGTCGCCGCGCCGGCCTCGCCAACGCGCGCAAACTCGCCCAGCTCGATGCCCTACCCCCGCGTCCCACGCCCGACGAGAGCAAGCTCGGCGCGCCGCCCTTTGCCTACCAGCTACCGCTCGACGCGCCGCTTGCCGCGGGGCTCGGCTCGGTCGACGCGAACGGCATCCGCTCGCGCGGCCTGACCTTCGCCAACCCGAATGGCGTCCCACTGACCGTCCCCGCCGACGGCACAATCGTCTTCGCCGGCCCCTATCGCCGCTCCGACGGCGTGATCATCATCGACCATGGTGGCGGCTGGCTCAGCCTCATCGTCAACGCCGGGACCGCGCTTGCGAATGGCTCACGCGTCCGCCGCGGCGACCCGCTCGGTCGTGCGGTCGGCCCGGTCGAGGTCGAACTGTCCCAGCGGGGCACCAATCTGTCGCCGGCCTTCATCGCCGCTTCATCTGCAATACTGTCAAACCGCGCCAAAGGCGGCTAGACTCGCCCCCGCCGGTCTCGAAAAAGGTGTTCGATGCGCTTCGCCAAGCTTCTTCCTCCCTTCGCGCTGGTCGGCGCGCTGGCCTTCGTCCCCACCGCCACCAGTCAGCTCGCGGCGGCCGACACCGACACCTATAAAGAGCTCGAGACGTTCATGAGCGTGTTCCAGCGCGCCCGATCGAGCTATGTCGACAAGGTCGACGACCATGTCCTGATCAAGGGCGCGATCGACGGCATGCTTGCCGCGCTCGATCCGCACTCGGCCTATGCCGAGGGCGCCGACTTCCAGCAGACCAAGGCGACCACCGACGGCAATTACGGCGGGCTCGGTATCACCGTTTCGTCCGAGGACGGCGCGGTCAAGATCGTCACCCCGACGCAGGATACGCCAGCGTGGCGCGCGGGTCTCAAATCCGGCGACTACATCACCCATCTCGACGGCGAACTGCTCTACGGCTCGACCCTCGACGAGGCGGTCGAGAAGATGCGCGGCGCGCCCGGCACGAAGATCAAGCTGACCATCGTCCGCCCCGGCCGCGACAAGCCGTTCGACGTCCAGCTGACCCGCGAGAAAATCGAGCTCAAGCCGGTCAAGTGGGAGGTCAAGGACGGCATCGGCTACATCAATATCAACAGCTTCTCGGCGCAGACCGGCGCCGCGACGGAATCCGCGCTGATGTCGATTGACAAGGCCACTGGCGGCCGTCCGCTCGGCTATGTAGTCGACCTGCGTTCCAATCCCGGCGGGCTACTCGACCAGGCGGTGTCGGTCAGCGATGCCTTCCTCGACCGCGGGGAGATTGTTTCAGAGCGCGGCCGCGAGAAGACCGACATCGAGCGCTTCTACGCCCACCCCGGAGACCTCGCCCACGGCCTGCCTGTCGTCGTGCTGGTCGATGCGGGCACTGCCTCGGCGGCGGAAATTGTTGCCGGCGCGCTTCAGGATCAACGCCGCGCGCTCGTGCTCGGCGAGCGCAGCTTCGGCAAGGGCAGTGTCCAGACGGTCATGCCGATGAGCGCCGCCTCGGTCCTGCGCCTGACCACCGCGCGTTACTACACGCCGTCGGGCCGATCGGTTCAGGCGGGCGGGATCGATCCCGATATCGTCGTGCCGCAGCTTAGCGATCCCGATTACAAGCTGCGCCCGCGGCTGCGCGAGGCCGACCTGCGCAAGCACCTCTTGAGCCAGACCAAGGTCGATGATTCGATCCTCGAGGACGACGCAAACCCCGATCCACGGTTCACTGCAACCGCCGACCAGCTGAAGGCGCAGGGGGTCAAGGACTTCCAGCTCGACTATGCCCTGAAGACACTGAAGCGGCTCGCCGCCAAAGCCCCCGCCGCGCCCAAAGTGGCGACCCGCTAGGCCGATGAGCGACACCGCCCTCCCTGCGCCGCACGCGCGGATCGGCACGCAGTCGCCGGGCGCTGTCGCCCGTTTGCTGGCGCTGGCGGTTCCGGTCGCGCTGCTCGGTGGCGCGCTCTTTTCGCAATATGTCGGTCATTTGTGGCCATGTGAAATGTGCTGGTGGCAGCGTTATCCTCATGCCGCCGCGATCGCGCTGGCTGGCGCCGCGTTCCTGTTTCCGGCCGAGACATCTCGAGCGCGCGGCCTTGTGGCGCTCGCCGCGCTCGGCATCGCCATCTCCGGCGCGATCGGCGTTTATCATGCCGGGGTCGAGGCGCACGTCTTCAAGGGCTTCACCAGCTGCTCGACCTTGGGCAGTGGCAGCACCACGGCTGACGTTTTCAAGGAGATTATGAAAGTGCCGCTGATCCAGTGCGACCAGGTCCAGTGGCGTTTCCTCGGCCTCTCGCTGGCAGCCTGGAACGCGGTCATCTCGCTGCCTTCGGCAATCGCTGTCTGGGCCTTGCTCGTGCGCGGGAGGCACGCATGAGCCGCTGGACTCCGGGAGACCGCAAGCCCGACTTCGCGTCGATGCTGCGCGTCAATCAGGCCGGCGAATATGGTGCGACCCGGATTTACGCCGGGCAGCTCGCGGTGCTCGGCCGTGGCACCCCCGCCTCGCACCTCGTCGCGCGAATGGCATCGCAGGAGGAGCGCCACCTCAAGCGCTTCAACGAGCTGATGGCCGAACGCCGCGTCCGCCCCACCCTGCTCCATCCGATCTGGGACATCGCCGGCTTTGCGCTTGGCGCGGCGACCGCATTGATGTCCGAGAAAGCGGCAATGGCCTGCACCGAGGCGGTCGAGACCGAGATCGACAAACATTATGCCGACCAGCTGGTCGAACTTGGTGATAGCGATCCCGAGCTTGCCGCCGACATCCTAGATTTCCAGGCCGATGAGCTCGAGCATCGCAACACCGCGCGCGAACATGGCGCCGCCGAAGCCGCCGGCTACCCGATGCTCTCGGCCGTGATCCGCGCGGGATGCCGCGCGGCGATCAGCCTGTCGAAACGCATTTGAATGAACCCGGGGCAGCGGCTCGACCGTTGACCTCCTCGAAAGCCGATAGACTCCTCGAAAGGACGACCGCATGAAAGCCCTGTTCTCCAGTTTCGCGATCGGCGCCGCAATGCTCGTCGGCTCGACCGTGATGGAGCCGCTGCCTGCGCTGGCGCAGAGCCGTAGCGCCGAGATCCTCGTCTACGGCACCGATCCATGCCCGCGCTCGACCGATGACCAGATCGTGGTCTGTTCGCGCCGACCCGAGAGCGAGCGCTTCCGCATTCCGCCCAATCTGCGCTCTAGTGGCGCGCCGCAGAAGCGCAACAGCTGGGTCAACCAGTCGCGCGTGTTCAGCCGCCAGGGCCTGACCGGCCCGCAAAGCTGCTCGGCGGTCGGCCCGGCCGGCTACACCGGCTGCGCGCTGCAGGAAATCCACGACGCCGCCAGCGCCCGCGCCTCCGACGTCAACGCGGATACGCCGCCGCCGAAATAAGAATTACGCGCGGGCTTTCTCGGCAGCGATCCATGCGTCGATCTGCGCTTCAAGGGCGTCGAGCGGCACCGCGCCTTGCCCAAGCACCGCGTCGTGGAAGCGGCGCAGGTCGAACTTCGGCCCGAGCTGCTGCTCGGCCCGCGCGCGCAATTCACGGATCTTGAGCTCGCCCAGCTTGTAGGCCAGCGCCTGGCCCGGGTTGGAGATGTAGCGATTGACCTCGGCGTCGATGTTGGCGTCGGTCAGTGCGCTATTGTCCTTCATGAAGGCAACCGCCTGGCCCTTGCTCCAACCTTTCGCATGCAGTCCGGTGTCGACCACCAGCCGGCACGCGCGCCACATTTCGTAGCTCAGCCGACCCATGTTTTTCTCGGGCGTATCGTAGATCCCCATCTCGATCCCGAGCCGTTCCGAATATAGCCCCCACCCCTCGACGAACGCGGTGAAGAAGACGGTGTATTTGCGCCACGGCGGCATCTCGAGCTCCTGCTGGAGCGCAATCTGCATGTGATGGCCAGGGACCGCCTCGTGGACGGTCAAGGCCGGCAGCTCCCACAACGGACGCTGGTCGAGTTTCGACGTGTTGACGTAGTAAGTCCCCGCGATCCCGGCGTCGGGGCTGCCAGGCTGGTAATAAGCGGTGGTGTTGCCAGCGGCGGTCTCGGCCGGGATTTCACGCACCCCGTACGGCAGGCGAGGCAGGCGGGTGAACAAGGTCGGCATCTTGCCGTCGATCGTCTTGGCCTGGAGAGCGGCTGCGGCCATCAGTTCGGTTGGCGTGCGAGCAAAATACTTCGGGTTCGAGCGTATCTCGGCGATCATCGCCTCGCGGGTCGGGTACCCCGCCTTGGTCGCCACTTCGACCATTTCCGCTCGGATCCGCGCCACTTCGCGAAGCCCGAGTTGGTGGATCGCTTCGGGGGTGAGGTCGGTCGTGGTCTGCTGGCGCACCTGGTATGCGTAGTAAGCCGCGCCATTGGGCAGCGCGGAGGCGCCGACCGAGGCCCGGCACTTGCCCTTGATGTCGCGAACATAGGCGTCGTCGAACGACTGGTAGCTCGGGTTGATGCGGGAGCTGATCAGCCCGCGCGCCCGCTCTTGCAGCGCCTCCCAGTCGGCATCCGCGACGACTGAGGGGCGCGCCCCGGCGAACGGCAGGTAGAAGCGCGACTTCGCCGGATCGGCGGCAATGACCCCGGTGATGCTCGTCTCGAACCCGGTCATCGTCACGCACGGTTGGACGAAACCCTGCCGCGCAGCGGCGACGCTGAGGTCGCTATAGGCCCGCATCCGATCGGGCACGAGCGCGAGCCGGCTGAGATAATTGTCATAATCTGCGCGGGCCCGGAACGGCAGCTGTTCGGCCATTCCAGCGAGCATGTTGTGGTAGCTGCCGAGCGTCGAATAGAGCAATTGTCGCTGACCAAAGCGATTGCCCTCGATCGCGCCTTCGAGCTGGCGCTTGAGGATCGCGCGATTGGTCTGGTCGGCGGGGTCGAGCCCGGCGGCGGGAATGGTGTTCAGCCGCGCCAGGAATCCCGCCGCTGCCGCCGCTTGGCGATCCATTTGCGCTGTCCCGACGAGGTCGAGCTGAGCGTCATAGCTCTGCACCCCCGCCTGGCTTGCGGACAGCGGCGAAGTCTTGAGATAGGCCACCCAATAATCGTCCATCAGCCGATGAAAGCTGGCCGTTCCAGCTGGACCCGCAACAGCCGGCGCGGCGAGCGTCAGGCTGGTGCCGACAAACAGCGCGATCATTGTACGACGCATAAACTCTCCCCTATTTTCGGGCGAAGTCTAACGCGCCGGGTTCACCGCGCAAGTCAGCGCGCGGGTGGCGGAGTTGGCCGTAGGTGCCCGCCGGCGGCGCAGTCGCTCGGCTATATCCCGAAGCGCAGGGTCGCACGGACGGTGCGAGGGTTGGCGGGGGTGAGGTTGTTGTCGTTGAAGGCCAGTCCGACATAGGATCGGTCGATCAGATTTTCGACGTTGAGCTGGAATTCGGCGCCGTGGCCGAGCTTGGCGAAGGCCGCCGCATCGACCCGCGTGAAGGCCGGCAAGACGACCGTGTTGCTGATCGAGGCGAAGCTGTTGGACTGGTGGTAGACGCCAAGCCCGGCGCCGAGGCGGTCGGTAAGATTATAGCGCCCCCACAGCGAAGCCTGGAATTTCGGCACCAGCGGCACCTTGCGGCCGGTGGGCGCGGCGACCGTGGTGCGGGTGATCTCGGCTTCCTGCAGTGCGGCGCCGCCACTGATCGTTAGCCGGCGGCTGACCTCGCCCTGCACCGTCAGTTCGACACCTCGGCTGCGCTGGGCGCCGGTGAGCACGGTGAGGTTGGTCGCGGGATCGGTCGCGCGCGTGTCGGTGCGGTCGAGACGATAGGCGGCGAGCGAGACGTCGAGGCCGGGCAGCGCAGCCCACTTCACTCCCGCTTCGCGATTGGTGAAGCGCTCGGGCTTGAGTGCGGCAGTGGTGACGTCGAGCGAGCTGAACTGGTCGCCCGACTGGGGAAGGAAGCTGCGGCTGAAGCTGGCATAGAGGGACAGCCGGTCGGTGGGTTTCAGGACAAGCCCGATCCGCGGTGACCAGAGAAGATCGGTGCGGCGGAAAAAGGCGTTTTTCCGAAGGTCGTTGACCGCCAACTCAAACTGGTCACGGCGCAAGCCGGCGACGATCTCGAGATGATCGCCGATCTTCGCCTGGTCCTGGACATAGACGCCGAAAGCCTTCGCCCGGGTGCGCGCATCGGTCCGCCCGATGCCGTCGCGAAAAGTGACCGTCGGCACGAAAATATCGCTGGCAAGGGGCGTCATGTACCGGCGCTGGTCGGCGCTAGTGAAAGGTCCGGAGTCGAAGAAACCTTGGGTCCGCTCGGCGTGGGTACGCTGGTCGCCAAAATCGGTCCCGACGAGCAATGTGTGGCTGACAGGTCCGGTCGTCACATCGGCGATGAGGTCGGTCTGCAGCAGCAGGTTGCGGCGCGTCGTCGGGGATTGATAGGCTTCAAGCCCGACGCGACGGACGCCGCCAACGGTCGTGACGGGCGTCGCGGCCAAGACGTTTCGGTAAAATTTGTCATAGTCGCCATAGAGCGCCTTTGAGACGAGCTTGAGCCGGTCGGTGAAGCGATGCTCGAATCGAGCGGTACCGACCTTCCCGGTAAAGCGTGTACGATTGAGCTCGGTATCGCCGAAGAAGGTTCGGTCGAAGCCCGTGAGCGGCCGCCCGCCGTCGGATGGAAGGCCGCGATCGACGACTCGGCGGTCGGCGGCATATTCGAAGCCAACATCGATCCGCGTTGCCGCGTTCGGAGTAAGGGCCAGTGTCGGGTTGAGGCCGATCCGGTACCCTTCATAGGCATCGCGGAAATTGTTGAACTCTTCGTACACGGCGTTTGCCCGCGCGCTGAACCGTTCGCCGAACGGGGAGTTGAGGTCCGCCTCGCCATACCAGGCGCCGCGCTCGTCGAGCGAAACAGTGCCGCGGGCGATGCGGGCGCGTTCGGGCCGCTTGGTCACCCGGTTGACCACCCCGCCACCGCCACCACGGCCGAAGATCATTGCGTTGGGACCCTTGAGCACCTCGACCCGGTCGAGATTGTAGAGGCCGCGGTAATATTGAACGTCGTCGCGCAGGCCGTCGACGAAGAAGTCGGCGGTGGACCCGTTGCCGCGCACGACAATCTGGTCGCGATGCCCTTCCCCGCCCGACAGCGCAACCCCGGGGACGTAGCGGAGGACGTCCTGGATCGAGCGCATGCCCTGATCGGCGATCTGGCGGCTGTCGATGACGCTGATTGTCTGGGGGATATTCTGAAGTGGTGTGTCGGTCTTGGTTGCGCTCTCATTAGAGCGGCGTTCGTGCAGCGCGGTGACGACAATCTCACTACCCAGCTCGGCGAGCTTTACCGCACGGGGGCTGGCGTCAAGGGCGAGGAGGAGCATGGGGATGGCGTGAATAAGCATAAACACTGCCTAGTGCTTATGATAATCACTCGCAATAGCATTATTCAGCGGCGAGCAATGTTTCCGCCGATTGAAGGTCGACCGAGACGAGGCGGCTGACCCCGCGCTCGATCATCGTCACCCCGTAGAGGCGGTGCATGCGGCTCATCGTCACAGCGTTATGCGTGACGATTAGGTAGCGGGTGTCGGTTTCGCCGGTCATTCGGTCGAGCAGGTCGCAGAAACGCTCGACATTGGCGTCGTCGAGCGGAGCGTCGACTTCGTCGAGGACGCAAATCGGCGCGGGGTTGGTGAGGAACAATGCAAAGATCAGCGCGACCGCGGTCAGCGCCTGCTCGCCGCCCGAGAGGAGGGTTAGCGCGGTGAGGCGCTTGCCGGGAGGTTGGGCCATGATCTCGAGCCCGGCTTCGAGGGGGTCGTCGCTTTCGACCAGTTCGAGATGCGCCTGGCCGCCGTCGAACAAGGTCGTGAACAGGCTTCGGAAATGGGTGTCCACCTTGGCGAAAGCATCGAGCAGGCGCGCGCGGCCTTCGCGGTTGAGGCTGCCGATCGAGCCGCGCAGGCGGTGGATCGCCTCCTGCAAATCGTCGCGCTCAGCGGCGCCAGTGGTGCGCGATTCCTCGAGTTCGGCAAGCTCGGTTTCGGCGACGAGGTTGACCGGGCCGAGACGCTCGCGCTCGGTGATGAGGCGGCCAAGGGCAGCGGATTCCTCGTCGGGCGCGGCAAGGCTGACGACCTCGAAGCCGAGCTTTTCGGGCAGGAGCGGTGGCGGACATTCGAACTTTTCACCGCAGATGCCGGCATATTCTCGGCGGCGCAGTTCCTGGTTCTCGGCGCGGGCGACCGCCCCGGCGCGGCGTTCACGCGCGGCAGCAAAGGATTCGCCGGCGTCGGCGAGCGCCTTGGCGATAGCAGCGAGCGCGTCTTCGGCCTCGCGCTCGGCGGCGGCGGCGGTGGCGCTCGATGCTTCGGATGTGGCCGACCGGGTTTCGAGCGCGGCGACCTCGGCGGCGAGCGTTGCCGGCTGCGACGCGAGGTCGGCTTGTTCCCCGGCCAACGCGTGGCTTCGCTCGGCAGTCTCCGTGAGGCGGGCGTCGGCGACCGACCCGCGCCGCCGCCACTCGCCCGCCTCGCGCGCGGCGGTGGCCAGTCGTTCGCGGGCCGAGGCGGCTTCGCGGGCGCGGGTGGCGGCCTCGGCGCGCTTGTCCGCGACCGCCTTGCCGGTGGCGGTCGCGGCTGTCCGCGCGCCGTCGATCTCGGCGCCAAGGCCGGCGGCATTGGGCAGCGCGGCGAGGTTATGGTCGGCGGCCGCGACGGCATCGAACGAGGCGGCAAGCAACGGGGCGAGATCGGCGCGGCGGTCCTCGAGTGCTGCGCGGTTGGCGTCGAGGCGGTCGAGCGCGGCGACGGCGGCATCTTCGGCGCGGGCGGCCTCGCGGCCGTCGTGCTCGGCGACGGCAGCGGCGGCGCGCGCCTGTTCGGCGGCGTGGCGGTGGGCTTCGATGGCGGCGGCGGCTTGGTCGCGGGCCGAGGTGGCATGGGTCACGGCGCTGGTGAAGCCAGGAAGATCGGCGTCGATCGCGGCGAGGCGGTTGGCGCAGACAAGTCGCTCGGCCGCCGCCGCACCGCCGCCGATCGCGACGAAACCGTCCCAGCGGCGGACGACACCGTCGCGGGTAACGAGGCGCTGGCCAGGTAGCAATGGCTGTCCGTCGTCGCGCTCGGCGACTCCGATCTGGGCGAGGCGGCGGTGGAGCTCGGACGGGGCGCGGACTTGGGTACTGAGGGGAGCGAGGCCGGGTGCGAGCACGGGGTCGGCGACTTGGGGTTCGCTGCCGTCCCAGCGACGCGCGCCGGTGCCGCCGATGTCGGCCTCGAGGTCGTCCCCGAGCGCCGCCGCGAGGGCGCGTTCGTAGCCCGGCTCGGCGGCGATCCCGGCCAGTGCCGAGCCGCTGCGGCCATGGTCGAGCGCGCGGACCAGCGCGGATCGCTCGGCATCGGCGGCGGCAAGCGCGGCGCGGGCGGTGGCGACTACGGTTTCACCCATGTCGCGCTGCTCGACCGCGCGGGCGCGACCGGATTCAGCTTGAATGAGCGCGGTTTCGGCGGTGGCGAAGGCGGTCGCCGAATTGGCGAAGCGCGCTTCGGCGACGATGGCGGCATCGCGATGCTCGGAGCCGTCGCCAAGCGCGGCGAGTTGGACGGATAGACGCGCGGCCTCGGCCTCGGCGCGGGCAGCCTGCGCATTCGCGGCGTCGAGCGCGGCTTCGGCGACGCGGAGCTCGGCGCGCATCGCGGCGTCCCTGGCGAGCAGGCCGGCGAGGGTCGCTTCGACGCCGCGTGACGCGGTTTCGGCTGCAGTCAGCTCGGCGGCGATCCGCGCGGCGCCCGCCTCCCCGTCGGCCAGCCGTTCCTCGATCGTGGCGGTCTCTGCCTCCAGCGCGGCAGCGGCGCGCGCGGCATCTTCGCGCAGTGCTTGCTCGCGTGCAGTCTCGGCGGCGAGCGAAGCGGCGAGGCGATCGAGCTCCGCCAGCCGCCGCACCACGGTGTCGCATCGCGCGCGGGCGGTGGCGAGGTCGTGGGCGAGGTTCCGGCCGTCGTCGCGCGCCTCCTGCGTGGCGGCGCGGCGGAGCGCGACTTCGGCCGCGCCATGCTCCTGCGCGACTTGGGCTCGGGTCATAGCGTCGTGGAGCGCGGCGACCTCGCCCGCCGCCGCTTTGGCCTCGGCATCGGCGGCGGCGGCGGCGCGGTCGGCCTCGGCCCAGCGGGCGTAGACCAGCCTCCCTTCGGCGAGGCGAATGCGATCGGTCATGGCGCGATAACGTTCGGCGGCCCGGGCCTGGCGGCGAAGCTGGCCGATGCGCACTTCCTGGACGGCGAGCAGCTCGTCGAGACGAGCGAGGTTGGCCTCGGTCGCGCGCAATTTCTGCTCGGCGTCCTTGCGGCGAACGTGGAGACCGGAAATGCCCGCCGCCTCCTCTAGCATGAGACGGCGCTCGACCGGCTTGGCGGCGATCACCGAGCCGATCCGGCCCTGGCTGACCAGCGCGGGGGAATGGGCCCCGGTGGCGGCGTCGGCGAACAGCAAGGCGACGTCCTTGGCGCGCACATCGCGGCCGTCGAGGCGGTAGGCCGAACCGGCGCCACGCTCGATCCGGCGGGTGACTTCGCTGTCGCCGTCGACCGTATCGACGAGCAGCGAGACTTCGGCGAAATCGCGCGCCGGACGGGTGGCGGTGCCGGCGAAGATGACGTCTTCCATCGCGCCGCCGCGCAGCGATTTGGCGCTGCCCTCGCCCATTACCCAGCGGATCGCCTCGAGCAGGTTCGACTTGCCGCAACCGTTGGGGCCGACGACCCCGGTCAGCCCCGGCTCGATGCGCAGTTCGGCCGGTTCGACGAAGCTTTTGAAGCCGCTGAGTTTAAGTCGCCTGATCCGCAATTGCGCGCCCCCCGACGCTGAGCCTCAGCCCGCCAGCGCAGTCTTGAGCTTGGGCTCGAGCGTCTCCCACGTCGCGGTCTCAGCGAGCAGCGTGCCGTTGACGAGAAAACTCGGTGTGCCCGGGATGTTGTATTGCGACACCGCATCGCTGTTCATCTGGACGAGCCGGTCGACTTCCTTGGTGTCGGCGAGGCAAGTCTCGGCCTTCGCAGCAGGCACACCGCGCAGCGCCGCGAATTGCGGGAAGCCGGCCATCTTGCCGATCGCGGTGAACTGCTTCGCCGGGGGCAGCGCCTGCAGCGCTTCGGTTTCCTTCGGCGGAACGGTCTGGAGCTTGGCAACCCAGTCACCTTGCGAAGAATAGAGCGCGCGGGTCAGGCCGAAGAAGCTCTTCGCGCCATTGCAGCGGGCGACGAGGCTGGCGGCGAGGTCATACGGATCGCGGACGAAGTTGCGGAATTCCCAGCTGACCTTGCCGGTGCGAACATAATTGTCGATCAGCGGCTTGGCGCCGGTCTTTTCGAATTCGCCGCAGTGCGGGCAGGTCATCGAGCCATATTCGACCAGCTTCACCTTGGCGTTCGGGTTGCCCATGACGAAGCCGCCCGCAGCGGTCGGAGCGACAGCCTCGGACCAGTCGCCGCTGGCGGGGGCCGCGACGGCGACGGTCGGCGCGGAGGAGACGTTGCCGCTTGCAGCGCCGGCATCGCCGGCTTTCTTGGTGCATCCGCCAGCGGCGACAAGCGCGGTTGCGGCGATCAGGATGGGAAAAGTCTTCATCGATATACTTTCGCAAGGGAGGATTTGAGGGCCGTGTCGACGACCGCCCACGGTGATGGGCCGGCGCTGTAGTCGACGGTGACGCCGTTGATCATGAAGGTCGGGGTGCCGCGAACCTTGTATTTGTTCTGACCATCGGCGGTGGTGAGCACGGCGCGGTCGGCAGCAGCTTGGTTGCGCAGGCAGGCGACGAGTTTCGGGGCCGGGATACCGCGGGCCGCTGCGAACGCCGGGAAACCGGCGGCGTCGCCGATCGCGGCGAATTGCTCGGGGAGCGGCAGCTTGCGGATCTGCTCGAGACGGTCGGTGGGGATCGCCTGCATTTTCGCGACCCAGTCGGGCTGGGCGGCGTAGAGCGCATGGAGCAGCGGGAAAAAGGTCGCGGCGCCGTTGCAGCCGGCGGTAAGCGTCGCGGGGATGTCAAAACCGCTGAGGAGGAAGGAACGAAACTCCCAGCTGACGCGGCCAGTGCGGACATAGGCAGAGAGCGGCGCGGCGGCGACCTCGTCGAAATGGCGGCAGTGCGGGCAAGTCAGCGAGCCATATTCGACCAGCTTTACCCGCGCCGCGGGGTTGCCCATGACGAAGCCACCGGCAGCAGTGGCGCCGGCCACGCGGGTCCAGTCGTTCGGTTTCGCCGGATGCGCGGATTGCGCCGGGTGCGCAAGACGCGGCTTGGCGTGGGCGATAGCGGGGGTCGCGAGCGCCAGGGCAGCGAGCAGCAACGACGCACGGATCATCACGAAACTTTCGGAAGGTTAAGCAAGGATGGAATCGGGCTTGGCCGTTCGACCAGCGGCGGGCCTGTGGTTGCGGCGATCTGGCCGGCGAGGCTGGTGAGACAGGCGCGCAGCTCGTCGTCGGCGATCGCGCGAAGGCCGTCGCCAAGTTCGGCCGGGACCGGCGCGGGGGACTGGCGCTGGGGACGGATGGTCGCGTCGGCGACACGGCCCTGGCGGAAAGCGATGCGGGCGACCGCCTCATAGCCGAAGAAGCGATTGACCTTCTCGACGATCATCGGCGCGAGGTGCTGCATCAGCGGGGCGTGGGCGCCTTCGACGAGCAAGCTGAGCGTCCCGCCTGACTTCTTGCCGGCGGTGAACCGGATCGATTCGGGGACCGAGACGCGGGCATAGCGTTCGCCGACGATCTCCTTCCAGCGGCTGACGACCGCACCCTGGACGAAGCCGAACCGCTTGAACGCCATGCCGCTGATATCGCCGGCGATGTCGCCGGCGGCGCGGGCATAGCCGCGGCGCTGGGGCTCGGGCGGGGTTGGCATCTTCGACATCGCGTTTGTCCATGCCATAGCAAATCGGTGAGCGCCAATATCGTATCTCGCCTGCTTGAACATTATCGGCTCCACGCCCGGCGCCTGCCGTGGCGGGAGGCTGCGCCCGACCCGTATCGAGTGTGGCTGAGCGAAGTGATGCTGCAGCAGACGACGGTCGCGACGGTGACTCCGCGATTCGCGCGGTTCGTCGAGCGGTGGCCGACAGTTGAGGCGCTGGCCGGAGCGGCGGACGCGGAGATTTTGGCGGAGTGGGCGGGGCTTGGCTATTATGCCCGCGCGCGCAACCTCATCGCCTGTGCGCGTGAGGTCGCGGCGCGGGGCGGGTTTCCCGAGGATGAGGCCGAGTTGCGCGAATTGCCAGGACTCGGCGCCTACACCGCGGCGGCGATCGCGGCGATTGCGTTCGGCCGGCGGGCGGTGGTGGTCGACACCAATGTCGCGCGAGTCGTGGCGCGGCTGTTTAGCATCGCGCGGCCCGTGGCGGAGGCCAAGGCGGAGATTCGCGCCCTGGTGGAACGGATTACGCCTAAGGAGCGAGCGGGCGACTTTGCGCAGGCGATGATGGATTTGGGCGCGACGATCTGCCGGTCGAAGGCGCCGCGCTGCGGGGAGTGTCCACTGCGCCCTGACTGCACAGCGTTCGCTAGCGGGACGCCAGAGGCGTATCCGGTACCCAAGGCGAAGCGCGATCGGCCGCACCGATTCGGCACCGCATGGTGGATCGAGCGCGACGGCGCGCTGTGGTTGGTGCGGCGGCCGGACAAGGGGTTGCTCGGCGGGATGGCGGCGCTCCCTGGTGGGGAGTGGGGCGACGCTGCGCCGATGGAGCCGGTGCTGGCCACGGTCGCGCATGGCTTCACCCATTTCACGCTCGATCTCGCGATCGTCGCGCGCGGCGAGCCGGTCGGAGAGGGCTGGTGGCAACCACTTGATACGATTAGCGAGGCCGGCCTGCCGACCCTCTTCCGCCGCGCGGTCGAGGCGGTGCTCGCCCAGCGGAGAATGTTGTTTGCTGCCTAACCCGTTTTTTTCCGGCGCCGGGCTCGACCGCGCCGATGCGCTGCGCGCCCAGCCCGAGCGCATCGCCGCGCTCGCCCATGACCCGGCCGCCCGCGCCCTCGTCTGGCGCAACGGCGCGCCGGCGGTCGACGAGCTGGGTTGCCTCGAATGGGGGTTGTGCCGGGCCGACGAGGCGCCACTGTTTCTCGGCCTCGACAATGGCTTGCCACGCTTCTCCGCGTTTCCGGACGGCGCCGAAGCGGTCAACACGCGCGTGCATTTCAGCTTGCTCGGCCTGCTGGGGGATCGCGACGCACCGCTGTTCGCCGCCGCGCTGAGCTTGGGCAACTGGCACCGCCGCCACCCGTTCTGCTCGGTCTGCGGCCAAGTAACCGAGCCAGTTCGCGGTGGCTGGTCGCGGCGCTGCGGCTCTTGCGCGGCCGAGCATTTCCCGCGCGTCGACCCGGTCGTGATCATGCTCGCCGAGCATGACGGGCGGCTGCTGCTCGGCCGCCAGCCGCGGTTTCCGCCGGGTCACTATTCGGCGCTGGCCGGGTTCGTCGAGGCAGGCGAGACGATCGAGGCGGCGGTGGCGCGCGAGCTTCACGAAGAGGCCGGGATCAGGGTCGCCGAGGTGCGCTATGTCGCCAGCCAGCCATGGCCATTCCCGTCGAGCTTGATGATCGGGTGCAAGGCGCGGGCGCTCGATGAACGGTTGGTGATCGACACGACCGAACTCGACGATGCGCGCTGGTTCACGCGCGCTGACGTCGAAGCGGCGATGGCCGGCGCGCCAAGCGCGCCGTTCGTGGCGCCACCGCGCTTCGCGATCGCCCGCACGCTACTAGAGGATTGGCTGGCCGCTTGATGATTACCGACCTGCCCTTTAAGGGCGGGCCTCAAGATCATTCGCGCTAACGCTCCACGGGGTTTCCATGCAAGACCGCAACAACACCATCGCCGGCTGGGTCCTGTTCGCCGGCATCGTCGCGCTCGGCGGCTCGATCGTCACCGGCGAGGTCTTCAATCAGGAGCGGCCCGAGAAGATGGGCTATCCAATCGCCGGCGTGGTCGAGGAAGGCGCTGGCGCCGCGGTGGCCGCCGAGAAGCCGATCGAATTTTACCTCGCCAGCGCCGACGCGGCCAAGGGCGCCGACGTATTCAAGAAGTGCGCTGCCTGCCACAACGCCGACAAGGGCGGGGCGAATGCGCTTGGTCCGAACCTGTGGGGCGTGCTCGGCGAACCGATCGGCAAGGGCGCCGGAGGCTATGCCTTCTCCGAGGCGCTGTCGGGCAAGGGCGGCAATTGGGACTGGACCCAGCTTGGAGCATGGCTGCACAGCCCGAAAGCCTTCGCGCCGGGCACGAAGATGACCTTCGCCGGGTTGAGCGATCCGCAGGACCGCGCCAACGTCATCGCTTTCCTGAACACCAAGAACGATGCGCCCAAGCCGCTCCCCGCCGCGCCAAAGGAAGTAGCTGCTCCCGCAGCGGGCGCATCGGCGGATGGTGCCAAGGCTGCCGCCGAGAATATCAGCGCAGACGCGCAGAAGGCGCCGAACACCGCCGTGCTCACCGAGCAGCAGGCGGTGACTGGCGGCCCGAAAAATGTCGGTGGCGAAGGCGCGGCCAAGCTGACCGGCCCGAAGGGCGTCGCGACCAAATAAGCTCGTCGAGCGGGCGTCAGGCCCGCTCGTGCCGGCCTTCCGCGTAATGCGCCTGGACTGCGGCCCAGGCTTGCTCGGCGGTTTCGCACCAGGTGATGAGGTCGAGGTCGTGGTGCGAGATCACGCCTTCGTCGGCCAGCGCCTCGAAGTTGACGACCTTCGTCCAGAATTCGCGCCCGAACAGCAGGATCGGCATCGGCCGCATCTTGCCGGTCTGGATCAGGGTCAGCAGCTCGAACATCTCGTCGAACGTCCCGAACCCGCCGGGGAACACCGCCACCGCGCGCGCGCGCAGCAGGAAGTGCATCTTGCGCAGCGCGAAATAGTGGAACTGGAAACTCAGGTCGGGGGTGACGTGCGGGTTGGGCAATTGCTCGTGCGGCAGGACGATGTTGAGCCCGATCGAATCCTTGCCCATGTCCTGGGCGCCGCGATTGGCGGCTTCCATGAACGACGGCCCGCCGCCCGAACAAACGACAAAGTGGCGCTGGCCATCGTCGCCGAGCGGATAATCGCTGACCAGCCGCGCCAGCCCGCGGGCGATGTCGTAATAGTGAGACTTGGCCTTGAGCCGCTCGGCAATTTTCCGCTCACGGTCGCTGCGTGCCGCGGCGACCAGCTCGTCCGCTTTCGACGGCTCGGGCACGCGGGCGGAACCATAGAAGACGAAGGTCGAGGCGATCTTTGCTTCGTCGAGCAGGAGTTCGGGCTTGAGCAGCTCGAGCTGGAACCGGACCGGGCGGAGGTCTTCGCGCAGCAGGAAGTCGGTGTCCTGAAAGGCGAGCTTGTAGGCCGCGCTTTCGGTCTGCGGCGACGAGGGTACGTGCTTCGCCGCCTGCGCGTCGACCTTAGCGGCGGGAAAGACCCGCCTGGGGGGTGTGGTGCTGGTCATCAGGAGAGCGGCTTAGCTAGGCCTCTCGGTCGGCGCCACCCTCTTGCGAATTGGCCTGTTGCGATCCGGCCCAGTCGAGCCGCCGGGTGACGTACATCGTCCCCGCCAGCGCCGCGAAGAGGAGGATCGAGCCGATCAGCAACGAATAGGCCTCGAGGCTGAGCAGCACGTAAAGCACCGCGTAGAGCGCGGCGAGGATCGCGCCGATTACCGCCGCGCGGCGCCAGCTCTTGAGCACCGCCGCTGAGTAAGCGGTATTGAGCCCGGTGATCGCCGCCGCGGCCAGAAGGTAGGCGGGCGAAAAGCCGATAACCTCGGCGAAGGCGAGCAGCAGGACGAAGAATAGGACGAGTCCGGCACCGGCGAGCAGATACTCGATCGTCGCAACGCGCACCCCGCCGATGATGTCGAACAGCAAATAGGCAAGGAAGGTGAAGCCGACGAACAGGAAGCCGTATTTGGTCGCGCGGTTGACCTGCGAGTAGAGGTCGACCGGTTCGACCAACTGGATCGAGGCGAGCTGCGCGTCCTGGCTCGGGTCGGCGCCCGGGGCAATCTTGCCGGGGCCTTCTTGCTCGGTGCCCTCGACGAACAGCAAGGGGCGGCCGAGCGCGAGATTGCCGATGCGGTAGCCGGCGTCGAACCCGGTCTCGTCGAGCCTGCGCGATTCGGGGAGGAAGCCGCCGCCGAAGCTGGGGTTGGTCCACGGCGATGTCACCCGCCACGCGGTGTCACCGGCGCGCGGCGCGAGCGCGATCGAGCCGTTGCCGCGAAGGGAAAAGCGAAAGTCGACGGCGAGCTTCGCCGAGCTGGTCTTGGTGAGGTCGATCGGCGCGTAGAATCCCGACGGGATAAGGCTGGTGCCGCCGCCAGGGCCGAGCGGGAGGAGCTGGCCGCCTACCCTGATCTGCGGATTTGCCGAGAGGCCGCGCGCGTCTGAAATGCCGAAGCGAAGCTCGGCGCGCGCAAGTTGGAGGCTGCCGGACTGGACGCCGAGCGAGGTGAGGTCGGTGGGCAGCTCGAACAGTGCGCGTCCGCTGGTCACCGCGCGATAGATGACTACATCGTAGATCGAGCGCGAGCGGCGTTCGGGAAGCAGCGTCGACGCGGCATCGATCCCGCTCGGAGCAAGAACGAGACGGCGGTCGATCGTCGCGGTGCGGGTGACGGCTTGCCCGTTAACCTGTTCGGAGGTGTTGACCGTTTGCTTGAACGGGATCGACAGCTCGGGCCCGGCGATGACCTGCGCCCCGCCCCACCCCGCCGCGATCGACGTACGCGCCTGGGCCGATTGCGACTGGCGGTCATAGACGAGCAGCCAGACCGAGAAGATCGGGATGGCGAGGAGGAAACCAACCAGCAGGGCACGGAGGAACTTGCGGCTCGGGGTGGGCTCGTTCATCGGTTCATCGCTCCTGATGCACAATTCGTCGTAGTCAAAGCGCGGTCCGCCGTCAAATCGATCCGATTCGCAACTACGAAAAAGCCCGCCGCGGCGATGCCGGGCGGGCCAGTTTTCGTTGGTGCGATTTGGCGTTCAGTACACCCGCGCCTTGGGCTTGATATACTCAACCTCGTCGGTCAGCGTGTATTCGTGGACCGGGCGGTAATCGATCTTGACCGATCCCCCCTCGCCGCCCCAGCCGTCGAACCAGGCGATGGTGTGCTTCATCCAATTGGCGTCGTCGCGCTGGGCGAAGTCCTCGTGCATGTGTGCGCCGCGGCTTTCCTTGCGGTTGGCGGCGCAGTGCATCGTGACGACCGATTGGCTCAACATATTGTCGAGTTCGAGCGTTTCGATGAGGTCGCTGTTCCAGATCAGGCTGCGGTCGCTGACCTGCACGTCCTGCATCCGCCGGTAGACCGCGTCGATCTTGGCCACGCCTTCATCGAGCGTCTTTTCGGTGCGGAACACGGCGCAGTCGGCCTGCATCGTGCGCTGCATCTCGCTGCGGATCGCGGCGGTCTTGGTCTCGCCGTGGGCGTGGCGGAACTTGTCGAGCCGGGCGAGCGCGAGGTCGGCACTGTCCTTGGCGAGCAGTTTCTGCGCGGCCTGCGGCTTGATCACCTCGGCGAGGCGGTGCCCGGCGGCGCGGCCGAAAACGACGAGGTCGATGAGGCTGTTCGAGCCGAGACGGTTGGCGCCGTGGACCGAGACGCATGCCGCTTCGCCGACCGCGAACAGCCCAGGAACGACGCTGTCGGGCTCGCCGTCCTTGAGCGTTACAACCTCGCCGTGGAAGTTCGTCGGGATGCCGCCCATGTTGTAATGGACCGTCGGGGTGACCGGGATCGGCTGGCGGGTCAGGTCGACACCGGCGAAGATCTTCGCCGTTTCCGAGATGCCCGGAAGCCGCTCGGCGAGGATCTTGGGATCGATATGGTCGAGGTGGAGGAAGATATGATCCTTATGCTCGCCGACGCCACGCCCTTCGCGGATTTCCATCGCCATCGAGCGTGACACGACGTCGCGGCTGGCAAGGTCCTTCGCCGACGGTGCATAGCGCTCCATGAACCGCTCGCCCTCGGAGTTGGTGAGGTAGCCCCCCTCTCCGCGCGCGCCTTCGGTTATCAGCACACCCGCGCCATAGATGCCGGTCGGGTGGAACTGGACAAACTCCATGTCCTGCAGCGGCAGGCCGGCGCGTAGCACCATCGCATTGCCGTCACCGGTGCAGGTGTGCGCGGAGGTCGCCGAGAAATAGCAGCGGCCGTAACCACCGGTGGCGAGCACCACTGACTGCGACCGGAACCGGTGGATCGACCCGTCGTCGAGGCACATCGCGATCAGGCCGCGGCACACGCCGTCCTCCATGATCAGGTCGAGCGCAAAATATTCGATGAAGAAGTCCGCGTCGTACTTCAGGCTCTGCTGGTAGAGCGTGTGGAGCATGGCGTGGCCAGTGCGGTCGGCGGCGGCGCAGGTGCGCTGCGCGGCTGGGCCCTCGCCCATGTTCTGGGTCATACCGCCGAACGCGCGCTGGTAGATCTTGCCCTCGTCAGTGCGGCTGAATGGCAGGCCGGCATGCTCAAGCTCGTAAACCGCGGCGGGCGCCTCGCGGCACAAATATTCGATCGCGTCCTGGTCGCCGAGCCAGTCGCTGCCCTTGACCGTGTCATACATGTGCCAAGTCCAGTGGTCGGGCCCCATGTTGCCGAGGCTGGCGGCGATCCCGCCCTGCGCCGCGACGGTGTGGCTGCGCGTCGGGAAGACCTTCGTGATGCAGGCGGTCTTAAGCCCGGCCTCGGCCGAGCCCATCGTTGCACGCAGCCCGGCACCACCGGCGCCGACGACGACGACGTCGTAGACATGGTCGATAATCTTGTAAGCTTCAGTCATGCATCGGCTCCGAACGCAATTTTCGCCAGCGCGAACAAGGCGAACGACGCCCCGCCAACCGCGGCAAACAGAAGTACGATGTTGCAGGCGACGCGGTTGCCTTCGTCATGCACATAATCGTCGACGACGACCTTCAGCCCCTCGAGCCCGTGGATGAAAGAGAGGATCACGAATAGCGCCATCGGCACTGCGCCCAACGGCGAGCGGAGCCATTCGGTGAGCGTGCGAAGGTCGAGGCTCGGCAGCCACAGCAGCGAGGCGAGCAGCCACACCGAGAGCAGGACCATCGCGACCGAGCCAATCTGTTCGTTCATCCAGTGCCCGCCGCCCGAGCGCGCCGCACCCAATCCGCGGACCTTGCCGAGGGGCGTGCTGCTGTCGCCGATGCTCATCACTTGGCTCCCAGGAGAGTGGCCCACAGCGCCACGGTCGCGATCAGCGATGCGACGATGGTGGCGATTGCCGTGTTTTTGCTGGTCTTGAGTTCGAACCCCGCGCCGATGTCCATGACGAGGTGGCGGAGCCCTGAAAAGCTGTGCTGGAAGAAGGCCCAGCTAAGCCCGATCAGGACCAGCAGCCCAAGCGGGCTGGTCGCGACTGCAGAGAAGGTCGCATAAGCCTCTGGCCCCGCGGCAATCGCGATCAGCCACCAGCAAAGCAGCGCCATCCCGGCGATGGTCAGCGCCGCGCCGGTCACACGGTGGAGGATCGAGACCAGCATGTGCGGCCCCCAGCGCCAGATGCTGAGATGCGGCGACAGGGGCCGGGAGGGATTGCGCGAAGCCGATGGGGGCATGGGAGGTCTGCCTGAGACGGAATGAAGATGCCGCGCCCGCTTAGGCAGCGAGAGCGGGGTATGCAAGATTCGACCGGAGCTAACCGCCCCTTAACCATTCACGGAGCAAGAACGAGCAAGACGCGAAGCAGAGGGAAAATCATGACGGCCAATCGCCAGAGCCAAACGACGCCTTATGACCTGGCGCGCGGTCTGCGCATGTTCGCTCAGTCGGACGACCTGCCGGAGCGTGCGGCCGAATTGTGGCCTGTGATCGATAGCGGTGCGATCGCGATCGCACGCGGTTTCTGGCAGCGGTATCGTAAATCGGACGAGGTCAAGCAGCCGATCGACGATGCGCAGGTCGAGACCCTGGCGCAGCGGATCATGCCCTACATTCGCGAAAAATATCAACGGCTGGCCCACGGCGAATGGATTGAACAGGCCAAAGAATATGTCGATCGCGGCATTACAGCAGGGGTCAGCCTGTCGACGCTGATGACCGGCATCGACGGCGAGACCGACGCAGCGCTCCTGTTGATGCGCGCAGCGGTTCAAGAGCCCGAAGTCCAGATTCGATACTCGGAGACCATCAACGCCGTCCACATGCTCGAGATCGACGTATTCATTCATCACTGCCTTGCGCGGATGAACGCAGATCACGGCGAATTTCAATCGCGCCAGGCGAGCGAATTCAATCAGAAGGTGCTCGGCGTCGTCCAGCGGTGCACCACCGAAAGCGACCAGCTCCGCAATCAGGCGTCGCAGACCAGCTCGTCCGCTCGCGGCATGCTCGGCAAGACCAGCGAAGTCGCCGCCGCTGCCGAACAGTCAGCCATTGCGATGCGCGAGGCGGCGCAGACCGCCGCCGGGCTGATCCGCGCGATCGAGGATGCGCGAACAGAGGTCGAAGTCGCGGCCGGGGTTGCCACGCGCGCCGGAAGCCAGGCCGAACAAGCGGTCAAGGTCAGCGAAGCGCTGTCGGGGCACGTCGTCGCGATCGAATCGATCCTCGGTCTCATTCGCGACATTGCCGCGCAGACCAACCTGCTCGCGTTGAACGCGACAATCGAGGCTGCGCGCGCCGGCGACGCGGGCCGCGGGTTCGCGGTCGTCGCGCAGGAAGTGAAGAGCCTCGCCAGCCAGACCGCGCGAGCGACCGACGACATCACGACCAAGATCACCGCGATCCAACTGGCGACCCGCCAGACGGTCGAGGCCAATGGCTCGATCCAGTCGACCGTGGGCGAGGTCCAGCATTCGGCCGACCGCATCCGCCAGGCGATGGAGTTGCAGGCGCAGACGGTGACGATGATCACCGCCGCCGTCGACGAGACCGCGCTCGCCGCCGACTCGATGAGTTCGACCATCGCGGCGATCCGCTCGGATACCGAGAATGTCGCGCGCGATATCGACGCAGTCGAGCAGGGCTTCGGCCGCTTCGCCGAGGACATCGCCGACTTCCGCTCTACCACCAGCGAATTCGTGGCGAAGTTCGCGGCCTGACTTTTCTCCCGCCCGGCCAGCGGCTAAGCGGGGCAGATGAATATTCTCCTCACCGGCGCTAGCCGCGGCATCGGCGCCGCCACTCTCTCCACCCTTCGCGACGCGGGGCACCGCGTGGTCGGCCATTCGACCGCGGGCAGCGATGACCTCGTCGCCGCCGACTTCACCAACCCCGCCGCGCCACGCGGCTTGTGGGAGACGGCGCTGGCCGAACTCGGCGGGCGGATCGATGTACTGGTAAACAACGCGGGCATCTTCGAGGACATATCCGACGACGCCGACGACGAGACATGGCACGCCTCTTGGGGCAGGACGCTCGGGATCAATCTCCAGGCGAGTGCTGACCTCTGCCGACTGGCAATCGGCCATTTCCGCGAAGGAGCGAGCGGCGGGCGGATAGTCAACATCGCCAGTCGCGCCGCCTATCGCGGCGATTCGCCCAGGCACTGGCACTATGCCGCGTCGAAGGCCGGCATGGTCGGCATGACCAAGTCGATCGCCCGGGGCTACGCGAGCGAGGGTATCCTCGCATTCGCGGTGTGCCCAGGATTCGTCATGACCGGCATGGCCGAGGAATATCTGTCGGGCCGCGGCGGCGAGCAGGTCCTTGCCGACATTCCGCTCGGTCGTGTCGCCGAACCGGCCGAAATAGCCGAAGTCATCCGCTGGCTGGCGAGCGACGCTCCGGCAAGCTCGACCGGCGCGGTGATCGACGTCAACGGGGCAAGTTTCGTCCGTTGAGCTGGCGCGTTACGCTGCACTGCACGCGCACCGAGGCCGAGGCGCTGCCCGAGAGCGAGGAACTGTTCCCTTTCTCCGACTCACCGCCGGTGATCGTTGCCGATGAGCCCGATCCGCACGCGCCCGACGACTGGCGGCTCTTCGCCTATTTCACCGAGCAGCCGACGACGCGGGAGCTGATCCTGCTGCGCCGCCTTGCCGCGGGTAGCGAGCCCGAGCTGACCCATCTCGGCGAAGACGACTGGGTGACGATCAGTCAGGCCGGACTTGAACCGATCCGCGCCGGGCGGTTCTTCGTCCACACCCCGACGCACCGCGACGACGTCCCCGACGGCGCGACAGCGTTCGAGATCGACGCCGGGCTGGCGTTCGGAACGGGGCAGCATGACACTACTGCGGGGTGCCTGAGGGCTTTGGAAACCTTGGCCAGCAGAAGCTTCGCCAACATCGCCGATATCGGCACCGGCACCGGCCTGCTCGCCTTCGCCGCGCTCGCGCTGTGGCCGCAAGCCAAGGCCATCGCCACCGACATTGACCCGATCTCGATCGACGTCAGCCAAGACAATGCCGCGATCAACGGGGTCAGGATCGGCCACGGTCCCGGCGCGCTGCTCCTCGCCGTCGCCAATGGGATGGACCACCCAATCCTCACCGCCCGCGCCCCGTTCGACCTGCTCATCGCCAACATCCTCGCCGGCCCGCTGATTGACCTCGCGCCCGCCTTCGCGGCAAGCGTGACGCCCGGAGCAACGCTGATCCTCGCCGGGCTGCTCGACACGCAGGCCAACGCGGTGATTGCAGCTTATGCGGCACAGGGCATGGAGGTGGTCGAACGCGGCGACGGTGAATGGTGCGTGCTGGTGCTCAAAGCCGCCCAGCGCGGCGTTGCGGCCTCCTAGCAACCGCTAACAGAACCAGGAGGCGGCCTGAGCCTCCCCTTTCGGTCGAGTTATTCAATCCATGCTATCGTGTCCGCGACGGACGCACAGATGCGCCGAGTCGGGGAGAGCGAGATGAAAAAACTTTATCATGCGGTCGCGGTAGCGTTGCTGGTGACGCCAACGCTCGCGCTTTCGCAGGAGCAGGCCGAACGGATCGGGATCAAGCAGAAAGCATGGCTGCCCGCCAATTTCCGCACCGGCCTTAGCGATTGCGCGATCGTTCCGCTAAAGACAGGCTTCGCCTTGGCGGGCACCGGCGCGGCATCGTTCGATGACAGCGACGGTGACGGCCTCGACTTTTCGATTGCGACCGTGGCAGGCGCGGTCCCCACCGTCACGGCATTGGCCATCAAGACCAAGGGCACGGGTGCGCAACGCCAGCGCGCGATGGACAGTGTGTGCGACGCAAAAGCTTCGCCCGATGGCAGCGCCAGCAGCGCCTCCAGTCCCGCCTGTGCTGTCTCGGGCAGCCCCGACGCGCCCGCGGTTCGCTTCGTCGTTCCGCTTTCCACGTGGAGCGATACCGCGTCGGCCAAATCCTATGTTGGCACCGTTACCATCGTCAAACGCGCGGCGGACGCCGCCGTCATTGCCCATTTCCTGTCGAAAAAGGGGTATGATTATTATCAGGCAAAGAGCCAACTGAGCGCACGCGCAAGCATGGCGCAGCCGATCGAGATGACAGTGGTCGCGGCGTGCGACACCTCAGGGCTTTCGGCCAAGGCGGGCCAGCCGGTGGCACACTACGACTTGGCGGTTAGCAAGAAGGTGTAGCTGGCCCGGAGAACCGAATCTGACCGAGCAATAATTCACCGGTCGTCCGCCTTGCCCCATCAAGCGGATGGCCGGGAGCGTTGATGGCGCGGGCAATTTCCTCTACGGCTTTCGCGGAAACTTGGGGGCTTTAATGGCAACGCTGACAATTCATCCGCGCACATCGTCGATCGGCGACGAGCGGTTCTTCCTGCGCGGCGCGATCGCGATGACGCTGCTCATATTCGCCGGCTTCTCGACCCATCTGGCGATGGGGCGCTCGACCTTTGCCTCTCCGCCGCTGGTCCATGCCCACGCGGTCGTGTTCATGGGCTGGGTCGTGCTCTACCTCCTTCAGAACATGTTCGTCGCGACCGGCAAGATGGCGCTCCATCGCCGCCTCGGCTGGATCGCGACCGGCTGGATCGTGGCGATGGTCGTTCTCGGCTGCTGGGTGACCGTGGCGATGGTCCGCCGCGGCCAGGTGCCATTCTTCTTCCGTCCAGTACATTTCCTCGTATTCGACCCGCTCTCGCTCTTCGCTTTTGCCGGATTGACGAGCGCCGCGATCGTCATGCGCCGCCGCACTGACTGGCATCGCCGGCTGCATTTCTGCGCCATGTCGATGTTGCTCGGGCCCGGTTTCGGGCGGCTGTTGCCGATGCCTTTCTTACCGCCATTCGCGTGGGAAGTGACGTTCGCCGCGTCGCTGTTGTTCCCTCTGGCCGGCGTCGTCGCCGATGTTCGGCGCAGCGGACACGTTCATCCCGCATGGCGTTGGGGAATCGGGACGATGATCGGCACGCTGCTGCTGATCGAGCTAATCACCTTCAGCCCCGTTGGCGGAGCGATTTATGGGGCCGTCACGCGCGGCTCACCCGGCGCGGCAGTTGCCGGGATGGAATTCCCGCCGCCGCCGGCAGGTCCGCTAATCACCGGCCGAGACGCGGGCCGCTAGCCTCGGCGAGTGGACAATTGAGGCCCGGCAACGCAGGTTGACCTCGCCTGCGCGACAGGCGTCCTCGCAGATGGAGACCCCCGATGCCCTCAGCCGTCTTCAGCAACATGACCGACGGCCTCGCTCCGGCAGACCGCAACCGCGACCACTTCCTCGCCAATCTCGACTTCGGGGATGGCCCACACTGGACGCCCTATGCCGAGGGGGTATGGGTGCAACCGGCCTGTTTCAACGTCACCTCGGGCGGGTTCACCGTCCTGCTCAAGGGCCTGCCCGGCGCGCAGCTCGGGGTTCATTATCACACCGGGACGGTCCGCGGCTTCACGCTCAAGGGCAATTGGCGCTACCTCGAACATGACTGGATTGCCGGGCCGGGCAGCTTTATTTTCGAGCCAGCGGGCGAGGCGCATACGCTCGTGATCACCGAGGATTCGCCCGAACCGGCACTGATCCTGTTCATCATCGACGGCGCGCTGGTCTATCTCGACAAGCCGGTCGAGGGCACGATGGCCGCGTTCGAGGACGTCTTCACCGCGCTCGACATGTTCCGTACCCATTATCGCGCGGCCGGGTTGGACGAGGCTGCATTAATCGCGATGATTCGCTGACCTAACTCGCGGCGACTATCGCTTCCCACGCGGCCTCGTCGATGACGTGGACGCCGAGCTCTGCTGCCTTCTTGAGCTTCGATCCGGCGCCGGGGCCCGCGACGACCAGATCCGTCTTCGCGCTGACCGATCCGGCGGTGCGCGCGCCGAGGCGCTCGGCCTGGGCCTTGGCCTCGTCGCGGCTCATGCGTTCGAGCGTGCCGGTGAAGACGATCGTTTTGCCGGTCCAGTCGGTTGTGCGAGCGGTCGAGACGAAGGCGGCGGGCCGGGCGAGCCCGAGCAGGTCGGCGAGCGCGTCGCGATTGTGGGGCTCGTGGAAGAAATCGGTGAGCGCCTCGGCGACGACCGGGCCGACGCCTTCGACCGCCGACAGTTCAGCTTGGGCGTCATCACCGATCGCCGCGGCCTGCAGCGCCTCGATCGTGCCGAACGCCCTCATCAAGTCCTTGGCGGTGACCGCGCCGACGTGGCGGATGCCGAGCCCGAACAAGAACCGTGCCGGGTCGAAGCCGATTCGCGCGTCGATCGCGGCGAGGAGATTATCGACCGACTTCGCCTGCCAGCCCTCTCGCCCGACCAGTTCATCGCGGTGCTTCTTCAGGCGGAAGATGTCGGCCGGGGAGTCGAGCCAGCCATAGCCGGCGAATTCGACGATGCTCTTTTCGCCCAGCCCGTCGATGTCCATCGCGCCACGTGAGACGAAATGCTTCAATCGTTCGATCCGCTGTGCCGGGCAGATCAGCCCGCCGGTGCAACGGACATCGACCTCGCCCTCTTCGCCAACGGCTTCGGACCCGCATTCCGGGCAATGGTCGGGGAAGGCGTAAGGCGCGCGCAGGTCGTCGCGGGTCAAATTCTCGACCACTTGCGGGATGACATCCCCTGCCCGCTGGATCCGCACCCGGTCGCCGATGCGCAAGCCTAGCCGCACGATCTCGTCGCGGTTGTGCAGGGTGACGTTGGCAACGATCACCCCGCCCACGCCGACCGGGATCAACCGGCCTACCGGAGTCAGCTTGCCGGTGCGCCCGACCTGGATGTCGATCGCTTCGAGCGTCGTTTCGGCGCGCTCGGCGGGGAATTTATGCGCGAGGCCCCAGCGCGGGGCGCGGGCGACCTGGCCCAGCCGATCCTGCCAGTCGAGCCGGTCGACCTTGTAGACCACCCCGTCTATGTCGAACGGGAGGTCGGCGCGGGCGTGCTCGATCGCGGCGTAATGCGCTAGGGCGTCGTCGAGGGTACCGACACGGATCAGCAGCGCGCTGACCGGAAAGCCAAGCGCAGCGAGGCGGGCCATCGCCTGGGACTGGGTCTTGGCGAGGGGTTCGGAGACTTCGCCCCAGCCGTGGGCAAGGAAGCGCAGCGGGCGGGAGGCGGTGACGCCCGGGTCCTTCTGGCGGAGTGAGCCGGCAGCGGCGTTGCGCGGATTGGCGAAGATTTTTCCGCCAGAAGCTAACTGGCGCTCGTTGAGCGCGGCGAAGTCGACCTTGGCCATATAAACCTCGCCACGGACTTCGAGGACGGCCGGCGCGCCCGCAAGCGATTGCGGAATGTCGGGAATGGTGCGGACGTTGGCGGTAACGTCTTCGCCGATTTGGCCGTCGCCGCGCGTTGCCGCGAAGACCAGTTCGCCCTGCACGAAGCGGAGCGAGCAGGACAGGCCGTCGATCTTGGGCTCGGCGGTAAGCGCCACGTCGGCGTCGGGCGCAAGGCTGAGGAAGCGGCGGACGCGGGCGACGAACTCGGCCACTTCCTCGGGCGCGAAGGCATTTTCGAGGCTGAGCATCGGGCGCGCGTGGGGCACTTTGGCAAGGCTCGAGCTCGGCGTCGCCCCCACGCCACGCGACGGAGAATTGGCGCGAACGAGGTGCGGAAAATCGGCCTCGAGCGCGGCATTTTCGCGCACCAGCACGTCATAGTCCGCGTCGGAAATCGCCGGCGCGTCCTGGTCGTGATAGAGGCGGTTGTGGCGGGCGATCGCCTTCGCCAGCCGCATCAACCGGTTCGCGGCGTCGGCTTCGTTCATGCGAAAGCTTCGGCCAGCAACAGCTCCAGCGACGCCCAGCTGCGCTTCGCGGCGAGCGAATTATAGGCCACCCCGGCGATGCCGATCTCGGCCGCGTGGGGATTGGTGAAGCCGTGGGCGACATGGCCGTAACCGTGGATTTGCCAGTCGGCGCCGGTTTCGGTCAGCTCCTTCGCCAGGGCGACGACCGCGTCGGGCGTGACCATCGGGTCGTCCCAGCCGTGATAGGCGACGACCTTGCCGCCAATCGGGTGCGGCGGCAGGCCGGGCGGGTCGAACAGGCCGTGGAAGCTCGCCGTCGCGGCAAGCCGGGCGCCCGCGCGGGCAAGGTCGAGCGCGCACAGCCCGCCGAAGCAATAGCCGATGACCGCAACCCTTGACGCGTCGACACCCGGCTGCGCGACCATCGCGGCGAACAGCGCCTCGACGCGGCGACGGAGTGCGGCACGGTCGCCCTTGAGGCGGCCGAGCTCGGCGAACATCCGATCGCGCGGCGCGCCTCTGGTCGACGTACCGAACAGGTCACCGATCATCGCGCCATAGCCGAGCGCATTGAGCGCTTTCGCGAATTCGCGCTCGAGGTCGCTGACCCCCATCACCGTCGGGAAAATCAGCACTGCCGGGCGGGCCACGCCGTCGACCGGATACCACGGGCTGGCGAGCTCCTCGCCGTCGAAATCAATCGTCACGTCGGTCATGCTGCCTCCAGTAAACGCGCAGCCTGGGCGCGGGCTTCTTCGGTGATCGCGGCGCCCGACAGCATGCGCGCGATTTCCTCGCGGCGTTCATCGGGGTCAAGCTTGCGGACGGTGGTGCGGGCGCCGTCGGGGCCGGTCGTCTTCTCGATGCGGTAGTGGTGGGCGGCGCGGGCGGCGACTTGGGGGCTGTGGGTGACAACGAGCAGTTGCGAGCGTGTTGCGAGTCGCGACAATCGCTCGCCGATGGCGCTGGCGACAGCCCCGCCGACGCCGCGGTCGACCTCGTCGAAGATCATGGTCTCCGCCCCGCCCGCCTCGGCCAGCGCGACCTTTAGGGCGAGGATGAAGCGCGACAGTTCACCGCCCGACGCGATGCGGGTAAGCGGGCCGAACGGAGCGCCGGGGTTGGTCGAGACCGTGAACTCGACCGTGGTCGCGCCGCTCGGGCCGGGATCTGCGGCGGAAACTACAGTTTGAAAGCGGGCGGCGTCTAGTTTCAGCGGGGCAAGCTCGCCGGCGACGGCTTCGTCGAGCCTGACGGCGGCGGCGGCGCGGGCCGCGTGGAGGGTGGCGCTCGCCTCGTCATAGGCGGCGCGGGCGGCGGCGAGTGACTGTTCGAGGTGGCGCAATTGCTCTTCGCCGGCGTCGATCGCGGCGAGGCGCGCGCGCATGTCGTCGCTCAGCGCGGCGAGCGCGTCGGCCTCGACGCGGTGCTTGCGAGCCATCGCGCGGATGTCGAACAGGCGGGCTTCGGTCGCATCGAGGCGGGCGGGGTCGAACGCCATCGCCTCGGCGGCGCGGGCGATGCGATCTTCGGCCTCGCTCGCCTCGATCACCGCACGGTCGAGTGAGGCCAGTGCTTCGGCGAGCAACGGGTGGTCGGCCGCCCCGCGCTCGATCTTGCGCGCGGCGCTACGCAGGCTGGCGAGCGCACCGTCGGAGCCGCCGAGCAGTTCGTCGATCCCGGTCAGCGACTCCCCTGCCCGCGCGCCCGCCTGCATCAGTGCGCGCTGCTGCGACAATTCGGTTTCTTCCCCGGGCTGGGGGGCGAGTTTGGCGATTTCCTCGGATGCGTGGGCGAGCCAGTCACGATCGCGCTGGGCTTCCTCGATCGCGCGGCGTTCCTCGGCGAGGCGGCGTTCGAGCGCGGTGACATGACCCCATGCGCTCGCCACGTCGGCGTTCGAAAGCTTGCCGAAATTGTCGAGCAGCGCGCGGTGGCCGCGGGGATTGAGCAGGCCGCGGTCGTCGTGCTGACCGTGGATTTCGATGACCAGTGCGCCCACATCGCGCAGCGTCGCGGCGGGGACGCTCATCCCGCCAACGAAGGCGCGGCTGCCGCCGTCGGCCTTGACCGTGCGGCGCAGCACGAGCGGTTCGCCCGGTTCGACCTCGATCCCCTGTTCGGCAAGGAGCGCCAAGGCGGGATGGCCGGCTGGCAGCATCAGTTCGGCGGAAACGGTCGCGCCGTCCTGCCCGGCGCGGACCAGTCCGCTGTCGGCCCGCGCGCCTAGAGCGAGGCCAAGCGAATCGAGGAGGATCGACTTGCCCGCCCCCGTCTCGCCGGTGAGGACTCCGAGTCCCGGTTCGAACTCAAGCTCAAGCCGGTCGATCAGCACCACGTCGCGAATGGCGAGCTGGCCGAGCATGTTAGCTTTTGCTCCGCATTCGCGGAGACGGTACCGGCCCGCACCGCGTCACAGTCGGAATGTCCGGGGGACATTGCGAAAGCGATGCCCGGCCAACCCATGCAGTATACCGTGTGGGTTGGCCGGGCGGGGGTGCGGGCCGGAGCCGGACTTCATCTCAAGAACCCCCGCGATCCGGGTCAGGTGCGCGGCTGATGCCGCCGCAGAAGTTCGTAGCTATGCTTGTACCAGCTCGTGCCCGGGTAGTTACGCCCCAGCACCGCGCCGGCTTTCCGCGCCTCGTCGGGCACGCCCAAGGCGAGGTAGCATTCAACCAGCCGCTCGAGCGCCTCGGGGGTGTGGCTGGTGGTCTGGTATTTGTCGACCACGGTGCGGAAGCGGAGCGAGGCGGCGAGCCAGTTGCCCGACCGTTCGTAATAGCGCCCGACTTCCATTTCCTTGCCGGCGAGATGGTCGTTGATGAGGTCGAGCTTCAACCGCGCGTCGGTCGCGTAGCGGCTGCCGGGATAGCGGCGAATCAGCTCGCCGAACGCGTCGGATGCCTGCTGGGTGATCTTCTGGTCGCGCGTCACGTCGGCGATCTGCTGATAATAGCTCATCGCGACGAGATAGTTGGCGTAGGGCGCGTCGGCATTGCCCGGGTGGATCGTGAGGAACCGCTGCGACGAGCTGATCGCGTCGGTATATTGCTGCGCCATGTAATAGCTGAAAGCACTCATCAGCTGGGCGCGGCGGGCCCACACCGAATAGGGGTGCTGGCGTTCGACCTCGTCGAACAACTTGGCGGCGTCGGCGTAATTGCCTTGGTCGGCGCTCTTCTTGGCGAGTGCGTAGAGGGTGTTGACGTCGCGCGCGACGTAGGCGGTGTCGCCCTTGACCTTGTTGCGCGCACAACCGGCGGCAGGGACAATCAGGGCGGCGGCGACGATCAGCAGCGCCGTGCGGTTCATGTTCATGGACGCTTCCTTAGCGGGGGCATGCGGCGAGGCCAAGCCGCGAACGGGACTTCGCTTGCCCAGCCTTGACGCCAGATGAACTAGGCGGCCCCGGGACTGACCGCGCCCTCGTCGGAGGTGCGCAGGAAGCTGTCGGGCTTGACCCCGAGCCAGACGAGGATCGTCGCCGAAATATAGATCGACGAGTAGGTGCCGATGAAGATGCCGAGAAAAATGGCAATCGTCAGATTCATGATCACCGCCGGACCGAGAATCAGCAGCACCGCCAGGGCAATCAGCACTGACAGCGATGTGACGATGGTCCGCGACAAGGTCTCGTTGAGCGACAGGTTGATCAGCGGAATGATCGCCATTTTGCGGTATTTGCGTAAATTTTCGCGGATTCGGTCATAGATCACAACGGTGTCGTTGAGCGAATAACCGACGATCGTTAGCAACGCCGCGACAACGTTCAAGTCGACCTGCCTTCGGGTGAAGGCGAAGAACCCCAGGATCATCGAGACGTCGTGGAACAGCGTGACCAGCGCACCGACCCCGAACTGCCATTCGAAGCGGAACCAGATGTAGATCGCGATGCCGAGCATGGCGAGGCCAAGCGCCAGCGCGCCGTCCTGGGCGAGTTCGCCCGACACCTTGCCCGAGACGGTCTCGACTGCGTCGATCCGCGCGCCGGGATAGCTCGCGACGAGCAACGCGCGCACTTTGTCGGCGGCGATATTGGCCTGGGCGTCCCCGCCGGCTGGCTTTGGCAGGCGAATCTGGTAACTTTTCGGGCCGCCGAATTCCTGGATGCTTGCCTCGCCGAGTTGGAGACCTCCGACCCGGGCGCGCAACTGCTCGACGTCGACCGCCTGGCTAAAGGTCGTGCGGATGACCTGGCCGCCGACGAAATCCACCCCGAGATTGAGTCCGCGATAGAAAGTGAAAGCGATCGACGACAAAGTCACCACCAGGCTAATGGCGAGCGCGATGTTACGCCACTTCATGAAGTCGATGTTGGTGTCGTCGGGGACCAGCTTGAGCAGGCGCATCGGTTCAGTCCTACAGGTTGAGGGTGCGCGGGCGAGCGCGCTTGACCCACTGCGCGGTCAGCATCCGCGTGAAATAGACCGCGGTGAAGACCGAGGTGACGATGCCGATCATCAGCACCACCGCGAAGCCGCGGATCGGGCCGGAGCCGAAATACCACATCAGTGTCGCCGCGATGACGTTGGTGATGTTGGCGTCGAAGATCGCGGTGAACGCCTCCCTGTACCCGGTCTCGATTGCGTCACGCACCTTGCGGCCGCGTTTCTGCTCTTCGCGGATACGTTCGTTGACCAGCACATTGGCGTCGACCGCGGCGCCGATCGTCAGCACGAAACCGGCGATCCCGGGGAGAGTCAGCGTAGCATTGAATATCGCCATCACGCCGAGGATGAGGAAGGCGTTGATGATCAGCGCGAGCGTCGCATAGATACCGAAGCGACCGTAGGTGACGACCATGAACAGGATCACCGCGAGGGTCGCGACCATCGCGGCGATGGCGCCTTTCTGGATCGAATCCTTGCCGAGATCGGGGCCGACGGTCCGCTCCTCGATCACGTTCAGTTTCACCGGCAGCTTGCCCGATGCGAGGCTGACCGCGAGCTGGTTGGCGCTTTCGACGGTGAAATTGCCCGAGATCGAGGCGGTGCCGCCGAGGATCGCACTCTGGATGGTCGGCGCGGACAGGATCTTGTTGTCGAGGATGATCGCGAACGGTTTGCCGACATTCTCCTGCGTCACCCGGCCGAAGCGCCGCGCGCCGGTCGAATTGAAGGCGATGGTGATGTCGGGGCGGCCGTCCTGGTCGAAGCTCTGCTTAGCGCTGGTCAGCTGGTCGCCCGAGACCATCACCCGCCGCTGGACCGCCATCGCGCCGGCGCCCGAAGCCATCGGCAGCACCTGGCTTCCCGGCGGGGCGCGGCCCTGTGCCACTTCGGCGGGATTGGCGGTCAGGTCGACCAGCTTGAACTCGAGCCGTGCGGTCTGGCCGATCAGCGCCTTGAGCGCAGCGGGATTCTCGACGCCGGGAACCTGGACCAGGATGCGGTTGTCGCCCTGCGTGACGACGGTGATTTCGCGCGTGCCCTGCGGATCGATGCGGCGGCGGACGACGTCACGCGCAACCGACATCGCGTCCTTCAGCGCGCGGACCTGCCCGTCTGTCGTCGGGGTGAGTACGATGCGTGACTGGTCTATCACGGCGACATCCCAGTCGCGCGCACCGGTCAGCCCGACCGGCTTGGTCAATTGGCGCAACTTCTCGACCGCCGGATCGACCTGCGCCGGGTTGCGGACCATGAACGACAGCACCCCGCCGCTGGTCGAAATGTCGCCGATGTCGATCGGCGTATCGCCGCGGCGAAGCTCGCTCGCGACATTATCCTCCATCGCCGCGACGCGCTGCTTGGCGGCGTCCGCGCTGTCCGCCTCGAGCAGGAGGTGCGATCCGCCGGCGAGGTCGAGGCCGAGGTTGATGCGGCTGTGCGGCACGAACTTCGGCCACGCCGCCGCCTGCTCCTTCGGGAACAGGCTGGGGATGGCGAACAGGATGCCGAACAGGATCAGCAAGCTGACCCCCGCCACCTTCCAGCGCGAGAAGTCGAGCATCAGTCGTTGGCCGGTTTGGTGTCGCGGGTGACGACCGAATTGAGCGTGGAGGTGACGGCGCGGACCTTGATCCCGGTCGCGATCTCGACCTCGACCTCACCGTCACTGACCTTGGTGACGCGGCCACGGATGCCGCCGCCGGTAATCACTTCATCGCCCTTCTTGACCGCGGCCAATGTTGCCTGGTGTTGCTTCGCGCGCGCCTGCTGCGGGCGGATCATCAGGACATAGAAGATCACGAAGACCAGCAGCAGCGGAACCATCTGCAGGAAGAAATCGGTTCCGGTGCCGGCAGCGGACGGAGCGGCGACGCTGGCCGCCTGAGACGTGGCGAGGAGGGAGGCGATGCTCATGGGCGGAAAGTCTTTCGTGTCGCCTAGCGGGGCCGGGACGACCGCTCGCTGATAGGAAGCGGCGCGCCTATCACGGACGGCGCGGGCCAAGCAAGCCGAGCACAGGCAATGCCGCCTTGCCTTGGGGGTCCCCGGCGACTAGACGGCCCCTCTCCCGCCGCCAAGGCGGGTCCGGTCGGGGCGTAGCGCAGCCTGGTAGCGCATCACACTGGGGGTGTGGGGGTCGCAGGTTCGAATCCTGTCGCCCCGACCATCATTCCGCAACAAAGCGATCATCCGGGGGATGATTGCGGGCAAAGATACTGCAGCGAAGGTTTGCTAACCGCGAGCAGCCGGCCGGCAACGACCCCCTCTCTAAGCTAGCTCTGACTTGGTCCGAGCGGGTGGCGCGCAAGGGACGACCGCCGCGGTGGACAGCCGTCCCCGGGGTCCGCGCCCCGATTGTCGCGACCCTAGTGGGCGATGATGGCGATCGCTACCACGGGCAGCGCGCTGTGTCCGGTGGTCGCAATCTCCGTGGCGCGCTGGATCGCGTTGGCGACCTGCGGGCGAACCCCCGACCAGGCGTGCAGGCGGCATTCGACAAAGCCCAGTTCGGTCGCCGGAAATCCGCCGTCGGTGCACACTCCGTTGACCGCCGAGTCGAGCCGTGTGTGCAGCACGCGCTGCCCGTCGAGCGCGGCGAGATTGAGGTCGGCATAGCTGACGCGGCGCGTCGGCAAGTCGCTGTGCGGCGCCGTGACCACGACCGGTGCGGTGCGGGCTTGGGTTGGGGCGGCGGGGAACGCCGACGCGCCGATGGCGAGCGCAGCGATTGATCGGAACAGGATCGACATAATACCCTCCTTGGTGGCCTCACGGTCATGGGGCGGAGGCGGTATCCTTCGTCCTTGGGCCCAGCGCCAAATGGCTTTCGGCAGATCGTCCGGCGGAATCTGTGGCGCGGTCGTCCTTCGGCGAAACGGCTTTCGGACTTGACGGATCGGCCTTCATCCCGCGCAACGTGGCCGGGGCCTGCGATTTGGCGATGCGCCGGGTCGATCCGTCGATCATTTCGGCGAACCATCGACCCTCGCGGTGGATCAGCAGCGCGATGAACGACCGGCGGACGATCGTTGACCGGTGAATGCGGATGAATTCGTCCGCGTCGAGTCGCGTTACCATCGCGGCCATGGTCGTATGAAGCAACCAGCTCTGGGCGCCGGAGTGGATGCGGACATAGTCGCCTTCGGCCTGCACCATGTCGACATGGTTGCGTTCGACCCGTCGCAAACCGTCGCGCGAGGGAAGCCACAGGTCGCCGTCAAGGGCATCGGCCGACCGCCCGAAGCGGCGGACGACGAAGCAGGCTTCATACCGCGTCACGAACGACGGCAGCGGCTCGACCAGCACCTTGAGCCAGTCGTTATAGGACTGGAGATCGGGGAGATCGAATTCGACGAAGAAGTCGAAAGTTCCGGAGGTTTCGACCGCATGGCAGACGTCGGGGCAATCGATCAACGCCCCCCTGTAGCTGTCGATGTCGGTAGCCGCGGCATGATGGTCGAACGCAAAACACAGGATGATGTGAAGCCGAGCCACCTCGATCGAGCGAACGCGTTGCATCGCCGCTCACCTTTCCTGTCAATTATAGCGGAAATGCTCGGCAGTGCCAAATATCAAGATGAATATTAGACAAATTTTCGGCAAGTTTATCGAGAATGCGAAGAAAATCGCAAAGTCACCGGCGCATCGACGCGGGAAATCTGTAAACCGGCAAAATGATCCGCCGCCGTAGTCGCCGCTCCCGTCCCGGGCTCCCGCGCCTCGCGCGCCGCCTGGGCCTCGCCCTGTTGTCGGTGCCGCTGCTCTACGCGCTGGCGGCGCTCATCGGCTCGCTGGTCCCGGTCAACGCGAGCTGGCGCGAGCCCTCGGGAGGACAGGCCGTCTATCTCGTCTCGAACGGCGTCCACACCGACCTCATCCTCCCGGCCGATGCGCAGGGGCTCGACTGGCGCCCGCTCCTCCCGCGCCGCGACTTCGCCGGTCCCGACCGGCGCGCGCAATGGATCGCGTTCGGGATGGGCGAGCGGCGGGTCTACCTCGATACGCCGCGCTGGCGCGACATCAGGGCGCGAACGCTGTGGGCGGCAGCGGCCGGCGGTGAGCGGGTGATGCACGTCGAGTGGGTCGGCGATCCGCAGTGGCACGCGCGCGCAATTCGCCTGCGGCCCGAGGAGTATCGCCGCCTGTGGGCGGGCATCCGGGCCAGCTTCGCGCTCGACCCCGACGGCAAGCCGCGGCGCATCGACCACCCCGGCTATGGCCCCGACGACACCTTCTACCGCGGGGCCGGTCGGGCGAGCCTGCTCAACACGTGCAACATCTGGGCGGCCGACCGGCTCCGCCTTGCCGGGGTCAGGACAAGCCTGTGGAGCCCGTTTTCCCAAGGGCTCGAGTGGCGCTATCGACGGGCCAGCTAGCCTGCGCTTCCCTCGTGACGAATTCCGTGCCAGCCTGCGCCAACGTAGGGGGAAATCAGGATGAATCTGGCCGCCGTGCAGACCGTGGCCACTCCGCGACAGGCGTTCGGCCACCCGCGCGGGCTGTGGGTGCTCGCCGGGACCGAGCTGTGGGACCGCATCAGCTTCCACGGGATGCAGGCGATCCTCACCCTCTATCTCGTCAGCGAGCTGTTCCTGCCCGGTCACATCGACCGCGTCGCCGGCATCGGGCCGTTCCGCAGCGCGGTCGAGGCGGTCACCGGACCGCTCTCGTTGCAGGCATTCGCGACGCAGACATTCGGCATCTACACCGCGATGGTCTACGCGACACCGCTCATCGGCGGCGCGATCGGCGATCGCTGGCTCAGTCGCCGGGTCACCGTGTCGGCCGGAGCGCTATTGATGACGATCGGACACTTCAGCCTGGCGTTCGACTGGTCGTTCCTGATCGGAATGGTCCTGATCTCGCTCGGTGCCGGCCTGCTCCGCGCCAATCTGATGCCGCAGGTCAAAGCGCTCTACCCGTCGGGCGACCGGCGACAGGGCGACGCATTCCAGTGGTATGGCATGGCGGTCAACCTTGGCGCTTTCCTCGCGCCGCTGATCACCGGAGCGCTCGCCGCCTTTTACGGCTGGCACATCGGGTTCGGCTTTGCAGGTTTCGGCATGCTGATCGGACTGATCGTCTACCTTGTCGGGCAGCGCGACCTCGCCGACGAACCGCGCATGGTACGCGCAGCACGCGGGCGCCTCACCGGCGACGAGCGGCGGCGGCTGGCGCTATTGTTCGCAGTCATGCCCCTGATCGTGTGTTTCTGGATCGCGCAAACCCAGATCTGGAACACCTACAACCTGTGGGTGCGAGACCATATCGATCTTCAGGTCGTGGGGTTCCAGGTGCCGGTGCCGTGGCTCCAGTCACTCGACGGGCTCGCGCCCTTCCTGTGCATGCCGCTGCTGCTCGTCTTCTGGCGACGCCAGGCGGCCCGTGGACGCGAGCCCGACCTACTCGTCAAGCTTGGCATCGGCGCGATACTCTTCGGCGCATCCTTGTTGTTGCTGGTCTTCGCTTCGCACGCCCCCGGAAGCAGCGCGCGCGCGCCGCTGGCGATCCCGATCGCCTTTCACTTCCTCTCGAATATCGGCTGGATCTTCTTTTCGCCGGTGACGAACGCGTTGATCCAGACCCGCGCGCCAGCCGGCGCCCGCGGGCTGATGACCGGGGTCAATTACCTGTCGGTCGCGGTGGCCAGCCTGATCAGCGGGCGGCTCGGCGGGCTGTACGAGACGATCCCGGCGACGAGCTTCTGGCTAATCCATGCCGCGATCGTCGCCGGCGCCGGAGTAGTATTCCTGCTCCTTGCGCGACCGCTCGGGCGGGCACTACCCGAGGCGAACGACGCGGTCGTTCACAGCACGTAGCGGCTTAGGTCGGTGTCGCGCGCGATCCCGGCAAGCTGCTGGTCGACGAAGGCGGCGTCGACACTGAGCGTTTCGCCAGCGCGATCCTCGGCTTCAAAACTGATCTCCTCGAGCAGTTTCTCCATCACCGTCTGCAGCCGGCGGGCGCCGATATTCTCAAGCGCGCCGTTGACCTCGGCGGCGATCTTCGCGACCGCGGCGATGCCGTCCGCGGTGAAACTGACCGACACCTGCTCGGTGGCGAGCAGCGCGACATATTGCTCGGTCAGGCTCGCCCGAGTCGACGACAGAATGCGGACGAAATCCTCCTCTGTCAGCGCCTTCAGTTCGACCCGGATCGGCAGGCGGCCCTGCAGTTCGGGGAGCAGGTCCGACGGCTTGGCGACATGGAACGCGCCCGACGCGATGAACAAGATGTGGTCGGTCTTGATCGGCCCATATTTGGTCGCGACTGTCGTCCCCTCGATCAGCGGCAGCAAGTCGCGCTGCACGCCTTCGCGGCTGACCGAACCGCCGCGCACGTCCGACACCGCGATCTTGTCGATCTCGTCGAGAAAGACGATGCCATTGGCCTCGGCGTCGGCCAGCGCCGCGCGATTGAGGTCGTCGGGGTCGACCCTTTTGTCGGCCTCCTCCTCGAGCAGCTTGGCATAAGCCTCGGGCACCTTCAGCTTGCGCCGCTTCTGCTGTCCCTGGCCGAATGCCTTGCCCATCATTTCGCTCAGGTTGATCATCTGCGCGCCGGGCATTTCGAACGGCAACTGGGGCGCCTCGGTGACATCGATCTCGACCTCGCTGGAGGCCAGGCTGCCCTCGGCGAAGCGCTGGCGGAAGGAGGCGCGGGTGGCCTCCGACGACCCCTTGCCGGTCAGCGCATCGAGCAGCCGGTCCATCGCCGCCGTCTCGGCCGCCGCGCGAACCTTGCCCCGCCGCCGCTCCCGCTCGAGCCGCACCGCCTCCTCGACCAGGTCGCGCGCGATCTGCTCGACGTCGCGGCCGACATAGCCGACCTCGGTGAACTTGGTCGCCTCGACCTTGACGAACGGCGCGTCCGCCAGCTTCGCCAGCCGCCGCGCGATCTCGGTCTTGCCGCAGCCGGTCGGCCCGATCATCAATATATTCTTCGGTGTTACTTCCTCGCGAAGCTCAGGCGACAGCCGCTGTCGCCGCCACCGATTGCGCAGCGCTACCGCGACCGCGCGCTTGGCGTCATGCTGGCCGACGATATGCTCGTCCAGTGCCTTGACGATCGCCTTGGGGGTGAGATCGTCGTTCAACCGACCGTCTCCACCGTCACGCGGTCGTTGGTGAAGACGCACACCTCGGCGGCGATGGCCATCGCGCGGCGGGCGAGCTTCTCGGGGTCGGGCTCATAATCAATCAGCGCGCGGGCGGCGGCGAGCGCATAATTCCCGCCCGATCCGATCGCCGCGATCGCGGTGGTGTCGTTCGCCTCGGGCTCGAGCACATCGCCATTGCCGGTCAGGATCAGCATCGCCTCGGCATCGGCGACGATCATCATCGCCTCAAGGTTGCGTAAGTATTTGTCGGTGCGCCAGTCCTTGGCGAGCTCGACCGCGGCGCGCATCAGCTTGCCGTTCGACGCCTCGAGCTTCTTCTCGAGCCGCTCGAACAAGGTGAACGCGTCCGCCGTCGCCCCAGCGAACCCGGCGATCACCTTTCCTTCCGCCCCGAGCCGGCGAACCTTCTTCGCATTGGGCTTGATCACCGTATTGCCGAGACTGACCTGCCCGTCGCCGGCGATCACCGTCCGCCCGTCCTTGCGCACGCCAAGGATGGTCGTGCCGTGCCAACTTTCCAACTGAAACTCCCGCTTCTCGTTGAACGGCATGTGGGAAGTCCCATTCCCCGCTGCAACTAGCGCCGGGCGAAGCTTCGGTCGGAATCAATGGCAGCGCAAACGGCGCGGCAGAGCCAGTCTAACGCTGCATTAACAACCAACCGCGTCGCTGATATAGGGTTGGCTCTACAGAAAGAAGGAGAGTTGCTATGCGAATTATACTGGCACTTGCAGCAACGGCATTAGTCGTCGGCGGCGCAACGGCGGGCCTCGCCATGCACGAGACGGCGCACCACGCTGCCTTCCAAATCAACTCGACAAGCTGGACCTATCGCGAAAAGGGCAAGCTAATGGAAGAGTCGATCGGTCCCGACGGAAACTTCGTCGTCCATTCCGGCGCCAAACATATCGACCATGGCACGGCGGTGATGAAGAACGGCAAAGCCTGCTTTACCAGCGCGATGACCAAGGAGGGGGAAATCTGCTGGACCACCAAGCCGGTGGCGATCGGCGCGATCATGAACACGACGAGCGACAAAGGCAGGAAGCTGTCGGTCAAGCGGGTGAAATACACACCGCCGAAGATGTAGCCACTTGGGAGTGCGGCGCTCAGGACGGGCGCCGCGCTCACTAGTCCGCGCTCCCTAGTCCACGCTCTCGCCGTCGCTCAGGCCCCACAGATCGCTGATCCGGACAAAGCCTTCGCGCTTGGCGATGGTTATCCGGCACCAGCCGTCGCGGCATTTCGCGATGCTGCCGACGACGCCCGGTTCGGCCTTGTAGGCGACGTGGCTGGTGCCATCCGGTCGATTGTGAAGGTCGCGCCGGGCGCCCGGACGGACGATCGCGCTGCGCTTGTCACTCAGCATCGTCACCAGCATCCAGCCCTGCTGGCCGTCGGGATCCTCGATCTTGCGCCAGTGGTTGTAGACCTGCACCACGCGGATCGGCAGGTCGCGGCGCTGGTAGAGCCAGGTGCCGGGATAGTTGCGACCCGGCCCGGTGCGCATCATCGCCTGGCCGCTCGCGATCGAAGCCCAGTAAGGCGGCTTCTTGTCCTCGGCCGACGCTGCTGACGCGACCGCGACGAGCATCACACCAGCGGCGAACCAGCGCATCACGCCCCCGTCAAAATCCGGTCGAACAACTGCTTCACCGTCGGCACGAACCCGTTCGAGTAAAACGGATCGGTCTTGAAACGAAACGCCGAATGCCCGGCAAACATGAGGTTCTCCTCGATCGGCCCGCCATGCGCGATGTCCTGCAGCGTCTTCTGAATGCAGAACGAGCGCGGATCGGCCAGCCGCCCGGTCGAATTCTTCTCATTGTCGGACCACGACGAAAATGCGCATTGCGACAAACAGCCCATGCAGTCGGCCTGGTCCTTGCGGATCGTCTTCATCTCGGCGGGGGTGACGAACACCAGCGTGTCGTCGGGCGTCTTGAGCGCCTCTGTATAGCCCGCGCCAAACCATTCGCGCGCGTGCTGGAGGTCGCCCCTGGTCACCCAGTAATTCTTCTTGGTGCCGATGCCGACGTCGAGCTGGAAGGCATGATCGCCGACCTCGACCGGCGTGTAGGCGATCTGCCGCTCGCTGCACGCTTCGAGGTTGCGAAGAAACGGATTGCGCACCGCCGAGGAATAAAAGCCGGTCGGCGAGAAGCGATGGAGCAGGATATCGCCCTCCTCTAGCGTCATCAGCCGTGCCTTCCAGCCGGGCGGAATCGGGCTTTCCTGGGTCAGCAACGGCCGCGTGCCGAACTGGAAGGCGATCGTGCCAAGCTCGGGATTGTCGATCCAGTTGGCCCACTCGTCGAGCCGCCACACGCCGCCCGCCATGACGATCGGTACGTCGTCCGAAATGCCGCCCTCGCGCATCGTCGCGCGAAGCTCGGCGACGCGCGGATAGGGGTCCTGCGGTTTCCGCGGATCCTCGGCGTTCGACAGGCCATTGTGCCCGCCGGCCAGCCACGGATCCTCGTAAACCACAGCCGACAGCCATTCGGCCGCCTTCGAATAAGCCCGCTTCCACAGCGCGCGAAAGGCGCGGGCGGACGAGATGATCGGCAAATAGGAAACGCCGTGCGACGCTGCGATTTCGCTCAGCTTGTAGGGCATTCCGGCGCCGCAGGTGACCCCGGTGACGAGCCCCTTGGTGCGTTCCAGCACGCCTTCAAGGATTCGCTGGGCGCCGCCCATCTCCCACAGCACGTTGATGTTGATCGCACCTTTGCCGCCCGCGATGTCATAGGCGCGCTGTACCTGCGCCACCGCACCGTCGATGGCATACTGGATAAGCTCCTCATGCCGCTCGCGGCGAGTCAGTGACTTATAGACTTGGGGCACGATCCGTCCATCGGGATCATAGCTGTCGGCATTAACCGCACTGACCGTGCCGATGCCGCCCGCCGCCGCCCACGCGCCCGAACTGGCGTGATTGGTAGCACTTACGCCCTTGCCGCCTTCGATCAGCGGCCACACTTCACGCCCGCCATAGAGGATCGGCTGGAGGCCCTTGAACACGCTATTCTCCCGTAACAGGCGACCCTTATAGGCGATGCGGCGCGATTCGCCCGCAAAAAAAGGGGCCGGACGTCGCCGCCCGGCCCCTCTTGTCGCTGGTTACTTAAGCTTAGCAGGTTGACTTGCCGACTTGGCGTCCGAGCAGTGCGCCGATGGCGGCGCCGACGATCGTGCCGGTCGTCCCGCTGCTGCGGTTGCCATAATAGTCGCGGCTGCGGCCCACTTCGCGGCCAATCAGCGCGCCAGCACCCGCACCGACGATCGTGCCGGTGGTGCCGCTGCAGCGGTGGTTGCGATAGCCATAGCTGCGGCCGGAATAGCTGTTGTTGTTATAGCCATAGCCCTGCTGCGGGTAATAACCGTTGTTGTAGCCATAGCTCTGCTGCGGATAATAGCCGTTGCTGTAGCCATAGTTCTGCTGCGGGTAATAGCCCTGGTTATACCCCTGGCTGTAACCGTTATAGCCGTCGCGATGACGCGCTTCGGCGACCGCCGGCATTGCGACCATCGTCAGCGCCGACAGGGCGAGGATCGATTTCTTGAACATCGTCTACTCCTTCAACTTGTGACCATACTGCGGCCGTTGAAGAGGGTATGAGCGTCCGCCGATGGCCTCATTCTGAATTGCCCATTCAGCGGAGGTTGTAATCGCCGGGCGAACCGCGCTCCTACTGAAGCGCGTAGTCGAGCCCGATGTCGACCGCCGGCGCCGACTGGGTGATCCGCCCGACCGAGACATAATCGACCCCGCTCGCGGCGATGCCCGCAATGGTGTCCAGATTGACCCCGCCCGACGCTTCGCACGGCACGCGGCCCGCGACGATTCCCACCGCCGCGCGCAGCGTGTCGGCCGTCATATTGTCCAGCAGCAACCGGTCGGCTCCGGCGGCCAGCGCTTCCTCGATCTGGTCGATCCGGTCGACCTCAACCTGGACCGGCAGGCCGGTCGTCGCCGCCTTGGCCAGCTTGACCGCCGCGCCCACCCCGCCGGCGACCGCAACATGATTGTCCTTGATCAACAGCCCGTCGTCCATCCGCATCCGGTGGTTCTCGGCGCCTCCCATGCGCGCGCCATATTTTTCAAGCAGTCGAAGCCCCGGCACCGTCTTGCGCGTGTCCAGCAACTTCGCCTTTCCGTCACCAATCGCCGTGATGTAGCGCGCGGTGAGCGTCGCAATGCCCGACAGATGCTGGAGCGTGTTGAGCGCCGACCGCTCGGCCGCAAGCATCGCCCGGGCATTGCCATCGAGCCGCAGCAGCACGGTCCCCGCCGCGACCGAGTCAGCGTCCTTCACTTCGCGCGTCACCCGCACCTCGCGATCGAGCGCGCGGAAGAAGGCAACCGCGATGTCGAGCCCGGCAACCGTGATCGGCTCGCGGCACGTCATCTCAGCCACGAAGCGCGCATCGGCCGCGATGGTCGCGCGGCTGGTGACGTCGCCGCCCGATCCAAGATCCTCCGCCAGCACGCGGCGGACGAATTCGCCAAGGTCGAATTGGGGTAGCGCGGCAGTCTCGAAGGCGAGGGCGCCTGCCTCTGCGTCTGCGATATCCTGTTGCATGTCTGCTTCCCTTGCAGCGGGATGACGACAGCACAAGCGGACTTATTGCGTGACCCCTTCGATAACCTCGTTGACCGGCTCGCCACCGTCGAGGTCCCAATGTTCGCCATTGCGGTCGAAGCACTGGCTGTCGCCGCGCGCGAAACGGTCGTCCTGCCACGTCTCGATCGTCACTTTGACATGATTGGCCTCGACCTCGATGTGGTTGAAGCTCTGCCCCTCGCCGCGCACCCGGGTCGAGGTCGCGGTGCCGGCCTGCACAATTAGCGCCCGACCCGCGCCGTGGACCAGGCTGCTGGCGTGGGTCGAAGCGAGGTGATTGTGCCCTGCGAGGAGGAGGTCGACCCCAGCCTCGGCGATCGCGGCGAGCGCGTCCTGCTGGTGGTGGACCGGCACGCCGTGCTCGCCGCCATCGCCGACCGGAAGCGCGAATAACGGGTGGTGCGTGACGAGGATGCGGACATTGTCCGGGTCGGTCTTCGCGAACGTGTCGCGGATGAAGCGGATCTGCTCGTGGCTGATGCTGCCGTCCTTGAACGTCGCCGAGCGCGCAGTGTTGATCCCGAGGATCGACGCGCCGGGCAGATCGTGAAACGGGCACAGCGTGTCGTCGATATATTTGCGATAACGCGTCAGTGGCGACAGGAACCGCCGCAATACGTTGTAAAGCGGGATGTCGTGGTTGCCCGGCACCGCGAGCACCTCATGCCCCGCCTCGCGCAGCCGGGTCAGGAACCGGCCCGCGTCCCTGAATTGCTCGGTCCGCGCGCGCTGGGTGAAGTCCCCGCTGATGACGACGAGGTCCGGATGCTCCTCATCGACACGGCACGCGACCGCTTCGACCAGCTTGGGATCATGCGCGCCGAAGTGGAGGTCGGAGAGATGGAGAATACGGGCCATGCGCGATCAACGCCGAGGACGCCGCCCGGGTCCGTCTTGCGTCCATCATGGCACTGTCTAAAGACAGCGCAATGGACAGGACCAAAGCCAATAGCGGCACGCGTGAGGTCGCCGAACGATTGCGCTTCGACGAGGCGGCGCTGGCCACATGGATGAAAACCAGTGTCCCCGAATTCGCCGGACCGCTAAGCGTCAGCCAGTTCGCCGGTGGCCAGTCGAACCCGACCTATCGCCTCGATACGCCCAACCGATCCTACGTCCTGCGCCGCAAGCCGCCGGGCAAATTGCTCCCCGGCGCGCACGCGGTCGAACGCGAGGCGCGCGTGATGTCGGCGCTCGGCGCGACGGGCTTTCCCGTCCCCCACGTCCACGGCCTGTGCGACGACGAGGCCGTGCTCGGCACCCCCTTCTTCGTGATGGACATGGTCGAGGGCCGGATCATCTGGGACGCGACCTTCCCCGGACTGTCGAACGCCGACCGCGCGGCGCATTTCGACGCGATGAACGCCACCATCGCCCAGCTTCACAGCCTCGATCCGGCGGCGATCGGCCTTGGCGACTATGGCCGCCCCGGTGGCTTCGTCGAGCGGCAGGTGGCGCGCTGGTCGAAGCAATACGAGAGCGATGCCGAGGCCGGGCGGGTGCCGGCGATGGACCGGCTGGTCGAATGGCTCCACGCCAACCTTCCCCCCGACCGCGGCGAGGTCCGCGTCGTTCATGGCGACTATCGCTGCGACAACATGATCTTCGCCCCCGCCGAACCGCGCGTCCTCGCCGTGCTCGACTGGGAGCTCTCGACGCTCGGCGATCCAGTAGCCGACTTCGTCTATCATCTGATGGTGTATCGCATGCCTGCCGAGCTGTTCACTGGCATCGCCGGGGTTGACCTCGGCGCGCTCGGCATCCCGTCCGAGGAGGACTATCTCGCCACCTATTGCCGCCGCACCGGACGCGACCATCTCCCCGACCTTGACTACCTCATGGTGTTCGTGATGTTCCGCCTCGCCGCGATCATCCACGGCATCAAGGGCCGGTTGGCGCGCGGCAACGCCTCGTCGGAGCACGCGCTGGAGACTGTTGCCAAACTCGAAGCACTGGCCGACCTCGCCTGGACCCAGGCCGAGCGCGCCCGCCTCTAAAAGCCGAGCAATGCCAGCAGCTTGACGTCCATCGCCAGACCCGCCGCGCGTCGCTCGGCGATAAACCGAGGCAGATCCCCGCGCGGGACGAGGCGAACGGTGATCCCCTCCTCCTTGGTGCCCCCACCCTCGCCGACCTTGGTCAGCCCGTGGGCGCGAACGAGGGTGAAGCTCTCCGACAGCATCCCCGGCGACGAATAATATTCGCCGAGCAATTCGACTCGCTCGGCGCGGAAGCCAGTCTCTTCCTCAAGCTCGCGGATCGCCGCCGCTTCCACCGTCTCGCCCCCGTTGTCGTCACCGATCAGCCCGGCGGGAAGTTCGAGGCACTTGCCGCCGAGCGGCACGCGATATTGCTCGACCAGGATCACCGACCCGTCGACCTCGGCGAGGATCACCGCCGCGCGAATCCCGCGTGATCGCCCGGCGAATTCCCACCGCCCGCGCCGCTGGGCGGTAACGAACCGCCCCTCCCACATCGTCTCGAGCGGCGCATCCCAGTGTTCGGGAGCGTCGTCGGGCAAGCTCACAGTTCAACCAGCCGGTCCGGAATCTCGTTGGTGTCGGCGTTGGTCTTGGGGAAATGCGTAGCGAGCACCTCGCCGATGATCCCGATCGCGGCGACCAGCCCCTCGGCCGGGCGACCCGCGCGCAGTTCCGCGACCAGCGCCGCCATCGCCTCGCCCCACAGATCTTCGTTCGTAACCTTGTGCAGCGCCTCGTCGGCGACAATTTCAGCGCGGTGTTCGGCCAGCGACAGGTAGATTAATATCCCGGTCCGCCCGATCGTCCGCCGCTCGGCCCCCGCCTTGAACACCATGATCGCGCGCCGTCGCACCCGCCGCTGCTTGGTCGAGGCCGGGGTCAGCGCCATCCGCAACGCCGGGATGCGCAGCACGAGCAGCACCACGGTGAAATTGAGTACCGCCAGCACCATCAGCAAGGTCAGCAGCTCGCGCGGCCCCGGAGCCGCGCGCCAGCCACCGAAAAGAAATGCGTCGACCCGGTCGAGCGTCCCCGGAAACGCCGCGAACCACGCCAGCACCGCGATCAGCAGCGCCACCGCCCAGTGCAGCGCGACATCATGATAGGCGTCGCTTGACGGGGTCGCCGCCGCGACGACCTCGCCGTCGCTCTTCATCTCGGCCGCGGTAATCGCCGCGCCGATCATTGCGCGGTCCGCTTCGCTTAGCTTGAGCATCACCATCCCCCCGACGATCCGCCGCCGCCGAACGATCCGCCACCGCCCGAGAAGCCGCCGCCACCGCCGCCGCCCCAGCCGCCACCACCGCCCCAGCTCGACCCGCCGCCGCCGCCGCCCAGCCCCGGACCCCACAGGATCACGGGCGCCACGCCGCCACTACCAAAGCGCTTGCCGCCCGCGCGGCGCACCAGCGGCATGACCACGAACAGGATGATGATGATCCAGAAGATGATCGGCACGAGGCCCGGCCCCGCGCTTGCGCGGCTCTTCTCCCGTTCGCCGATTGCCGCCGCGCGCTTCTGCATCTCGGCTGCCGGAAGCGACATGAACTGGACCAGCTGGTCGGTCCCCGCGACCACCCCGCCGCCCATGTCGCCCGCCTTGAATTTGGGCAGGATCGCCTCGCGGATGATCACGCTCGACACCGCGTCGGTGACGAACACCCGCGCGCCATAGCCCGTCTCGATCCGCACTTTGCGCTCGGCGGGCGCGACGAGCAGGATCACCCCGTCGTCCTTGCCCTTCTGCCCGATCGCCCAGGTCCGCCCCAGCCGATAGCCGTAATCTTCGATCGGACGCCCCTCGAGGCTCGGCACCGTTACCACCACCAATTGCCGCCCGCTCCCTGCCTCGAGCGCGGCGAGTTTCGACGTAATGTCCATTGTTTGCGGCACGCTCAGCAGATGCGCGTTATCGACCACGCGCCCGGTCAGCGGGGGGAAGGTTTGGGCGGCGAGTGGCGCAGCGACGAGCGCCAGCCACAGCGCCGCGAGGAAGCGGATCATCCGCCCTAGCCGTTATTGCCGAAATCGACCTTGGGCGCGGCCTGCGAGCCAGACGAGGCCTCGAACATCGACTTGGGCTTGGCGCCGTAAAAGATCTTCGCGCCGATCGCGTCGGGGAAGGTCCGAATGCGCGTGTTATACGCCTGCACCGCCTCGTTGTAATCCTTGCGGCTGACGAGAATCGAATTCTCGGTCCCTTCGATCTGGCTCTGCAGGGTCAGGAAGTTGGCATTCGACTTGAGGTCGGGATAGGCCTCCTGCAATCGCTGCAGCGGGATGATCGCCGCCGAAACCCGGTTTTGAGCGTCGTTGAACGCCTTGACCTTGGCCGGGTCGCTAAGATCGTCGGCGCTGAGCTTGATCGATCCCGCGGCGGCACGCGCCTGCGTCACCTCGATCAACACGGTCGATTCCTGCTTGGCGTAGCCCTTTACCGTCGAAACGAGGTTCGGGATGAGGTCGGACCGGCGCTGATACTCGCTCTGCACCTGACCCCACTTGGCGTTGACATTCTCCTCCGCGGTCGGGATCGAATTGAGCCCACAGCCCGACAGGCTGAGCGCGGCGAGGGGAGCGAGAAGACCGAAGCGGCGAAGTGCAGTCATGTGAAACCCCTGAATGGCCTAAGGAAGCGATAGGTAAGCCGCGCCGGGCCTGCTTTCAATTGGCCATTCGACGAGCGCCGCCGTCGTTTCCGCAAAAGCGGGAAGGCGGCTCTTTGACCAACGACCTTGCCCTCCCCGCTGCGCCCTCCTAATTGCGCAGCGTGACCGCCACCGTCTCGACCCTTGCCGACCGACGTGCGCCCAGCCTCGCCCCGCTGCTCGCCCTCACCGCCGAGCCGATGCACGCGGTCAACGCGGTCATCCTCGACCGCATGCAGTCGAAGGTCGCCCTGATCCCCGAGCTTGCCGGCCACCTCATCGCCGGCGGCGGCAAGCGGATGCGGCCGATGCTGACCCTCGCCAGCGCCGCGCTCCTCGATTACCCCGGCACGCGCCACCACAAGCTCGCCGCCGCGGTCGAGTTCATCCACACCGCGACCCTGCTCCACGACGATGTCGTCGACCTCTCCGCCATGCGCCGCGGCAAGCGCACCGCCAACCTCATCTGGGGCAACCCCGCCAGCGTGCTGGTCGGCGATTTCCTGTTCAGCCGCGCGTTCGAATTGATGGTCGAGGACGGCAGCCTGAAAGTGCTCAAGATTCTCAGCCACGCTTCGGCCGTGATCGCCGAGGGCGAAGTCGACCAGCTCACCGCCCAGCGCCGCCTCGACACCGGCGAAGACCAGTATCTCGCGATCATCATGGCCAAGACCGCCGCGCTGTTTGCCGCCGCCTGCCGTATCGCCCCGGTCGTCGCCGAAGCGGGTGAAACCGCCGAGGACGCGCTCGACGCCTATGGCCGCTACCTCGGCATCGCCTTCCAGCTGGTCGACGACGCGATCGACTACACCAGCGACGAAGCAACCATGGGCAAGGGCCTCGGCGACGATTTCCGCGAGGGCAAGATGACCCTCCCCCTGATTCTAGCTTACGCCCGCGGGTCCGCCGACGACCGCGCCTTCTGGCAGGCCGCCGTATCCGGCGACCGCGTCGCCGACGACGATCTCGCCCACGCCGTCACCCTGTTGCGGAGCAGCGGCGCGATCGCCGACACATTGGAGCGCGCCCGCTACTACGGCCGCCGCGCAACCGACGCCCTCGCCCCCTTCGCCCCCAGCCGCGCGAAAGCGGCGATGGTTGAAGCGGTCGAATTCGCGGTAGCCCGCGCTTACTAAGGCCCGACGACGCCGCTGTCCTACAGCGCCGCGATCTGTCACAGCGCGATCATGCCGCACCCTCGCGCCCCGGCCTTGCCCAACCTCTGCGAGATGCACCCCCCCGGCAGAATAATAACTGTAGCTAGTGTCCATGTTGTCCATGTTGGCCGGCGATGAGCGACCATCAGCTCCCGATCGACTCGGTCCTGCCCGACCTGCTCGCTACGTTGCGCGACGGCCCGCGGGCGCTCCTCATCGCTCCGCCTGGCGCGGGCAAGACCACGCGCGTCGCCCCCGCGCTGCTCACCGAGCCGTGGTGCAGCGGCCAGGTCCTGCTGCTTGTCCCGCGCCGCCTCGCCGCCCGCGCCGCCGCCGAATATATGGCGCGCGCATTGGGCGAGGAGCCGGGCGCCACCATCGGTTACGCCACCCGCCTCGATGCCCGCGTCGGCAAGGCGAGCCGGGTGATCGTGATGACCCACGGCGTGTTCCTCGCCCGGCTTCAGGCCGACCCAGAGCTCGGCGGCGTGTCGGCGGTGCTGTTCGACGAGGTTCATGAGCGCAGCCTCGACAGCGACCTCGCGCTCGCCCTCGCGCTCGATGCGGCCGGAGCACTGCGCCCCGACCTGCGCATCCTCGCCATGTCCGCCACCCTCGACGGCGAGCGGTTCGGGCGCTTGCTCGGCAACCCGCCGGTGATCGAGAGCGAGGGGCGCAGCTTCCCGCTCACCCTCAACCACATCGGCCGCGATCCGACCGCGAAGATCGAGCCGCAGATGGCCGCCGCGATCCGCCGCGCACTGGCCGAGCATGACGGGTCGCTGCTCGCCTTCCTCCCCGGAGTCGCCGAAATCGAGCGCACCGCGACCGCGCTCGGCGAACTTGCGCCCGGCATCGTCCTCCACCGCCTCCACGGCCAGATCGACCCCGCCGCCCAGCGCGCCGCGCTCGCCGCGCCCGCGCCCGGCACGCGCAAGCTCGTCCTCGCCAGCGCCATCGCCGAGACCAGCGTGACCCTCGACGATGTCGCGATCGTGGTCGATAGCGGCCTCGCGCGGCGCCCGCGCTACGACCGCGGCGCCGGCCTCACCCGCCTCGTCACCGAGCGGGCCAGCCGCGCCGCCGCGACCCAGCGCGCCGGTCGCGCCGCCCGCCAGCGACCCGGCGTCGCGATCCGCCTGTGGGAGGAAGCCGCCAACGCCGCCCTCCCCGCTCACGACCCGGCACAGATCGTCGATGCTGACCTGTCGAGCCTGCTGCTGACGTGCCTGACGTGGGGCGAGACCGACCCGACGAAGCTCCCCTTCCTCGACCAACCAAGCGCGGCGGGCCTGGCCGAGGCACGCGACCGCCTGTCGCGATTGGGCGCGATCGACGAGGCGGGCGCACTGACCCCGCACGGCAAGGCGATTGCCGCATTACCCCTCGAACCACGCCTCGCGCACATGCTGATCGAAACGAGTGCGCGCGGCTATGGCGACGTCGGCGCCGAAGTCGCGGCGCTGCTCGCCGAACGCGGGCTCGGCGGGAACGATGCCGACCTCGAGACCAGGTGGCGTCGGTGGAAAACCGACCGCAGCCCCCGCGCAACCGCCGCAAGAAGAATGGCTGAAGGTTGGGCGAAGCGCGCCACTTCCCGCTCCCGTGGCGGGAGAGAGGCGCTCCCCCTCGCCGTTGCCCTCGCCTTCCCCGACCGTGTCGCGCGCCGCCGCGATCCGTCCGGCGAGCATTACGCCTCGATCGGCGGCCGCGGGTTCCGTCTCGACCCCGCCTCGCCGCTTGCCCGCGCCGAATGGCTCGCCGTCGCCGAAGTGGCCGGTGCCGCCGCGGGTGCGCGGATCATGTCTGCCGCCGCGATCGACCAAGCCGACGTCGAAGCCCTCTTTGCCGACCGCATCACCCGCTTCTCCGATGTCCGCTTCGACCCCGCCACCAACGCCATCAGCGCGACCGTCGGCCGCCGCCTCGGCGCGCTTCGCCTGTCCTTTGCGCCAGACCCCTCGCCCCCCGCCGAGGCGATTGCCGCGGCGCTGCTCGACGCCGTCCGCAAACACGGCCTCGCTCTCCTTTCCTGGCCCGAATCCGCGACCGCGCTGCGCGCCCGCGCCGCCTTCGCTCGCCAGCACGACCCCGCCATCCCCGACCTGTCCGACGAAGCCCTGCTCGCCACCCTCGACGACTGGCTCCCCCCGCTCATCGCGAACAAGCGTCGACTCGACGCCATCGATCCCGGCCAGCTCCACGCCGCCCTCGACATGATCCTCAGCTGGGACGCGGCACGCCAGGTCGACAAGATCGCCCCCGCGGCCTTCGCCTCGCCCGCCGGCACCTTCCACGCGATCGACTACACCGCCCCCGGCGGCCCAACCGTCGAACTCCGTCCCCAGGCCCTCTACGGCCTCTCCGCCCACCCCACCGTCGCCGGCGACCGCGTGCCCCTCATCCTCTCCCTCACGTCCCCCGGGCACCGCCCCATCCAGACCACGCGAGACCTGCCCGCCTTCTGGGCCGGATCGTGGCGCGAGGTCGCCAAGGAAATGCGCGGCCGCTATCCGCGCCACAACTGGCCCGACGATCCCACCGCTGCCGTCGCCTCGCTGCGCACGAAGCGGGCGCAAGCGCGCGGCGGCTCTTGATTCCCGCCGCGCCCTGCGGCACCGCGCACCCATGACCACCGCGCGCATCATCGAGGACGACCGCAAGACGACCCAGTCGGGCAAGGCCAAGGCCGGTCGCTGGCTGCTCGAATTCGAACGCGAGCAGGCGATGCGCCCCGATCCGTTGACCGGCTGGTCGGGCTCGGGTGACACGCCAACGCAGGTCCGGCTGGTGTTCGACAGCAAGGATGAGGCGATCGCCTACGCGACGCGCAAGGGCTTCGACTATCACCTCGTTCCCGCCGCGCCGGCGACCCTGAAGCTCCAGGCCTACTCCGACAATTTCCGCTAAGCTTGCGTTACCCGCCGATCTGAGCCAGTCTCCCCTCGCCGAAGACTAGGGGGACCGCTGAGCGGTTATTTCGTCCAACTAATCGTTGGAACGCGTCCAGAAGCTATCAAGCTTGCTCCACTTGCTCACGCGCTCGCCGCGGCGGGGGTCGCGCCGCATCTCGTCCTGACGGGACAGCATCCCGGGTTGCGCGCGGCCGACCATGGCCTCGGTGGCTTGCCGTGCGAGGAACTCGGCTGTGCCGGGATCGAGGATCCGGTCGAGCATGCCGCGCTCGTCGCCGCCGCGCTCGCGTCGGTTCTCGTCCGGCGGCAGCCCGACCTCGTCATCGTACAGGGGGACACGTCGAGCGCGCTTGGCGGCGCGATGGCGGCGCATGAGGCCGGCCTGCCGATCGGCCATGTCGAGGCCGGGCTGCGCAGCTACGACCGCGCCATGCCGTGGCCGGAGGAGGGCAACCGCATCGCCATCGATGAAATCGCCGACCTGCTGTTCGCGCCCACGCCTGGCGCCGCCGCGAACCTGCATCGGGAGGGGTTCAGCGGCACCGTGCACGTCACCGGCAACACCGGGATCGACGCGCTGCACGCGACGCTCGCAACCTTGCCCCGGGCGACGCACAAGCTGGCCGCCGTCGGCGCCGCGCTCAACATCGTCGTCACCTGTCACCGTCGCGAAAATTGGGGGCCCGGCCTGGGATCCCTCGCCGTCGCGCTGGTGACGCTCGCCGCGGAAGGCTGCGCGGCGATCGAAGTGGTGCTTCACCCCAACCCGCGCGTCGCCGAAGTCATGCACCTGCTGTTCGCCGGCCAGCCGGGCATTTGCCTGTCCCTGCCGACCAGTCACCCGGCCATGATTGACCGGCTCCGCCGCGCCGACCTCGTCCTCAGCGATTCGGGCGGCGTCCAGGAAGAGGCCCCGGCGCTGGGCGTCCCGCTGCTCGTGCTGCGCGACAAGACCGAGCGACCCGAAGCGATCGCCTGCGGCAATGCCATCCTCGTCGGCACCACGACCGGCAAGGTGCTGAGCGAGGTTCGTCGGCTTCACGCCGATCGTGCCGCGCTGGCGGCGATGGCGCGCCCCGCGCTGCCGTTCGGCGACGGTCGCTCGGCCCCCCGCATCGCTGCCCTGATCCGCGCCTGGCTGATCGAACAGGACCGCCCTCAGGTCGCCCGCCGCCGCGCCTGATTGACGAATCCGCCAAGACCGGACATAGCGCCCCAGCCCGGCGCGCGTGTCGCACGGCCCCTTCGTCTAGCGGTTAGGACGTCGCCCTCTCACGGCGAAAACACGAGTTCGATTCTCGTAGGGGTCACCACCTTCTAAGTGGCTGATAACATTGGACTTTATGTTCAATATATCTTAGGCCAAATGGCGCATTCTCGCCAAATAATGACGGCATAAGTGTCGATGCTCCGGCTGAGAAAGTCGCGCCGGCCTAACATGCGGTAATCCTACGGCCGTTTCTCTTTGCCGCGAAAACTGTGTCTCGGCATTGATTGAACCGCAAGCCGGCTAGCGGAGCAGAAGTGCATCCTGGTCGGCCTAGCTCAATGGCATCGGCGGCAAGGCGATAGGGTGCGGGGTCGCCTTCCCTGATCGTCCTTGGGTGGGTAACATAATAGCGGAACCGCTGGCCGTTGCGCGTAGTATAGACTGGTCCCATCGTCCGTCCGTGACGATCGACGATGAGACCTTGCAACAGGCTGCCCGAGACCAGCTTGGGTCCACGCACGGCACTCGTGCTGAACGCGGTGAGGATCGCCTGCGCCTCTGTCTCGTTGACGACCAGCTTGCGGTCGGCGACATCATAGGCGAGCGGAATGGTCCCGCCCATCCACATCCCCTTGGCCTTTGACGCAACGAACTTCCATGCAGGCAGAGAGCTATTCGAACCTCCCTGCGATTGCTCATTTCATCAGCGCCATCGCCTAGTGCGCGCTTCGACTTCGGCGCGAGCGTCGACGGGATCGCCCGCGATGGTCTCGTCGATCAGAGTGGCGAGGCGTGGGTCCGGGCCGGCCGCCATCCGGTAATCGCTACTCCCGTCGGGCGCGCCATCCGTCGCGAACAGCCCGCGGACACGCCAGCCGCCCTGCTCGTGACAGGCGAGTCCCGACGAGCCGGGCTGGGTGAAGCTGCGGCACATCGCGCCCTGTTTGGCGCGGAACGTCAGGCCGATGCGGATCGCTGAGCCAGCAGCCGGCGTGCTCGCAAGTTGGGTGTCGAGCGCCGCACCAAGCGCACCCCCGGCCATGACCGGCTGATCACCATGCGGCGTTGTCAGGATCCCTCGCTCGAAGAACAGGCTCGTAGTCAGCAGCCCGAGTACCAGCGTGGCCGCTAGCGCCGCCCATTGTGCGCGCGCCGGAAGCCAGCCGCGGCGACGTTGCCGCGCGGCGGCGAGATCGATGACCTGCGCGCTCGGGATGGCCAGGGCGGGCGCGGCCATCACCGGGTCGAACGCTTCCTTCAGCCGCGCCGCGAACGCGCGATGATGTTCGGCCTTCGCGGCAAGTTCGCTGTCGGCGGCAACCTCGGCGGCGACCTCGGCCGCCTCGGCTGCGGACAGCTCGCCATCGAGCCACGCAAAAAATTTCTCGTCGGTCATCGGCTCACTCCTCGCCGAGCAGTTTCATCAGCGCGGTGCGCCCGCGCAGCAAGCGGCTCGACACGGTGCCGATGGGCACGTCGAGCATTTCCGCTGCCTCGCGATAGCCGAACCCCTCGATCAGGATCAGCGCGACCACTTCGCGCTGCTCGGCGGGGAGCCGCTCCATCGCCGTCATGACCCGGCCCAGGTCGATCGCCGCGTCGGTTGCAGCCCGCGGGTCGTGACCGACATTCAGCCCGGCCTCCGGCGGCGCCTCGACCTTCGCCGCGCGCTGACGGGCGCGCGCCGTGTCGATCCACAGGTTGCGCATGATCCGGAACAACCATGAATCGAGCCGCGTCCCCGCTTGCCACTGGCCGCGCGAGCGAAGCGCCCGCTCCAATGTCAGCTGGGTAAGGTCGTCGGCATCGGCGGCATCGCGCGACAGGGCGTGCGCGAACCGCCGCAGCCGCGGCAGGCAAGCCCCCAGTCCCTGATCGAAATCGAGATTCATTGCACCTCATGCGGATGAAACGACGAACCGCGCTCGTTTCCTCCACAGCCATTCATCATTTGCCGTTAAAAGGTCCTGTCATGTCCGCACCGCGCCGTCACCTGTTCACCGCCATGTTGCTAGTCGCTGCCTCGGTCGCGAGCGCGGCGACGGCGCAGCTGTTGCCATCGATCAACCAAGCGGTCGGCGGTCTCGGCAATTTGCCAGTCCTTGGCGGCGTGCTCGGCGGGGAGCGCGGGCCAGGTGGGTCGAGCGCAATTTCAAATTCTGCGCCCGGAGTCCTGCGGACGCTCGATACGGTGGCGGTCGAGGGCGTCGCGGGGCTCGATCCGGCGAGCCTGCTCGATATTCGCCGACTACGGCTGAGGGAGCTGGTGCGCGAGAACGGCCGGGCATTGGAAATGGACAATGACGGCAATCCGGTCCGCCGCGGCGAGCTGGTCGCGGTCGATCTGGGCGAAGCGTCGCTGAATGCGGCGCGCGGCGCGGGCTTCATCGTGCTTCGCGACGCGCGGTCGGCCGAGCTGGGGTTGCGCATGACGATCCTGTCGGCGCCGCGCAAGATAAGCGCGCGCGAGGCGCTGAAGCGGCTGCGGCAGGCGGCGCCGGGGATCGATGCCGACTACAATCATCTGTTCGAGCCGGCCGGCGGCGGGCTTGCCGTCGCGGCGGGAGCTGCGCTGGCGAGTGGTGCTGGCGGAAACGCGACGCGGATCGCAATGATCGACGGGGCGGTAGCGTCGCACCCGTCGCTCGCCGGTGCGTCGATCGAGCAGAAGGGTTTTGCCGGCAATCCCGCCCCGACCGGACATGGTACGGCGGTCGCTTCGCTCATCGTCGGCGACCAGGGACCATTTCACGGTGCCGCGCGCGGGGCGTCGCTGATCGTCGCCGACGTCTATGGCGGCAATCGCGCGGCAGGCTCGGCCGAAACGGTCGCGCGCGCCCTGTCGTGGGCCGCGGCGAAGCGGCCACAAGTGATCAACATCAGCCTCGTCGGGCCGAATAACCGCCTGCTCGCCAGGGCGATCGAGGCGGTCGAGCGGCGCGGGATCGCGGTCGTCGCGGCGGTCGGCAACGATGGCCCAGCCGCGCCGCCGCAATATCCCGCATCCTACCCGGGGGTGATTGCGGTCACCGCGGTCGACGCGCGCGACCGGGCGCTGACCGAGGCGGGAAAGGCTGTTCACCTCGATTTCGCCGCGCCCGGCGCCGATCTCGCCGCTGCGCTCCCGGGCCGAGGCTTTGCACGGGTACGGGGGACAAGCTTCGCCGCGCCGCTGGTCGCCGCGCGGCTGGCGCTGACGGGCAGCGCGGCGCGCCTCGCCGCCGAAGCCGTGCCGGGCAAGGGACGGGTCGGCCGCGGCATCATCTGCCGCGCTTGCCGGATCGATCCGCGGCTGGTCGGAGCGAAATAAATCGTCGGCCCGGGGATGAAGCGCGCGTGCGCCGTCGTTCTCTCGATACTGGGGCAAGAACCGCCCCGATGACGAGGGAGACATCATCATGATCAAATCGAAACTTCTGCTCGCAGCGCTGATCGCCGGGTCGAGCGCTATCCCCGCCCAGGCGCAGCTGCTCGGCGGCGGCAATCTCGGTGGCGGGCTGATGGGCGGCGTCACCGGTAATCTCGGTGGCGTGGTCAATGGCGCGGGTTCGCTCGGCGGTTCGGGCAGCGGCGGGCTCGGCGGAAGCCTTGGCGGCAATGTCCTCGGGTCGGTCACCAACGGCCTGTCCAACAATGTCTCGAACAGCGTGTCGGGAAGCGTCACCAAATCGCTCTCGGCCAGCGCCAGCCGCTCGCTCGACACGCGCAGCGGCTCGGCCAGCGGCGACGTCGGGCTTGCGGGCACGATCTCCGGCGCGGCCAGCGGGGCCTCATCGGCGAGCGGGCTCGGCCAGGCCGCCAACCTCGCCGGTTCGGGCTCGGGCAGTGCCTCGGCGAGCAAGAATGCGAGCTTCGGCCTGAACGCGCTCGGCACCGACCAGCTCGGCGCGATCGCCGGTCAGGCGACGGGCACGGCGCAGGGCGCTGCGTCGGCAATGGGTCAGCAGGCGGTGCAGGCCGGGGCCAGCGCCCGTGGTTCGGCATCGGGGGCCGCGTCAGGCGCGCTTGGCGCGGCAAACGGGCTGGGCAACAGTGGGAATGCCAGCGCGTTGGCGAACGGCAGTGCCAACGGCTCGGCCAATGCCACCGGATCAACCAGCTTCTAACTTCGCACAACTGAACGATCGGCCCGCTGCTCGAACCCAATCGAGCGGCGGGTTCTTCGCAAAGCCGGCCAAGCTCCATTCGGCCACTTCCGGTCATTTCGATGTTCACAGACTGGAACGACCGGGTTTGGCCGATTGCGGTCCAACTGCTTTTAGGTCGCAGCCACGCAAAGGTGACATTCGAGCTAAGCAACCACGAGTGTGTGCTCTCGATCCAATCTATTACATCCGCCGAAACGCAGCTGACGGGATAAAGCGGTATTTCTGTTTCACTTTTGCCGCGACGTTATTGGGGCTGGATGCAGGCGCCAAGCTTCGGCAACTGCCATTGCCATCCGCCGCGGCGAGCCGTGAAACCCGACCTCCGACCGAAAGCGGCAAATGCGCGCTTCCATTCGTTTGTTTGCGAAGGATATCCACGGCTGCGTGGGGCGAATTAATTCATTTTCATAGCAAAAAGAATAATTTACAAGGCCCCCGAATGCCGTTTGTTCGCGCCCCCACAACTGAGAATCGCAAACGGTCGGAAAAGGAACCGAATAGCTTCCGGTCGGTTGTCGTTCCGGAGACCCACTGTGCTTGAATCTGATTTGTCACCTGAGTGCTTGACTCAATCTCTTCTTGCCCTTGCGCGCGACAATTCCTGCAACCCACAAGTCGGTTTGCCTCTGAAATCAATTGTCCCGAGGCGAAGTTTGCAGATCCATCAGCAGCGCGCCGAGCGCGGCAACCTCGAGCGACTGGTCCGATCGATCACCGAAGGTTCGGCAGATGGCATCGAACAGGCGACGATCCTTGGCCTTTGGCGAAGCGCGCGGCATGATCCAGCCAATACTGTGCTAGACGCTTCCAATGGGGTTCGCCTCATTACGAGCGGCTGGGTGGGTTGGGTGCGCTATGCCGACGACGGCCAGCGACTGATCTTTCTCTTCCTGATGCCCGGCGATTTCATCGTCCCCGGCCTGTTCGAGCCGGGCTGCTGCGACGTGGTCACCCTCACGCCACTGCGGACCGTAGATGCCTCGCCACTTATGCAAGAGGGCGCGACCACCACGCCGAAGTCTGCTGCGATGATTGCTCGTAGCGGACGCGACTATCGCCTGCTGCTCGTTGATCATCTGACGCGATTGACGAATGGCTCGACGACGCGAAGTGTCGCCCACCTCTTAAATGAGTTCTTCGAGCGCTCGGTTCGCGCCGGCTGGTGTGAAAACGGCCGCTTCAGTCTCCCTATCGGCCAACGAGTCCTCGCTCGATCGCTCGGCCGAAGTACCGTCCAGATCAACAAGATCATCAACAAGTTCCAGACCGATGGCTTGCTCAGAGTCGGCTATGACTGGGTCGAGGTGCTTCAACCCGACGCGCTCCGCACAGCGGCTGGAATTACTCACAGTGCTCGAGGTCGGTCGCCGGTAAGCGCCGGTCTCTGACAAGCGTTCGCTGCCTTAACCAACAGTCATTCGAATAGTGTTGCGGCCGCCCGACCGAGACGATTATTCTCGTCGTTCAATGCGATCCTCTGTCCATCCGCCGCGGGCTCGGCCCTTGCGCCGACGCGAGCGCATCGAGCGTGGAAGCGTGTTGATCTCCATCATCACTGCCCATCTGCTCGTGTTGCTGTGGCTCGCCACCAGGCCGCTGACGGAGCAAGTGCGCCGCGATTCGGGAGGGGATCTCGTCCTTATCTCGGTCTCGGACGGCAAGCGTGCAGCAACCCCGCCAACCGTCCCAAAGCCCCCGCCTGCGATCGTATTACCGGCCCCAGCAATCATCCTTCCAAGCCCGCTTCCCACGCCAACCGAGCAACAAAATTGGTCGCAAGCAGGAGAGGCCGGTGGTTGTGCGCTTGCGGCCCGCTCAGCCGAGGCCATCGCCAAGGATCCTCCGGCGATGGCCGAGCTCGCGGCACTTGCACCCGCTTACCGGACGTCGGCGGATGCGGTGATGCTGTGGAACGGCGAGTGGCTGGCGGGTACTCCCGGATCGATCGCCTCGCCGGCAACCCCGTCGCTTCGTCGGGTCGTAGAGCAGGTGGTCACCGAGGCCTCCCCCGAATGTCGAGCCGCGCCCACGAACGGTCCGCAATTTATCGCGATCCCTGAGCAGGGCCGCACGACGACGCTCGTGATCGGATCGGGGGCTTGGCGGTGGTCCGACCTCCTGGCGATCTCACCGGCCTGCCTCGAAACCCCGTCAGATGCTTGTTTGTCGCCTTTGCCGCCCTCGACGACCCCCTGAGCGATCAATTATCTTAACGTTAAGCCGAATGTTCGCAGGCGTTCGCAACTTCCCCGCCAACGGTCCGTATCTCCCCGAACAACAGACGCGCCACGGGAGGCTCAATATGACCAATAGCTTTAGGATCACATCCGCCATTGGGTTGGTAACACTATGCATTGCCGGCACGGCAATCGCGTCTAGCCACCGCGAAGCACCGGGCATCACCAAAATGCCCAAGGTCGACAACACCGATACATATGCCTTCCGCAGCTACGAAACCGGCCGCGCCGGGTTCACCACTCTAATAGCCAATTTCCAGCCGGGCGAATATCCAGGCGCCGGTCCCAACTATTACACGATGGACCCTGACGCGATCTACGAGATCCATGTCGACAATGCTGGTGATGCCAAGCAACATCTGACCTTCCAGTTCAAATTCACCAACACGCTCAAGTCCGACACCGGCAAGACCGTGACCGTCGGCGGCAAGGTGCTTCCGATTGCGCTCAGGGCCATCGGGCCGATCTCGCAGCCGCTCGACGCCAACCTTGGCGAAGATGAGCAATATACGCTCACCCTCGTCACCGACAGCGCTACCACGGGCACGCGCGCCGCGGTGACCAATGCCAGCGGCGGCGGATCGACCTTCGTCAAGCCGTTCGACAACTCCGGCAACAAGACCATCGCCAACTATCCGGCCTATGCCAACCAGTTCATCTACAACGTGAATATCCCGGGCTGCGCGACCGCTGGCCGGGTCTTCGCGGGCCAGCGCCAGGAAGCCTTCGCGGTCAACCTTGGGCCGATCTTCGATCTCGTCAACTTTGTGCCGATCGAGGGCAGCATTGCCCAGAGCGACGCCAATCAAGAACTGATCGGAAAGGCCAACGTAACGACCCTTGCGATCGAGGTCCCGACCTCGTGCCTCGTCGGTTCGGGTAATGGCAACATCGGCGTTTGGTCTACTGCCAGCCTGCCGCAGGCCAAGCTTCACAAGCCCAATCCAACCTATAAGAATCCGACGTTGTCAGGCGGCGCTTATACGCAGGTCTCGCGTCTCGGCATGCCGCTCGTCAACGAGCTCGTTATCGGCCTGCCCCAGAAGGATTTGTTCAACGCGGCAAAGCCGACGCAGGACGGAGCGCTGGCGGATTACGTCACCAACCCGACCTTCCCGGCAATCCTCGAGGTGCTGTTCGGCGGGGCCGGGATCAAGGCGCCGACCAACTTCCCGCGTAAAGATCTGGTCGCGACCTTCCTGACCGGAATCGCGACACTCAACCAGCTGAAGGCGGTCACCCCGTCGGAGATGATCCGTCTCAATACGACGATTACCGCTACGCCCGCCGCCAGCCAGAGCAGCCTTGGCGTCGCCGGCAACGATTTGGCCGGCTTCCCCAACGGTCGTCGTCCCGGCGATGACGTCGTCGACGTCGTCCTTCGCGTTGCCATGGGCCGGTTATGCTATCCGGTCCCGATCGCAGGTACGCCGACCGACCTCGCCTTGTGCGCGCCGGCCGACGCGCCTTCGGGCCAGGTGCCGTTTACCGATGGCGCCCCGAGCAGCGCCACGGGCAGCTATCTGACGCAGGCCTTCCCGTACCTTGGTGCTCCGCTGCGCGGTTCGCCGCGTCCGCAGACCCAGCCGTAAGCGGAAGGAAAGAGCATGACCAAGAAGCAACTGGTGCAACGCGCACTTATCGGAACGGCCCTCGCGCTTCCCCTCGCCGCTTGCGGCGGGGGAGGCGGCGGAGGATCCGATTCCGTCATCACCCCGCCGGTGGTCGTCACGACCGCGCAGGAGGACAAGTTCGGCATCCCGTTCGGGATCGACTTCCGCGCGGCGATGAATTCGGAGCCGGCGAGCGTCAGCGACGGCGACATCGTCCCGGTCACTTTGACCAACGATCCGATCGACATCACGCCGTGATGAAAAAGGGAAGCCCGGTGATCCAGCGATCGCCGGGCTTTCGCTTACCGACCGCGTTTGGCGGCGTAACCGAAGGTGAGACTGGAGAACGTAGTCAGGAAGTCGGCGCCGCGCGATGCGATTGGCTTGGTCCAGATGACGTTGACGAGCCAAGATCCGACTGGCGGCACCTCGAAAGTGGCTTGACCCTTGGCATCCGAGCGGACCACGCGCAGGGGCTTTGCGTCGAATTCAAGGCTGGTGAGTTTCACCAGTGCACCAGGCAAGGGACGGCCTTCGTAGAGGATCTGGATGGGGAGGACATGATCGGCGCCCAACGAGTAAGGATTGCGCAGCGGAACGATCTCGAGCGTGAGGCCGAGCGCACGCGTGGCGAGCGCGTCGTCACTCGGCTTCGGCCGTCCGACCTGAACGAGCGCCTTTGCGCGGCGGCTGTAGAGTTCGCGGCCGTTGCTGTTCATCGCGCCGCTGCGGGTGCGTGCGTCGATCGCCGGGGTCAGCCCCTCGGCCTTGATATAATCGTTGAAGCGGATCGCCGGCAGGTCGCTCGCGGCGTTGGTCGAGACGAGACTGACGATGTGCAGTCCCTCGCGGCGAAAAGTGCGCGTCAGGTGGGGAACTTCGCCCCCCGGTTTGAACAGCGGGCGGACATCTACAGCGCCGCCGTGCGCGAGATCGTTGAGCGCGAGCAAATGGCCACCGTCGGCACCCCATTGCTGGCGGAAAGAGCCGTGGCCGACCTCGACGACAAACGGCAGCGGATTGCCCGGCGCGGTCTGCCAGCTTTGCGGTTGCAGCCAGAAGTCGTGAGCGGATGCGGTGCCGGCAAGCGACAAGCCGATGATCGTTGCAACAAACCCACGCATCTGCATCGTTCCTTATATCGAAGACGGTCACTAATAGCGCAATCAATTGCCGGTGTCTCGCTAATAATGATTGCTGGTCCGGCAGTTGCGCATGCCGGAACCGGGTTACCGGGCGGCTTTATTGCCGGAGTCGAGCATCCTTTGACTGGGCCCGACCATATGTTGGCGATGGTCTCTGTCGGCCTGTGGGGATATTTTCTTGGAAAGCCGATGATTTACTTGCTGCCGATGGTCTTCCCGATCATGATGGCGATCGGTGCGGGGGTTGGCATGGCGGGCGTTAGCCTGCCTCCGGTCGAGATCGGCATCGCCGTCTCGGTCTGTGTGCTCGGAGCGCTAATCCTCGGCGCGGTCAAGGCGCCGACATGGATCGCCTGCGCGGTGGTCGGGTTGTTCGCGCTGTTTCACGGCTATGCCCACGGCATCGAACTGCCCTCTGCGGCCGACCCGATCGGTTACAGTCTCGGGTTCGTGCTGGCGACGGGGTCGCTTCATGTCGCGGGGATCGCCATCGGCTCGCTCGCGGCGCTTCCGCGCGGCGAGACGGTCCTGCGCGGGCTCGGCGGCGTGGTGTGTGCGATCGGGCTCGGCTTCCTGTGGGTCGCCGCGCGATGAGGGGCGGATTCCTGCCTCCCGCGATCCTGATCGCGGCGCTCGGCGTGGCGCTCGCCTTCATCCCGCTCCGCCGCGCGCTCATCGCTGCGGGCGTGATGGCAATCGTCGCATTGGGAACATGGTGGATCGGACCGCCGGCGCGCTGGATCGAACCGATCTTCGTCGGCTGCTGGCTAAGCGTCATCGCCACCGCTGCGCTGGTCCATCGCCCGCTCGACCTGCCGTCAGCGTCGTTCCTTGCCGCCGCTGCCAATGCCGGGCTGTGGGCCGGCGCAGTGATCGCGGTGGCGGGCAAGGCAAGCGACCTCGCGATCGCCCTGCCTTGCGTGCTGCTACTCGTCGTCGGTCGCCCGATCGTCGTCCGCGGCTGGGGCATCGGCGTGAAAGTGCTGGCCAGCTGGCTGACCGCGGTCGCGATTCTGGCGACGATGGTTTCCCTGACCCCGACGCCGGGTTACAAACCCGATCATATGGAATGAGACTTATGGCCGACCGCTCCGATCGCCCGCTACGCTTTGCCTTCTGGTTCGGGCTCGCGTCCTTGTCCTTCGCCGCGCCCGCGCAAGCTCAGGTGATCGAGATCGGAGACGATGGCGCCGCGAGGACTTTCGCCAAGCCTACCCGCTTCATCGGCGGCGATGTCGCTGGCGATCTTGCGTCGACCGTCACCATCCGCCCCCCGGAAGTCGATCGCTACGAGCGTGCCGCCAAGGCTGAGGGGCTCGACGTCCACCTGCTGCGCGCGGTCGCCTGGACAGAGTCGCGCGGCCGCCAGAATGCGGTCAGCCCCAAGGGCGCGCTCGGCGTGATGCAGCTGATGCCCTCGACCGCCGCCGAGATGGGCATCGACCCGCTCGATCCCGACGCCAACCTCCATGGCGGGGCGCGCTATCTCGCGCGGCAGCTGTCGCGCTTCCAGAGCGTCCCGCTGGCGCTCGCCGCCTATAATGCGGGCCCGGGCGCAGTGCTTCGCTGGGGCGGGATCCCGCCCTATGCCGAGACGCAAGCCTATGTCGCGCAGATCATGTCACGGTATCAGGTCGCGCCCGCCTCGATCGTCCTCCGAAAAATTGCCGCAACGCCGATCGCCCGCCGGGTTGATCTCATGCTCATCGAGGTGCCTTCACTGTGAAAAAGCTTATTCCCGCCGCCGTCCTGACGCTGTTCGCCGCGGCCCGCGCCGACGCGCAATATGCCGCCCCCGACCCCGCCGGTTCAGGCCCGATCATTGGCGCGGTCGATTGGCTTCAAGGCACGCTGCTCGGCAATGTCGCGACCGCCGTTGCAGTCATTGCGGTCGCCGCCGTTGGGTTCATGATGCTGACCGGACGGATAAACTGGAAATATGGCGCAACAGTCGTTGTCGGGTTGTTCATCCTGTTCGGCGCGGCGTCGATCGTCGGCGGCATTCGCTCGGTCGCCGGCTAGATGGCCGACCCGCTGTTCCGCGCATTGGCCCGGCCGCAGATGGTGGCAGGCGTGACCTACCCGTTCTTCGTCATGAACGGGATCGTCGCGGCGGAGCTGTTTCTGGTGTTCAAGTCCCCGCTCGCTCTGCTCCCGGCGGTGATTATCCACGCGCTCGGCTATGCAGCGCATTTGCGCGATCCCCACGTCATGGCGCTGTGGATGACTAGCCTTCGCCGCACCCCGCGCGTCGCCAATTACAAGTTGCGGGGCGCCAATGTTTACTGCCCGTAACCGCGCCGCCCGGAAGGAAGTCGCGGCGGGGGTCCACCTCCCCTATCTGGCGCAGGTCGACGACCATACGCTGCTGACCCGCAACGGCCAGATGATGCAGGTCATCAAGCTCGACGGCCTGCCGTTCGAGACGATCGGCCGCGCCGACCTCGATTCACGGCTCGCGGTGCGCGATGCGATGTTCCAGTCGATCGGCTCGTCGCGCTTCGCGATCGTCCACCATGTCGTGCGCCGTGCGGTCGAACCACGCTTCGAGGGCCAGTTCGGCGACCCGTTCAGCGCAAGCCTCGACCAAGCATGGCGCGACCGTCTCGCCACCCGCAGATTGTTCGTCAACGACCTCTACCTGACGCTGATCGTACGCCCGTTGCGCGGTCGCGCTGGGTGGGCGGAGAAATTGCTCGGGGTCGCGGGCAGCCGGTCCGACCAGGGCGAGCGCGGCGCCGATCTGCGTCTTCTATCGCAAGCCCGCGAGCAGCTGATGGCCGCGCTCGAGCCCTATGGCCCGCGACTGCTCACCGCCTACGACCTGCCGAGCGGGCTCGCGTCGCAGCAGCTCGAATTCCTCGCGACGCTGTTCAACGGCACCGCGACTCCGATGCTGCTTCCGACCGGCGACCTCGGTCACGCCGTCCCGCGGCGAACGATCAGCTTCGGCGCCGACACGATCGAGCTCGGCCCGGTCGATGGCGAGCCGCCCGAGTTCGCGGCGATCCTGTCGGCCAAGGATTATCCAAGCACGACCTCGGCGGGGATGCTGGACGACATCTACCGCCTTCCGTTCGCGATGCAGGTGACGCAAAGCTTCGCCTTCGTCGACCGCGGCCCGGCGCAGGAGCGGATGGACCTGGCGCTTCGCCGGATGCGTTCGGCCGACGATGCCGCGGTGTCGCTGCGCACCGAACTCAGCGCCGCCAAGGACGATGTCGCCGCCGGCCGCGCCGGATTCGGCGAGCATCATCTGTCGATCCTGATCAGCGCCGACAGCCCTGAAAGCCTCGACCAGGCGACCGGCGAGGTGCAGGCGGCGCTGGCCGAAACCGGCTTCGCCGTCGTGCGCGAGGAACTAGGCCTCGAAGCCGCCTTCTGGGCGCAATTCCCCGGCAATTTCGACTATATCGCCCGGCGCGCACTCGTCTCGACCGCTAATTTCGCGGGCTTTGCCAGCGCGCATAATTTCCCCGTTGGTCGCCCCGACGGCAATCATTGGGGCGACGCCGTCACCCTGTTCGAGACCACCGCCGCCGGACCCTATTTCTTCAATTTCCATCGCGGTGATCTCGGCAATTTCACCGTCATCGGGCCGTCGGGATCGGGCAAGACCGTGGTGCTTGCCTTCCTCCTCGCGCAGGCGCGCCGGTTCGACCCGCGCATCGTCTTCTTCGACAAGGATCGCGGCGCCGAGATTTTCCTGCGCGCGATCGGCGGCACCTACGAGGCGCTGCGCCCGGGCGAGCCGACGCGGATGAACCCGCTCGCGCTGCCCGACACGCCAGTCAACCGCCGCTTCCTCGCCGAATGGCTCGCCCGGCTCGCGGTCGGCGAGGGCCAACCGCTGAACGTCGAGGAGACCGGCTGGATCGTCGAGGCGATCGACACCGCGATGGCGGGCCCGCGCGAGCTGCGCCGCCTGCGCCACGTCGCCGAGCTGTTCCGCGGGCGCGGGCGCGCCTCGGCGGGCGATCTCGCCGCGCGGCTTGCGCCATGGCATTCGGCGGGCGAATTCGCCTGGCTGTTTGACAATGAGGAGGACCGCCTCGACCTCGCGACCCCGACGCTCGGGTTCGACATGACCGCGGTCCTCGACCAGCCAGCGCTGCGCGCGCCGACGATGTTGTACCTGTTCCACCGCGTCGAGGAACGGCTCGACGGCAAGCCGACGATCATCGTCGTCGACGAAGGCTGGAAGGCACTCGACGACGAAGTGTTCGTGGCGCGCATCCGCGACTGGGAAAAGACCATCCGCAAGCGCGGCGGGATCGTCGGTTTCGCCACCCAATCGGCCTCCGACGCGCTGCAAAGCCGCATCGCCAGCGCGATCATCGAACAGGCGGGGACGCAGGTCTTCATGGCCAATTCGAGCGCGCAGGCGTCCGACTATATCGACGGCTTCGGGTTGACCGAGACCGAGTATGACATCGTCCGCTCGATGCCCGAGACCGCGCGCGCCTTCCTCGTCAAGCATGGCACCGACAGCGTCGTGGTGCGGCTCAACCTCGGTTCCGAACCGCAGTTGCTGACGGTGCTGTCGGGGCGTGAGACGACGGTGCGCCTGCTCGACAAGCTTCGCGCCGAGGTTGGTGACGATCCCGCCGACTGGCTTCCCAGACTGGTGGCGGCGGCATGAACCCCGACCTGTGTGCCCCAGCCGGAGCCCCCGGCCTCGTCGCCGACCTGCTCGCCAACACCGACTGTCAGGCCTCGAGCCTCGTCGAGCGCGGCTATTCCGCGCTGTCCACGCCAGGCGCCGCGACCGCCACGGTACTGACCTCGCTGATGGTCATTGCCGTCGCGCTCTATGGATACCGCCTGCTGCTCGGCAAGGGACTTGCGCTCAGCGACGTCACCGGCCTCGCCATCCGCCTCGGGGTCGTCCTGCTCCTGGCCGCTTCATGGTCCTCGTTCCAGGCGCTCGCCTATGACGCCTTCGCCCGCGCCCCGTCGCGCATCGCCAGCGAACTCGTCGTGGCGATCGATGCGCCAGCACCGCTCGATGGGGTGCAATCCGCGCTCGACCGGATCGAGCAGGGCAATGTCGGCTGGCGAACGAGGGCCGGGATTGCCTCGCCGCTGGTCGGTGGAGCCCCGACCGCGGCGATGGCGCTAAACGTCTCCTCCTTCCTGCTAACGCTCTCGACCGTCGGTCTGCTGGTCGTCTCGCGGATCCTGCTCGCGCTGCTGCTCGCGATCACGCCGGTAATGGCGGGATTCCTGCTGTTCGATGCGACGCGCGGGTTGCTCGAGGGGTGGCTGAGGGCATTGACCGGGGCGGCACTGGTCCCGCTGTTCGTTCTGATCCTGTGTGCGATCGAACTCGCGATCCTTTCCCCCTTGCTCGACCGGATGCTCGCCGATCAGGCCAGCGGCCGGTTCGAGCTAGACACCGTCACCCCGGTCGCGCTGGTCGTGATCGTGTTCAGCATCGCAATCGTCGCCTCGGCCCGCGCCGCAACCACCATCGCGCGCGGCATCCGGCTCCCGCGCAAGGGCTTCAGCGGCGGCGCTGCGGTTGCCGATGCGGCTCCCTCCGCAATCGCCGCCGAGCGTCCCCTGTTGCTATCCGGCCCCCGCTCGGCCACCGCCTCTCCTGTGGCGCGCGCGCTCGAAAGCGCGGCACGACGCGACGCCGAGGAAAGCACCCAGCGCACCGTCGCGGCGGCCTCCCGCGGCTCGCGTGAGATCCGCAGCGGCAGCACCACCATTGCGGGCGCCACAAGTGCGTCGAATCCGTCCGAGGCGGGCTCGCGACCCTATCTACCACCGCGTACCCGTCTTCCGCGCGCTTCACGCGCCGCAGCCCGCAGGGATATATGACCGAACACGACAAATATTATGCGGCCGCCCAAGGCTGGGCCGACGAGCGCGTCGAGTCCGAACGCAGGGCGCGCAAGCTTGCCTGGACCGTTGCCGCGGTTGCCGGAGGAATCGCGATCATCCTCGCGCTGGCGCTGGCGATGCTGGTGCCTCTCAAGACCGTCCAACCCTACGTCCTCACGGTCGACAAGCAGACCGGCGCCGTCGAAGTCGCGACCACCGTCGCCAATGGCCGACTGACCCAGAACGAGGCCGTCATCCAAGCGCAGCTCGCCAATTATGTCCGTGTCCGCGAGACCTTCGACGCGAGCGACCTCGCCGCCAATTATCGCCGCGTCCAGTTGTTGTCGGGCCCCGACGTTCGCACCGCCTACATCGCCTCGATGGCGGCAGCGAACCCCGCGAGCCCGCTCCACACCCTGTCCCCCGGGGATACCCTCGCGGTGCGGATCAAGAGTGTGTCGCTGACCGCCGCGGGCAGCGCACTCGTCCGCTACGACCTCGACCGCACCGTCGCCGGCGGACGCGGGGTCAGCTCAAGCCCCTATGTCAGCGCCATCACCTATGGCTTTAGCGACAAGCCCCTGCGCGCCGCCGACCGGTTCGAGAATCCGCTCGGCTTCGAAGTGACCCGCTATCGTCGCGATGCCGAGGGGATGACCCAGTGAAGCGAACCCTGCTCCTCGCGCTCGGCCTGTTTGCGCTGATGGGGGAAACGCTCCCCCTGCCCGGCCCGGTTGATCCGCACATCCAGCATGTCCTGTTCAATCCCGAGCAGGTGGTCGCGCTCCACGGCGCGCTCGGCTGGCAGATCATGATCGAATTCGGCGGCGACGAGCGGATCGAAAATGTCTCGATCGGCGACAGCCTCGCGTGGCAGGTGACCCCCAACAAGCGCGCCCGGATGCTGTTTCTCAAGCCCCTGCTGCGCAACGGCGCGACCAACATGACCGTCGTCACCAGCCTGCGACGT
>NZ_JANYGG010000022.1 GCF_025362505.1 Sphingomonas sp. | reverse complement strand
GCGGTGACGCACGCCTTGGCCATCTCGATCCCGATCAGCCGCGCGCCGAGCGCGATGGCGTTGGCGTCGTTGTGGGTCCGCGCCAAGGCAGCGGAGACGGGCTCGTTGACTTGCGCACAGCGGCACGCGGGGTTGCGATTGGCGGCGATCGCAATGCCGATCCCCGACCCGCAAATGGCGATGCCGCGATCGGCCTTGCTGTCGCCAAGCGCGCGGGCCAGGCGGGCGCCGTAATCGGGGTAATCGACGCTGGCGGTGCCGTAGGTGCCGAGGTCGAGCAGGTCATGGCCAGCCTCGCCAAGCCAATCCGCCAGGGCGTCCTTGAGTTCGACGCCGGCATGGTCGGCGGAAAGGGCAATGCGCATCGGCAGCGCCTACGCCAAGCGTCACGGATTCGCCAGTAGCGGGTCAGGCCGCTCGGCGCTTTTCCAATTCCAGCCGGCTCCACACTTCTTCAAGCGCCGCGACCAGTTCGTCGATCATTGCCTCGCTGTGGCACGGGCCGGGGGTGAAGCGCAGCCGCTCGGTGCCGCGGGGGACGGTTGGATAGTTGATCGGCTGGACGTAGAGGCCGTATTCCGCGAGCAATATGTCGCTGATGCGCTTGGCCTTGACCGCGCAGCCGACCATCACGGGAACGATGTGGGTAACGCTATCCATCACCGGCAGCCCGCGTTCGGTGAGTTTAGCCTTGAGAAGCGCGGCGCCGGCCTGCTGAGCCGCGCGTTCCTCAGTCGATTGCTTGAGGTGGCGGACCGAGGCGAGCGCCCCGGCGACCAGCACCGGCGAGAGGCTCGTCGTGAAGATGAAGCCGGGCGCATAGCTGCGGATGCAGTCGATGATCGTCAGGTCGGTGGCGATGTAGCCGCCCATCACGCCGAACGCCTTGCCGAGCGTGCCTTCGATGATCGTGACCCGGCCTGCGACATCGTCGCGCTCGGAAATGCCGCCACCGCACTCGCCGTACATGCCGACCGCGTGGACTTCGTCGCAATAGGTCAGCGCGGCATAGCGATCGGCGAGATCGCAGATTGCGGCGATCGGCGCGACGTCGCCATCCATCGAATAGACGCTTTCGAACGCGATCAGCTTGGGCGTTTCGGGGCTTTCCTCGCGCAGGAGTTCCTCGAGATGGTCGAGGTCGTTGTGGCGGAAGACGCGTTTCTCGCAGCCCGAATTGCGAATGCCCGCGATCATCGACGCGTGGTTGAGCTCGTCGGAGAAGATCACGCAGCCGGGGAGCAGCTTGCCGAGCGTGGCGAGCGTCGCTTCGTTCGAGACGTAGCCGCTTGTGAACAGCAGCGCCGCGTCCTTGCCGTGCAAGTCGGCAAGTTCGGCCTCGAGATCGACATGATAATGGGTGTTGCCGGCGATATTGCGGGTGCCCCCCGAGCCGGCGCCGACGTTATGGAGCGCCCCTTCCATCGCGGCGATGACGGCGGGATGCTGGCCCATGCCGAGATAGTCGTTCGAACACCACACGGTGATCGGCTTGGGGCCGTTGTGACCGGCAAAACAGCGCGCGTTGGGATAGGCGCCCTTGTTGCGCAACACGTCGATGAACACGCGATAGCGGCCCTCGTCGTGAAGGCGGTCGATCGCCGCCTGAAAGATGCTGCTGTAATCCATCGCCAAGATCGTCCCGACCCCTCGCTTGCTATCGCCCTTTACCGCCGTGACGCACGCTTTGCCAGTGGCTTAAAAGCCGCCCGCTGAACCGAGCCCGAATCGCGCCAGTGCGGCGGCGAGGGGAGGCGCGGGCGGTCCGCCGGTGAAGATGGCGCGGCCCTCGCCCGGGACGTCGGGCCACGGCTGCTCTCGCGTCAGGTAAGCGATGCGGCGCGCGATACCGCGGCCACCATCGACCAGCGCGATCCCGGGCAGGGCTTCGCGCAATTCGTCGGCGAGCAAAGGGAAGTGGGTGCAGGCGAGGACCATGACGTCGATCCGCTCGCCGCCGGGTTGGGCGAGCAGCGGGGCGACCGCGTCCCGCATCGCGCCGGGGGACACGATTTCGCCCGCAAGCTTGGCTTCGGCCAGCGCGACCAGTTCCGCCGATCCGTGGCGAAGAACTGTGCAATCACTGGCGAAACGGGCGGCGAGGTCGTCGACATAGGGCTGGCGCACCGTTGCGTCGGTGCCGAGCACGCCGATCACGCGAGTCTTCGACATCTCAGCGGCAGGCTTGATCGCCGGCACCGTGCCGACCACCGGCAGGTCGAGTGCCGACCGCACCACGTCGAGCGCGATCGTCGATGCGGTATTGCACGCGATCACTGCCAGGCGCGGTCGGAACCGTTCGACCAGCCTTCCAAGCAGCGCCGGCACCCGCGCGGCGATCTCGGCCTCGGAGCGCGTGCCATAGGGGAAGGCGGCACTGTCGGCGACGTAAACGATCGGCGCGTTGGGCAGCAGCGCGCGCGTCGGCTCAAGCACCGACAGTCCGCCCACCCCGGAGTCAAAAAACAACAAAGGCGCGTCGCGGTCCATAGTCCGGCATGTGGCGGCGTTGTCGCGCGTACGCAACATACCGCAGTTTCACGGGGGCGTTGCCGGGGCTCGGCATCCTGCTATCAAAGTGCGCATGGCGGGGGCAGTGATTTACGCGTTGTTGGTGGGCTACTTGCTCGGCTCGATCCCATTCGGGCTGGTCCTCACCCGACTCGCCGGCAAGGGAGACATCCGCGACATCGGGTCGGGCAATATCGGCGCGACCAATGTCCTGCGCACGGGATCGAAGAAGCTCGCCGCGCTGACGCTTTTGCTCGACGCGGCGAAGGGATCCGCCGCTGTGCTGCTCGCCGCCGGTCTGTGGCCCGAGGCGATCAAATATGCCGCTACCGGCGCGTTGATCGGGCACCTCTATCCGGTCTGGTTGAGGTTCAAGGGAGGCAAAGGAGTGGCCACCTTTCTCGGCATCCTCCTGCCGCTGCTGCCGTTCGCCGCGCTGGTCTATGCGCTGGTATGGCTCGGTCTGTTGCTGGTGGCGCGGATCTCGTCGCTGGCGGGGATCCTCGCGGCGGCCAGCGCCCCGCTCACCGCGGCCATTGTCGGCCGCACCGACTTGCTCCCGATGCTGCTCGGCTTCGCGGTGCTCGTGATCTGGAAACACCGCGAGAATATCGCGCGGTTGCGATCCGGAACCGAGCCGCGGGTCGGGCAGAAGGGATGAAGGACCTCGTTGACCGCCTCCGTCTGATCCGCAGCCCGACGATCGGGCCGGTCAGCTATCGCCACCTGCTCAGCCGGTTCGGGAGTGCCACGGCGGCGCTCGACGCACTCCCCGACCTCGCGCGGCGCGGCGGGGGCGCGGCGCCACGGATCGTTCCAAGGGCAGAGGCCGAGCGCGAGATCGCGACGGTCGAGAAGATCGGCGGGCGCTATTTGCTGCTCGGCCAGGGCCTCTACCCGCGCCTCCTCGCAGAACTCGACAATGCTCCCCCCGTGATCACCGTGAAGGGCGACCTGACCCTGCTCGACAAGCCATCCGCGGCGATCGTCGGCGCCCGAAACGCCTCTGCCGCCGCCTGCCGCTTCTCGCGTGGCCTCGCTCATGACCTTGGAGCGGAGGGTATCGTCGTTGTCTCCGGTCTCGCCCGCGGAATCGACAGCGCGGCGCATGACGGATCGCTGGCGAGCGGGACCATCGCGGTTATCGCCGGCGGGCTCGATGTGGCCTATCCGCCCGAGAACGAGGAACGCCAGCGCGCCATCGCCGAGCGCGGGCTGCTGGTCGCCGAAATGCCGCCGGGAACCGAGCCGCGCGCGCGCCACTTCCCCTATCGCAACCGGATCATCGCCGGGCTCACGCTCGGCACGATCGTCGTCGAGGCGGCGCCACGCTCGGGCTCCTTGATCACCGCGCGATTGGCGACCGAGGCGGGGCGCGAGGTGATGGCAGTACCCGGCTCGCCGCTCGACCCGCGCGCACAGGGCTGCAACGGCCTCATCCGCGACGGCGCGACGCTGATCCAGAACGCCGCCGACGTGATCGAGGTGATTCGCCCGTTCGGGAGCATCGCGCGGGTCGCTTCGCCGGTCATTCCGTTCGAACATCCCGCGACCGATGCGGGCAACGACGAGCGGGCTCGGATCGAGGAGCTGCTCGGGCCGTCCGCAGTCCCGATCGATGAGATCGTGCGATTGTCCGGGATGCCAAGCGGGACGGTACAGCTTGTTCTGCTCGAACTCGACCTCGCTGGTCGCCTCGATCGCCACGCCGGGGGCAAGGTCAGCCTGACCGCTTGACGAGGCCAAATCGAGCCCGTCACCATCGCGCGTATACATGCGTAAGGAAAACCAGCCTTGAAACTCGTCGTCGTCGAATCGCCTGCCAAGGCCAAGACCATCGAAGCTTACCTCGGGCCGGGCCACAAGGTGCTGGCCAGCTATGGCCACGTCCGCGACCTTCCGCCTAAGGACGGATCGGTCGACCCCGACGCCGGCTTCGCGATGGAATGGGAG
>NZ_JANYGG010000004.1 GCF_025362505.1 Sphingomonas sp. | reverse complement strand
ACTGCGCCCGCGGCAGCAGCAAAGCCGATCATCTTTTTCGGGTCCATCGTGGTGCCGGGCATGGACGGCATCTTGCTGCCGCGTTCGGCGGCGGGGATGCGGTCAATCTCGTCGGGATCGGGCGTTTGATCGACGGTTGGGCGGTTTGGGGTGCGGTCCGAGTTGGCAGTGTCGGCCATCACTTTGTCTCCCCATTAGCTTGCCCCGTCGTGCGCTCGACGATGCTTGACGCCGTGCCGGTCTTGGGGTCGCGACCGTAGAAATCCGGTGCCTCGTTGAAGACGCACAGCACCTCTTTGCCGCGCCGCAAGCGGAGCTGGCCGAACACGCCGTGGATCACGACGAATTCGTCGCGGACATCGAAGGGGACGATGCTCTCGCTGCCGTCTGGATTGACGGCAAAGAAGGCGGGAAGCTCTTGTCTGTTCGGGAAACGCAGCGCTGTGAACTGGCCGTTGTCGGTTATTTCTGAGGGCTGGATCGCCGATGATCCTTGCACGGTATATTTGAGATTCCGCCTGCCTTCGAGAACACCCAGATCGAGCGCCGAGCGGATCGCACCCGACTGGAGTGCGACGGCTCGCGCATAGGCTGCTTGGGTCGCGGCGGCCTGTGCGGCGGCGGCCTCTTCGCGCGGATAGCGGAAGGCGACCTTGAAAAAGGTATCGGTGGTCCGCGCACCAATCCCGCCGCGCCGTGCGGTCAGCTCGAACGTATAGTTGCGAACGCCCGCACTCGAACGGGTCATCACGATCAGGTTGGTCGCACCCGCCAGTTCGCGCGGTTTGATGAACAGCGAATTTTCGGCCGGGGCGACTTCCCATGACACTGTATCGCCAAGCGCCACATGCTCGACGCGCTCGCCCGCTGAAAAGACAATCTGCGTTGCCGACCGGAACACGCCGACGATACGGAACACCTGGCCTTCGCTATAGATGACTTCGCGGATGCGGTTGTCTTGTGACGTCGGGTGCGGGGTCTCGTTTGCGAACGTCGGGCTGGCCGCGAACATCATGGCGATCGCCGCAATGCAGTGCGCAGTTTTCATTGCGTCACCTCCAGATCGGCGCGGTAGGTCTGCACCTCCAGTCCCAAGGGATTTTTGAACCGCTGCTGTTCGGTCGTCGGTGTATCGGTGGTGTCATAGGTCACGGTGGCGATGGCCGGGGTGTCGGTCACAACCGAGCCGTGCTGAAGCGATTTGGTGAAGCGGACTTGCGCCACGTTCTTGGAAACCAGCGTCACGGATTTGATCGCGATGAACACCGTGTCGAGATCGGTGAAAATACTCTGCGGCGACTTGGGATTGTCATGTGCGTAGAAAGCCGTCCAGCGCGCCTGCTCGTCGCGCGATGACATCGCCAGCACGCCCTCAAAAAACTCCTTGCGCGCTTGCGGAATCCAGCCTTCGCGGTTGCGGACATAATCGGCGAGAAAATATTTGGCGACCGCCTCGTTATAGGTGATCGGCTTATTGCCAGTCATGGACGCGGTGATCTCGCTTGCGCCGGTCGCCTTATCCACCGTGATGACATAGGGCGCGACGGTCTTGAGCGGGGTCAGCATCGCAACCGCTGCCACGCCGGTTATGGCAAGCCCGCTCGCTACACCAGCAACGATCCATGCCAACCGCTTCGAGCGGTTGGCGCTGAGCAAACGGTCGCGATCCCAGCTTGCGGCTTCGGCAAAATAAGCTTTGAGATCTTGCTCGTCAGTGACGCCGCCAGCCATCGCTCAGCAACTCCGATAGAGGCGCTGTGGCTGCGCGGAGCTGATCGGTGGCACTTGCGGGTAGGCCTTATCTCCCGCCGAGGCCGGTTTTGACGGCTTCGGCGGTGTCGGCGCTTTTCCGGGGAACAGCTCTACACCGGGGTTGCCCGGCGTCTGGCCTGCTGGCGTTGACGTGCCGGTTTGCGGATCGACCGTCGGCAATATCGAGCCGTAAGGATTGGCCGGGCGGCGATGGTGTCCATCGCACCGTGCCAGCTTGGACGACTTTGCTGCTGCGATGGTCGTGCTGGCGGGCATGGCGATCGCCAACACCATCAACAGACCCATGACTTGCTTGACCATACGCTACCCCCCTCACACCGCCCCACGACTGACTGAACCCGATGTCCGCATCCGCGCGATGCCGCGCGCGAAACCGCGTTCGATGGCCCGGCTGGTCGCCTGCGCACCACTTGCGCCGCGCCCGACGACGAAACCGCCTGCCGCTGCAATTGCCGACGCAAACTGGTTGGCAAGGGCAGGGCCGCCGCCGCCAAGCGAGGCGGCGAGCATTGGGATTTGCAGGAAAAAGAAGAAGCCGAGGGCGTAAAAGGCCAGTGCCTTGATCGCGGCCATGCCTATCTCGTCATTCTCCGAGATGGTGGCGATGATCGCTTCGCCGGTCTGGGTAAGAAACAGCGTCAGCACGAGCGCGAAGACGATCAGCATCAGATAGTTGATGCACGCCCCGAGCCAGGCGAAGAAATAGCCGCGCGTGGACTCGAACAGCAAGGCGGCAACAAACAGCGGCCCGACCAC
>NZ_JANYGG010000130.1 GCF_025362505.1 Sphingomonas sp. | reverse complement strand
TGAGCGATCCACACCGCGTCGAAACCGCCCGCCAGCGCGATCCGCGCTGCTTCGGCGACATAGCCCGCCTTGCCCGCCCTCGACCTGTCGATCAGCCGCACGCCCGGCGGCAACAAACCTGGCTGATCGGGCACCAACGAGGCGAGCACCACGACTTCAGCGACGTCGGGCCGCGCCGCCATTGTCCGGATTGTATCGCGCGCATACTTCGCAATCCCGCCGCGCCCGCCGAAACTGTCGGTCGTCAGTGCAAGTATCCGGCGTCGGCCGGTCACCCGCGCGCCCGTAAGTCCGCGACGCACCGCGCGGCGGTTTGGCCGTCCCAATATTCGGGTCGTCGCGGTTGATATTGCTGCCCGGTCGCCTCGTCCACCGCGCGATCGAGCGTGGCCAGCGTAACCAACCGATTGGTGCCTTGCGAAATCGTGATCGGCCGCTCGGTATTGTTCCGCAACGTGCAGCACGGAATTCCGAGGTAGGTCGTCTCCTCCTGGATCCCGCCGCTGTCGGTGATGACGATCCGGCTCCCGAGCACCAGGCTCATGAAACGCTTGTAGGGCAACGGCTCGGCCAGCCGCACTCCGGCTTGGGCAAGCCGCGCCACCATGCCGCTCTGCGCCAGCCGCGCCGCGGTGCGCGGGTGGACCGGGAACACCAGCGGGATACGCCGTTGGAGCCCGATCAGCGCGGCGACCAGCGCCTCGAGCCGGTCGGCCCCGTCGACGTTCGACGGGCGGTGCAGCGTCACCACTCCGTAGGTCCCGCGCTGAACCCCCTGCGCTTCCCACTCGGCCGCCGCCTCAACCTCGGGCCGGACCATTTCGAAACTGTCGAGCATGATATTGCCGACCCGCGTGATCCGTGTCCCCGGAATCCCCTCCGCCAGCAGGTTCGCGTCCGCGTCGGGCGACGGCGTCCATAGCACGTCGGCGATCACATCGGTCGCCAGCCGGTTGATCTCCTCGGGCATGTCGCGGTCGCCGCTGCGCAACCCCGCCTCGAGATGCACCGTGGGCACGCGCAGCTTCGCCCCGACCAGCGCGCAGGCCAGCGTCGAATTGACGTCACCGACCACCACCAGCCAGTCGGGCCGATGCTCGATCGCGATCTTTTCATAGCCGATCATCACATTGTCGGTCTGTGTCGCATGGCTGCCCGAACCGACCCCAAGATGGAAATCGGGCTGCGGGAGCGACAGGTCGGCGAAGATGGCGTCCGACAGGTTGGGATCATAATGCTGGCCGGTATGGATCAGCCTGGGCTCGAACTCACCGCTCGCCCTTAGCGCATGCCACAGCGGCGCAACCTTCATGAAATTGGGGCGCGCGGCGGCGATCAAGTGGACGGTCTTCACCAAAAATATCCCAAGGTCAGCGCGAGCCGAAGCCGGTGAACATTGTCTTGATCGTGCGGAACACGATCAGCACATCGAGCCACGGCGAGAAATACTTGATGTAATAGAAATCATACTGGAGCTTGCGGTGGACGTCGTCGACCGCCGCGACATGGCCCTGATTGACCTGCGCCCAGCCCGAAATTCCCGGTTTCACAACATGACGGTAGCGGTAGAAGGGGATTTCGCCTGTGTACCATACCGACAGTACCTCGGCCTCCGGGCGCGGGCCGATCCAGCTCATCTCGCCCTTCAGCACGTTCCAGATCTGCGTGATGTTGAGAAACCGCTAACCCGCAGTTAACGTCCATCCATTATGGTTTTTCCTCCACTAGGAGTTCCGTAACGTGACAGCCGCGCCGAACAACCGCAAGCAGGGAAGGACCAAAGTTATAACAGGAATAACATTTGCCTCAGGCGCGCGTTTGCTCGCTGTGCGACTGCGGGATATTTCTTTATCTGGAATGCAGTTAGAACTGCCCAATCCTCCCGAGCTTGGGAGCGAAGTCACCATATCGAAGGGCAAACTTCAAACTAAAGGGGTCCTCGTGAGGATCGAAGGTAGCCGATGTGGAATTAAACTTCACGAGAACATTGATTTGGACAGTTGGCTTGACGGGCGTTTGAGCCGTCTTGAGCACGAGACAAAGACACAATCTAACATCGAGAAGAGGATCGACAAAATATCTAAAGATTTTTACAACGAGTTCGATGATCATATAAGCGCCCAGCGCGCAATCAGGGAGCGATGCGCAGAAGAGATGCGATACGTCGCTCGTTTGGTGGAAGATTTGGGCGAGACGTTCATGAAAGAACCGATAATTTTAGCTAGGTACGCGAGAAAAGCTCAAGATTTTGACTTGATCAAGCAGTTAATTACCCATCTCTCGAGTTTGGTAGACTCGAACGACATATGTGGCGCCGCGATTAATATTCCACTGAGTAGCTTACGAACTAGAATATTGAGGACAAGTTTGAAAAGTCCTATCTCCTCTTAAATACCTTTAGTTTTTGACTATTTTAACTTCCCGGGCTAATTCAATCGCATGACTCAGATGTATCCCGACCCTGTCATAGTGCAGTTTGTCTACAATCAGCAGAGCAGACTCCATTATTTGAACTGCAGTCAAAAGTAACTTTTCCTCTTCGGTTTGTATTTCTGCCAAGGATTCAAACATAATGGCACCTTTTGTCATGACGGAATAAGTCAATACAGAGTTAACCACCTGTTGCCCGACTGCAGGGGATCAAATAGGTAATTAAAGCCGGGTCGATTTGTCGGGCCTTCTACAAATGAATAATTTTAGTTGCATTTGCACCAAATCTAGTTTTGCAAATCGAATTGAATGGATAAAGTGTGAAATCAAAAACAAAGAGTTAAGAAAAAATTTGTTGCCCGACATAATGTTGGGAGATCCGGCATGGGAGATGCTAGTCGAGTTGTACTTGGCGCGTCTTGAGTCGCGAAAAGTCGCGACGAAAGAACTAGGTATCGTCGCAGCCGTTCCGCCGACAACTAGCTTGAGATGGATTGCACATTTGCAAAAGACTGATCTGATTGTGCGTGAGTCAGGCGAAGATAAGAGGCGTAGTCATTTCGCGTTAACCGAGTTGGGATTATTCAAAATCGAAAGTTATTTATCCAAGGTCTCTTCGATTTAACGTTCGTTCGTATATCATAATTTTTATTAGTTGACTATTTTTTTGGCTGCGCCTTTGTTTCAGCCGTCTCAATTTGGAGCAGAGCAGATTGTTGTCTGCGCTCGGCATTCTCGATGATCTCGAGCGCCCATGATCGGCACGGCGCGAAACACCCCGGCGCTGGTGACCACCCCGTAAACCGCGACGAGCTGCTTGCCGAAATCGTCAGAAGTCGCAAGCGTTCGCTCAAAGCACTAAAAAAGGATTTCAATCCTTTGACCACCGACGAGCGAAAGCGGCGACGGTTTGCGTCTCACCATTTAACTCAAACTCCAAAATCGTCTGAAACCTCTTAATGGTTTGGTCACCCTAATGGTTTAGTGGCTGTTATCAAATTTAGTTTCATAGTTCGCATATGTTTTTGGTGGCATTTTTTGCTGCAGTCCAAATAAACCCGGTCCATCGATCGGGCTTTGCCGCTTCAACTTCTACCATGCGCGTGACCGTATTGCAGTCTGAAGCTATCGGCAGTGAGAGTTGGGAGAGAAGAACGAGGGAGCAAAAGACAGAAAGAGTTATCGTGTTACCAGATAAGTCATTAGCTCGTTTGCTCCTTATTGAGTTTCAGTGAACCTAACTGGGCATTCTCGATTACCTTGGCGCGCTCGGCGGCCTTGATCGACGCCGCGCGAAACACCCCGCCGCTGGTCACCGCTCCGTAAACCGCGGCGAGCTGCTCGACGACCTCGTCATCGTCTCCGGCGATGACCTTGGTGATCCGTTCGACCGTATGCTCGCGGTCGCCCGGGTTGATCCGCTCGGGGCTGTAGCCGAGCCGAAAGTCGCGCCCGCGTGTCAGTCCCCCGGCGCGCTCGATCTCGGCGCCGCAATGCTCCTCGGTCACGCCCGGATACACCGTACTTTCGAACACCACCGTCGGTCGCTTCGCCGGATCGATCAGCGTCGCAACGATCCGCGACGCCGCGGTAATGGCGCCAAGATCGGGCTGGTTGGTGCGATCGACCGGGGTCGGCACGGTCACGATATAAAGGTCCGCGCCGCGCGCATCCTCGGCCTCGTCGGTCAGCTGCAGCGTCGTTTCGCGCAGCCGTGCGGGCTCGACTTCGCGCGTGCGGTCCACGCCGTGCCGAAGTTCCGCGATCCGGCCCGTATCGATATCGAACCCGATCGTTCGGAACCGTTTCGCCAATGCCACCGCGAGCGGCAGCCCGACATAGCCGAGCCCGATCACCACGATTGTCGGATCTTCGGTCATCGCCTTCCCCTCGACACGCAACTAGGCACCGCGGCCGACGCCCCGATAGGTCAGCCCTGCGCGTTCAACCGCTTCACGATCATAGATGTTCCGCAAGTCGATCAACGACTTGCCCGCCATCACCCCAGCCAGCCGGCCAAGGTCCAGCGCGCGGAACTCGTCCCACTCGGTAACGATCACCAGCGCGTCGGCACCCTTGGCCGCGTCATAGGCATCGCCAGCGAACCTGATCCCCGGCAACAATGGCTCGGCCTGCTCCCGCCCGACCGGATCATAGGCCGCCACCGTGGCGCCCCCCATCAGCAGTCCCTCCGCCAGCGGGATCGACGGCGAATCGCGCATGTCGTCGGTGTTCGGCTTGAACGTCAGCCCGAGCAGCGCAACCGTCTTGCCCGCCAGGCTCCCGCCAACCGCATCGCGCACCCGGTCGGCCATGGCCGCCTTGCGGTCGTCATTGACCTTGACCACGGTCGAGATAATCCGCTGCTCGACCCCGGCTTCCTCGGCGGTCCTGAGCAGCGCCAACGTGTCCTTGGGAAAGCAGCTCCCGCCATAGCCCGGCCCGGCATGGAGGAACTTCGCCCCGATCCGGTTGTCGAGCCCGATCCCGCGCGCGACATCCTGCACATCGGCTCCGACCGCCTCGCACAAGTCGGCGATCTCGTTGATGAAGCTGATCTTCATCGCGAGGAACGCGTTGGCCGCATACTTCGTCAGCTCGGCCGTCCGCCGCGAGGTGAACAGCAACGGCGCCTTGTTCAGAAACAGCGGCCGGTAAATCTCCGCCAGCACTTTGCGCGCCTGATCATCCTCGGCCCCGACCAGTATCCGGTCGGGATGCTTGAAGTCGGCGATCGCCGCGCCCTCGCGCAGGAACTCGGGGTTCGACGCGACCACCGTCCCCGCGGGAGCTCCCTCCTCCTCCAGGATGCACGCAATCTTGTCGCCCGTCCCGACCGGCACCGTCGATTTCGTCACCACCACCACCGCATGCGTCAGCGCCTTGGCCAGTTCGCGCACCGCGGCATAGACATAGCTCAGATCGGCGTGCCCGTCGCCGCGCCGCGCCGGCGTGCCGACCGCGATGAACACCGCCTCCGCCTCCGCGACGCCCGCCGCGAGATCGGTCGTAAAGCGCAGCCGCCCGCGCTCCTGGTTCGACTTGACCAGCCCCTCTAGCCCCGGCTCCCAGATCGGCATCTTGCCGCCATGGATCAGCGCGATCTTGGCCGCGTCCTTGTCGATGCACGTCACGTCATGGCCGAAATCCGCGAAACAGGCCCCCGAAACGAGCCCCACATAGCCGGTGCCGATCATGGTGATGCGCATTGATCGAAACGTCCGAAATAGCTGAAAACTCTCCGCGCCTTAGCCAGCCCTGCCGGCCAATGCCAGCGGCGAGGTTCGGTGCGCGCAACAAGCACCTCGATTTCGCCCCGACATTCGGCTAAGGGCCCCGCTCCCCATGGCAACCACCCTTCCATCCCCGCCGCGCGTCGGCATGGTTTCGCTCGGCTGTCCCAAGGCGCTGGTCGACAGCGAGCGCATCCTCACTCGCCTTCGCGCCGACGGTTACCAGATGTCGTCCGACTATGCCGGCGCCGACGTCGTGCTGGTCAACACCTGCGGCTTCCTCGACTCCGCCAAGGAGGAAAGCCTCGAGGCGATTGGCGAAGCGATCGCCGAGAACGGCCGCGTTGTCGTCACCGGCTGCATGGGCAATGAAGCCGACGTCATCCGCGCCCGCTTCCCGAGCGTTCTCGCGATCACCGGCCCGCAGCAGTACGACCAGGTCGTCGCCGCGGTCCACGAAGCCGCACCAACGACCCCCTCGCCATATCTCGACCTTGTCCCGCAAGCCGATCTGTCGGACCTCAAGCTCACCCCGCGTCACTACAGCTACGTAAAAATCTCCGAAGGCTGCAACCACCGCTGCGCCTTCTGCATCATCCCCTCGATCCGCGGCGACCTCGTCAGCCGCCGCCCCGACGCGATCCTGCGCGAAGCCGAAAAGCTCATCGCCGCCGGCACCCGCGAGCTGCTGATCATCAGCCAGGACACGTCGGCTTACGGCCTCGACCTGCGCCACGCCGCATGGCCGTGGAAGCCCCGGAACGCCGAGCCCACCGAAGTTCGCGCCCACATGACCGACCTCGCCCGCGAACTGGGCAAGCTCGGCGCGTGGGTGAGGCTCCACTACGTCTACCCCTACCCCCACGTCGACAGCGTCATCCCGCTGATGGCCGAGGGGCTCGTCCTGCCCTACCTCGACATCCCGTTCCAGCACGCCAGCCCCAAGATCCTGAAGGCGATGAAGCGCCCCGCCAACGAGGCCAAGGTCCTCGAACGCCTCAGCAACTGGCGCGTCGAGTGCCCCGACATCGCGGTCCGCTCGAGCTTCGTCGTCGGCTTCCCCGGCGAGACCGAGGCCGATTTCCAGTATCTCCTCGACTGGCTGACCGAAGCCCAGCTCGACCGCGTCGGCGCCTTCCGCTTCGAGCCGGTCCACGGCGCCGCCGCCAACGCGCTGCCCGACCCGGTCCCGGAAGAGCTCAAGGAAGAACGCTACGCGCGCATCATGGAACTCACCGCCCGCATCTCGGCCGAAAAACTGGCCGCGAAAGTCGGTCGTACCCTCGACGTCCTGATCGACGCGGTCGACAGTGACACCGGCGGCGCCACCGGTCGCTCGAAAGCCGACGCTCCCGAAATCGACGGCGAAGTTCACCTCCGCGACGCCGGCCACCTGGCGCCCGGCGACATCGTCAGCGCCATCATCGAGGACAGCGACGAGCATGATCTGTTCGGCGTGCCGACAGTCTAGCTGGTCGCCCCTTGCGGGATCTTCAGGTCGGTTGTCCCCCGGACAAGCTGAAGACTGCCGGCGGCAGCTTGAGCCGCATCCCCTCAAACAGCTCGGCCGGCGCCACGAACTGCAGCGTAGTCGCGGTCTGACCGCGTCAGCGAAGCACCACTCGGTGCTGCCGCCTTCTTAATGTCCGCCATTGGTGGTGTGCGGCCAGGCTGCTTTCGGCGAGTTTTGAAGCTTACGAGCGGCCTTTCCATGTGGCGTCGGCTGGAATAGCCTCACACTAAGGGTCGTGGGGAATCACCAATATGCCAAAATCGCTGCGCTTTGTATTCGGACTGGGGCTTTCGCTGATTTCTGCGTCTCCCGCGCTGTCCAGGGAAACCACGATCATTGCGAACGTCTTGGGTCCCGAAGGACCACTCGTCGTCGATGGAGTTCTCTATTATGTCGCGTGGAATCCCGGCTCGCTGTCACGATGGGACGGGAAGACCAGCAAAGTCATTAACAGCGCGCCCGGTTGTAGTCATAACGGGTTAGCGTTGACCAAGCGGAAGACGCTCCTGCTCGCCTGTTCCGATCCGCACGGGGCCATTCTCGAGCTTGATCTGGACGGAAAGGAATTGCGTCGCTGGACGGTGGATGACCGAGGCCGCGGATTTGACGGCGGGATCAACGACATCGTCGTGGCGGCCAACGGTGCGGCCTACGCCACTGTCTTCGGTCCTTTTGACAAGACGCCTGCGGCAATTGTCGGGCGCGTCCTTTACCTGGCGCCCGATAGCAAAGCTTGGACTGAAGTCGCCGATGACATCAACTACGCTAATGGCGTTGCTGTCTCGGCGGATCAGAAGACGCTCTACGTGGCCGAGATGGTCGGCAACATCGTCATGAAATTCTCGATTGAGGCGGATGGGACGCTCAGCCATCGATCCAACTTCGCCCTGCTCAACCTGCTCGTGCCAAACAAGGTCGAAAACTGGTTCGCCGGACCCGACAGTCTTAAGGTCGACAGCAAGGGCGATCTTTTCGTGGCGCAATTCTATGGAGGGAGAGTTCTCAAAATATCACCTCAGGGAAAATTGCTGCACATCTTCGACGTGGCAGCCGGGAATGGCACCACGAATGTCGCGTTCGGCCCGGGCGAGAAAGACCTTTATGTAACCGTGGTCACGAACGCGGACGATGTCATGGGCCAAGCTGCGGGTAGCATCGTCAAAATTCCGAATGTCCAATAATCACCAATTGATCTCAAGAAGGATTAACCTCGCTAAGCACTCTACCTGAACGAACAGCCGCTTTTCGGCATCGGTTGGGGTTATCACGAATGTCGGCAACTGGGTCGTTATCTGTCCAACGATTTATGAGTTTAAAGTCCGTTTTTCCGCCACTCCACATCAATCTCGCGACAGCACGTTCCTGGCGCATCGGCCAAGCCTGACGCCCTGGCACGGCGATAAGAAACGAGTACCGACAGGAGGACTGCACCGTCGGAGTGCCGGCGGTCGGCTCCATCCGGTGATGGGACACAGCGCAAACATAATCCTCTGAACGCAAAATTAAACTTTCCTACAGCCCTGCTATTATGTACCACATTGGTTCATGAAAAACCATCATAACAAACCTCTCCCGCGAGTCGCCGAGGATCATCCCGTCGCCGCGCCGCTTCCCCCGGTCGCCGCCGGTTTCGATCCGCCCGCCGCGTCCTCGCTCCCGGCGACGATTCCGTTCGCCCCCACGGCACCGCCTGACATCGCTCCCTCGCACCTCGTCGACGACCACGGCTTCGACCCCGCCCGCTACCAGTGGGTCCCTGTCCTTCGCCGCCCCCGCGCCGACGGCTGGACCCCGCAGCGCCAGCAGGAATTCATCTCCGCCCTCGCCGATTCGGGCTGCGTCGCGATCGCGGCGCGCGAAGTCGACATGGCCGAAAGCGGTGCCTATCGCCTGCGCCGGGCACCCGGGTCGGAAAATTTCGCCGCCGCCTGGGACGCCGCGATCGCCAACGCATCGGCGCGGCTCGTCGACGTGGCATTCCAGCGCGCCATCCGGGGCACCGACGAGGCGGTGTACAATCGTGACGGCGACATCGTCGGGCGCAGGCATATCCACCACGATCGGCTGCTGATCTTTCTCCTCAAGGCCTATCACCCCGATCGCTTCCGCTATGCCGAACGCGACCAACGCCCGGCGCACGAGCCCGCCGCGCCGCCCCTGCCCTCGCTCGGCGAAGCGCTCGATCGGCTCGAGCCGGTTCGCCCCGCTCGTCCCGAACTCGGCTACACCCCCGAGGATCTTGCCGAACAGCTCGACATGGCCGAGATCGGCAAGGGCAAGCTGCCCCACTGGTTCGTCGGCAAGCGTGACGGTCCCGACTTCGTCCCCGACGAAGCTTCGCCGATGATCGATGCGCTGCTCGACAAGCTGCGCGCTGGCGAAAAGATATCGTTCGACGAAACCGAAGGTCCCGGCGAAGATCAGGGGCGCGAGGGTAATGCGAGGGGCTGACTTTAGCCTGACTTTCCGAATGGCGATCCCGCCGCTGCCCCCGCCTCTGGCCCCCGCCGCTGGCCCCCACCGCTGACCTTCACCGCTGACCTGACGCCGCAAGCCATCGAAGGGCTGACTTTAGACTGACCTTCCGCCAAGAAGCGCGCATGACCGATTTCACCGACCTCCTCACCGCCGACCGCGGCGAGCCCGCCCGCTCCATCCACCTCGTCGACAAGGACGGGTTCGCCGACTGGCTCAAGGCCCGCCCGGCCGCCCACCGCGCGATGCTGGCTGCGATGCGATTCGACGGCAAGGTCGGCTACCAATTCGCGCTCCTGCCGACCGAGGGCGACGAGTTCGAGGTCGTCACCACCGTCGCCAATACCGCCAACCTCTCCCCCTGGTGCCTGGCGAAGCTCGGCGAGGCGCTGCCCGAGGGCCGCTACCGCCTGGCGCAAGGCGACCCCGGCCCGGCCGCGCTCGGCTGGTTGCTCGCCCAGCACCGCTTCGACCGTTACAAGTCGAAGCCCGAGCCGCAGCCTCGGCGCACCCTCCTCGTCGGCGACGTCGCCGCCATCCCGGTCACCGTCCGCCTCGCCGAAGCGACCGTCCTCGTCCGCGACCTTGTCGACACCCCCGCTTCCGACATGGGCCCGGCCGATCTCGAAGCCGTCGCCCGCACCCTCGCCGACCAGCATGGCGCGACCCTCACCGTCACCTCGGGCGACGCGCTCGACCAGGGCTATCCGATGATCGCCGCCGTCGGCCGCGCTGCCGAGCGCGCCCGCGCCCCGCGCCTGATCGAATTGACGTGGGGCCGCGTCGACCACCCACGCGTCGCGCTCGTCGGCAAGGGGGTGTGCTTCGACAGCGGCGGCCTCGACCTCAAGCCCGCGTCGGGCATGCGCCTGATGAAGAAGGACATGGGCGGCGCCGCCCACGCGCTCGCGCTCGCCGGGCTCGTCATGGCCGAACGGCTCCCCGTCCGCCTCCATTTGCTCATCCCGGCGGTCGAGAACAGCGTCTCCGCCACTGCCTTTCGTCCCGGCGACATCCTCTTGAGCCGCGTCGGGCTGACGGTCGAGGTCGACAACACCGACGCCGAAGGCCGCCTCGTGCTGGGCGACGCGCTGACCCGGGCCGGAGAAGAAAAGCCCGAACTCATCCTCGACTTCGCCACCCTGACCGGCGCCGCCCGGATCGCCCTCGGCCCCGACCTGCCCGCGACCTTCGTCAATGACGAGGCGCTGGCTGCCCAACTGCTTGTGGCAGCCCACGAAAGCACCGATCCACTGTGGCGCATGCCGCTGTGGGACGGTTATGACGAGATGCTCAAGTCCGACCTCGCCGACCTCGCGAACTCGGCCGACTCTCCCTTCGCCGGATCGGTCACCGCCGCGCTGTTCCTTCGCCGCTTCGTTCCCGACGGCACGCCGTGGGCGCACCTCGACACCTTCGCCTGGCGCCCGGCCGCCAAGCCAGGTCGCCCAAAAGGTGGCGAAGCGCTCGGTCTGCGCGCCGCTTTCGCCCTGCTCGAACGCCGCTATCCCCGTGCGTAAGCGAGAGTCTGGCCAGATTTTCGCTCGCCAATCGACACGTTCACGCAACATTTCGGCGCGCGCTCCGTTTCTCCTGCACAACGCGGCGACAAGGAGAGTCGAGAGCGATGACCGATAATGCTCTCATGGGCTGGATGCGCGCGCTGATCGGTTATGTCCGTTCGGGCGAGCCGGATCTCACCAATCGCCAGATGGCGCTGCTGATGATCGTCTACCTGACCCCCGGCCCCCATACCGTGCGAGGCTTGGCGCGCGTGCTCGGGGTTTCGAAGCCGGTCGTGACGCGCGCCTTGAACACCCTCGGCTCGCTGGGCTATCTGCGCCGCGAGCGGGACGAGGACGACCGCCGCAACGTGTTCGTTGTCCGCACTCCAAACGGGGCAGATTTTCTTGACGGTTTCAAAAAATTGCTCAGGTCCGGCGACGACGACGGCGGGCAGCGGCCAGCCATCGACAGCCAGCCGGCGCAAGCCGCCACGCCCCGCCCCGCCTTCGCCCGCGGTTGAAAGCTTCTCGCTGGCCGGGCGCTCGCAGCGCCCCGACCGCGCGACCCACGCCTATCGCCAGGACCTCGCCGACATCGCACTGGCTGGAACGGTGATCGCCTCGCACTATGCCGAGCCGCTGCTCCGGCACCTCGGCGAAGCCGCCCCACTGTTCGCCAGCCGTGACGCAGAGGCCGAACCAATTGCGCAGCTCGCGAAGGGCGACGAACTCGCCATGCTCGACAATTCGCTCGGCTGGGCGTGGGGTTACGCCGGGAAGGACCGCCGCGTCGGTTACGTCCGGGCGAGCGCGCTCAAGCCCTGATCACTCGGGCGCTGACAACTATTTGATTTCGCCGCGCTGGCGGCGGAGCGCGAACCACTTGGCCACATTGGCGTTCTGCTCGGCCAGCGTCTCGGCGAAGACATGCCCGCCGGTGCCGTCGGCGACGAAGTAGAGCGCTTTCGTCGGCGCCGGGTTCAGCACCGCGGCGATGCTCGCCTTGCCCGGATTTGCGATCGGACCGTCAGGCAGACCCGCGCGGCGATAGGTGTTGTAGCCATTGTCGGCGTCGAGCTCGGACCGCAGGATCCGCCGCCCGAGCGGCTTGCCCCTGGTGATCGGGTAAATCACCGTCGGATCGGCGTCGAGCTTCATCCCCATCCGCAGCCGGTTGGAATAGACCCCGGCGACGGTCGGCCGCTCGGCGGGCTTGCCGGTCTCCTTCTCGACGATCGAGGCAAGCGTCACCGCCTCGGCCTTCGACGTGACGACCGTGTTCGGCGACCGCTTCTCCCATAGCTCGTCGAGGGTCCGCGTCATTGCCTCGGTCGCGCGCTTGAGGATCCTTGAGCGCGCTTCGCCTCGCGCATAACCATAGCTGTCGGGCAGCACCGAGCCCTCGGCCGGCAGGGCTGCCTCGCCCGAAGCGAACGGCAGCGCCGCCAGCCGCTCCTGCACCATGATCGACGGCATCCCCTCGGGGATCGTCATCAGCCGCTGCACCGGCCCGCCGTGCTGGATGAGGTCGAGCACCGCCGCCCCGCTCATCCCGCGCGGCACCTCGAACTCGCCTGCCTGGACCGGATCGCACGACCCGAACAGCCGCGCCATCGCAAGATAGGTCCGCCGCGAACCGGGGATCACCCCGGCCTTGTGGAGCTGCCCGGCGACAACACCGAGCGTCGCGCCCTGCTGCACCACCACCCGTTGCGGCTTGTCCGCCGGCCCCGCGCTCCACCACAGCATCCACACCGCCACCAAGCCCGCCAGCAACGCGAACACGACAAGGCCGAGGAGCTTGCGCACGAGGCTAGGCGTCGATCGCTTTAATCACCAGGCTGGCGTTGGTCCCGCCGAACCCGAAACTGTTGTTGAGCGCCGCCTTGACCACCCGCCGCTTGGCCACGTGAGGCACAAGATCGACCCCCTCGGTGCCCTCGTCAGGATCATCGAGATTAAGCGTCGGGGGGACGATCTGGTCGCGAATGGCGAGGATGCAGAAGATGCTCTCGACCGCGCCGGCACCGCCCAGCAAATGACCGATCGCTGACTTGGTGCTGCTCATCGACGCACCGCACAGATCATCGCCGAACACGCGCTTGGCGGCGGCAAGCTCGATCGTGTCGGCCATCGTCGAGGTGCCATGAGCATTGATATAGTCGATCTCGCACGGCTGCATGCCGGCCTTCTTGAGCGCCATCCGCATGGCGAGTTCGGCGCCCTTGCCTTCGGGATGCGGGGCGGTGACGTGATAGGCATCGCCCGACAGACCATAGCCGACGATCTCGGCGTAGATCTTGGCGCCGCGCGCCTTGGCGTGCTCATATTCCTCCAACACGACGACACCCGCGCCCTCGCCCATGACGAAGCCGTCGCGGCCCTTGTCATAGGGGCGGCTGGCCTGCTGTGGCCGGTCGTTGAAGCTCGTGTTGAGCGCGCGCGCCTGCGCGAATCCGGCCACGCCCAACGGATTGATCGTACCCTCGGCGCCCCCTGCCAGCATGATGTCGGCGTCGTCGTCCTTGATCATCCGCGCGGCGTCGCCGATCGAATGCGCCCCGGTCGAGCAAGCGGTGACGACCGCATGGTTGGGCCCCATCAGCCCATATTTGATCGACACCTGCCCCGAGATGAGGTTGATCAGTCGGCCGTGAACGAAGTGCGGGCTGACCCTGCCCGGGCCTTTCTCGGCCAGGACCAGCGATTCACTCTCGATCCCGGGCAAACCCCCGATGCCCGACCCGATCGAGCAACCCGTGCGAATCCGGGTTTCCTCGTCCATGTCGGTGAGGCCCGCATCCTCGAGCGCCTGTCCGGCAGCATCGATGCCATAAATAATGAATGGATCGACCTGGCGCTGAACCTTGTGATCGACCCGCTTGTTGGGATCGAAGCCATATTCATGACCGGCAGGCTTGACCTCGCAGGCGATGGTGCACTTTTGGCCGGTGGTGTCGAACCGGGTGATGGTCCCCGCGCCACTCTTGGAGGCCAGGATATTGGCCCATGTCGTCTCGACATCGGCGCCCAACGGCGTGACGAGCCCCAACCCGGTTACAACGACACGGCGCATTCTACTCTCCCCAAACCAAACAGGCCCAGACCCGATGGGGCTGGGCCTGTTCAAGCCCCGCTACGCCTTGCGGCACAGCGGAAAATTCACGGGCAAACGCCGCCCGATCAGGCCTTGTGTTCGTCGATGTAGGAAATCGCGTCCTTGACGGTGGCGATCTTCTCGGCGGCATCGTCGGGGATTTCGACCCCGAACTCTTCCTCGAACGCCATGACCAGCTCGACGATGTCGAGGCTGTCCGCGCCGAGATCGTCGATGAAGCTGGCTTCCTCGGTGACCTTCTCGGCTTCAACGCCGAGATGCTCGACAACGATCTTCTTCACCCGATCGGCGGTCTCGCTCATGCTCGCATTCCTTCTTGCTGATTTTGACGATGCCGTAGCGAGACGCGCCTTCCCGGGCAAGCACACAAAATGGGGGGCGCCGGCGGCGACCGGCGCTAAAGGAGCGGCATGACCGACGAACGATCTCTTACCCCCGGCGAAATCGAGCTGGCGCGAACCATCTTCGCCGACGCGGTCGACTATGCGGCCGTTCGCCTGGTCCACCGCCCGTGGTGGCCGTTGCAGCCGAGGTCCATCGTCATGGCACCGACCGGGAATATCCATTTCCACCCCAAAGGCTCGACCTGGTCCGACGACTTCGCGCGCGATGCGCTCACCGCACAGGGCCTGTTGATCCACGAGATGACCCATGTGTGGCAGGCGCAGACGAGGGGCCGCTACTACCTCCCCCTGATGCGCCACCCGTTCTGCCGCTATTCCTACCAGATCGAGCCCGGCCGGCCGTTCGGCCGTTATGGACTGGAGCAACAAGCCGAAATCGTCCGTCACCTGTTCCTCGCCGAACGCGGTGTGATCCTTCCCCACAGTCCGCCGCATGACCTGTTGCCGTTCGCCTAAAACACTCCGACCGTTATCATTTACCGCCCAGCCTTGGCAGCGAAGGCGAACAGGAGAGACGATGACGAAGCGAACACAGCGGTGGCGCTGACCCAGCGGCGCGAGGTCCAACGATCCTTTGCGCCGCGCGGTCGCCGCGCCTATAGCCGCGCGTCTTCCCGTTTGCGAAAGCCCAAGCAGCCCATGACGCGTCGCCGCCAGATTTACGAAGGCAAGGCCAAGATCCTTTACGAAGGTCCCGAGCCCGGCACCCTGATCCAGTATTTCAAGGACGACGCGACCGCGTTCGACGGCACCAAGAAGGCGGTGCTCGAGGGTAAGGGCGTGATCAACAATCGCATCAGTGAACACATCATGACGCGCCTCAACTCGATCGGCGTGCAGAACCATTTCATCAAGCGGATGAATCTGCGCGAACAGCTGATCAAGGAGGTCGAGATCATCCCCCTTGAAGTCGTTTGCCGCAATATCGCGGCGGGCTCGCTATCGAAGCGATTCGGAATTCCCGAGGGTCAGGCGCTACCGCGCTCGATCATCGAGTTCTACCTGAAGGATGATAAACTTGGCGATCCGATGGTCGCCGAGGAACACATCACCGCGTTCAACTGGGCGCAACCCCAGGACATCGACGACATGATGGCCACGACCCTGCGGGTCAACGATTTCCTGACCGGCATGTTCGGCGCCGTCGGCATCACGCTGGTGGATTTCAAGATCGAGTTCGGCCGGGTCTGGGAGAACGACTTCT
>NZ_JANYGG010000109.1 GCF_025362505.1 Sphingomonas sp. | reverse complement strand
CGCGCAACCGCTCGCCGCTCGATCCCGAGGAGACGCTGCGCGTCCTCACCCGCCTGACGGACGCCGAGATCTTCGAGCAGTTCGTGCACACGAACTTCCTCGGCGCGAAGCGATTCTCGGCCGAAGGCGCCGAGAGCATGATTGCCATGCTCGATCTCCTCATCGACCATGCCGCGGGCCACGGAATCGAGGAGATCGTCATCGGTATGGCCCACCGCGGCCGGCTCAACGTGCTCGCCAACGTCATGGGGAAGAACGTGCGCGAGATCTTCGCGGCGTTCCGCGACTCGAACCCGGAGCGCAACCTCGGCCGCGGCGACGTGAAGTACCACCTCGGTGCCTCCGCCGGACGCATCACCTCCACGGGCCGCAAGATCCACCTCTCGCTCGCGTTCAATCCGAGCCACCTCGAGTTCGTGAACCCGGTCGTCGAGGGGCGCGTACGCGCGAAGCAGGATCGGCGCGCGCGGCTCGGCATCATGCCCCTTCTCATTCACGGCGACGCGGCGTTCATGGGTCAGGGGATCATCGCCGAGACCCTCAACATGGCGGGGCTCGAGGGCTACTCGACAGGCGGCACGATCCACCTCGTCGTCAACAATCAGATCGGTTTTACCACGGTGCCGAGCGACTCGCGCTCCACGCGTTACTGCACCGACATCTCGCGCATGCTCAACGTGCCCGTTTTCCACGTGAACGGAGAGGACCCCGAGGCGGTCATCCAGGTGACACGCCTCGCGATCGAATTCCGCCAGCGGTTCAATCGCGACATCGTCATCGACATGTGGTGCTACCGCCGCTTCGGCCACAACGAGGGCGACGAGCCGAGCTTCACCCAGCCGCTGATGTACGCCGCGATCAAGACCCACCCGCCGATCAGCGAAATCTACGCCAAGCGGCTGGTCGCGGAAGGGGTCATCGACCAGGCTTGGCTGGACGAGAAGACGAAGCAGTTCGTCACCTTGCTCGAGGGCGAGTTCCAGGCGGCGCTCAGCTTCAAGCCGAACAAGGCCGACTGGTTCGAAGGCCGCTGGAGCGGCTTTGGCCGGCCCGACGAGCCGGTTCTTGGCCGCCGCAACACCGCGACCGCGATCCCCGACGACCTGTTCGGCGAGGTCGGCGAGACGCTGACCACCATCCCCGCCGAGCTGACGGTCCACAAGACGCTCGCCCGGATCCTCGATGCCAAGAAGGCGATGTTTGCCAATGGCGAAGCGTTCGACTGGGCAACTGGCGAAGCATTGGCCTTCGGCAGCCTCGTCGCCGAGGGCCACAACGTCCGCCTGTCGGGCCAGGATTCGGGCCGCGGCACCTTCAGCCAGCGCCACGCGGTGTGGGTCGACCAGGTCAATGGCGAGAAGTATATCCCGCTGCGCACCGTTCAGGGTGGCCGCTTCGAAGTGCGCGACAGCCCGCTTAGCGAATTCGGCGTGCTCGGGTTCGAATATGGCTATTCGATCGCCGACCCGCGCACGCTGGTGCTGTGGGAAGCGCAGTTCGGCGATTTCGCCAACGGCGCGCAGACGATCATGGACCAGTTCATCGCGAGCGGCGAGTCGAAGTGGCTGCGCGCGAGCGGTCTTGTCCTGCTCCTCCCTCACGGCTTCGAGGGGCAGGGGCCCGAACACTCGTCGGCCCGCCTCGAGCGCTATCTCCAGCTGTGCGCCGACGATAATATCCAGGTCGTCAACTGCACCACCCCGGCGAATTATTTCCACGTCCTGCGCCGCCAGCTGCTGCGTGATTTCCGTAAACCGCTGATCATGATGACGCCGAAATCGCTGCTGCGCCACAAGCTGGCGGTATCGACCCGCGCCGACTTCACCGGGGAGAGCCACTTCAAGCGGATCCTGTCGGATCTCAACCCGCCCGCCGCTGGCAAGACCCGTCGGCTGGTGCTGTGCTCAGGCAAGGTCGCGTTCGAGCTGCTCGAGGCACGCAACGCCGCGGGCGCGAGCGACACCGAGATCATCCGCGTCGAGCAAATCTATCCCTTCCCGTCGGAGCCTTTGGTCAAGCGGCTGAAGGCGATGCCCAATTTGACCGAACTGGTCTGGGCGCAGGAAGAACCGAAGAACAATGGCGCGTGGCACTTCGTCGAAAGCTGCCTCGAGGAGTGCCTGGCCAATTCAGGCCACACGGGAATGCGCCCGCGCTATGCCGGCCGCGCCGCCTCGGCCTCGCCCGCGACAGGCCTTGCGAAACGCCACGCCGCCGAGCAGGCCGCGCTGATCGCCGACGCGCTCGGCCACAATGTCATCCCAGCCGCCGCTGCGGCCGAGTAAAGGACGAACCATGCCGACCGATGTGAAGGTGCCGACGCTCGGCGAATCGATCACTGAGGCGACGCTGGGCGCATGGCTCAAGCACCCCGGCGACGCGGTCGCCGCCGACGAGCCGATTGCCACGCTCGAGACTGACAAGGTCAGCGTCGACGTGCCCTCGCCGGTGGCGGGAATTTTCGGCGAGGCGCTGGTCAAGGAGGGCGACACCGTCGCGGTCGGCGCCCTGATCGCGCGGATTGGCGAGGGGGCGGCTGCATCCGCTGCAGCGGCCACGGTCGTCAACCCCGCCGGTCCCGCCGAAACCCCGGCGCTCAAGGGTGATGCCAATGCACCCGATGCCGCCAAGCCAGGCGCCTCGACCGACAGCGCGAGCGATGCCGCCGCGAGCGACTCCGCCTTGCGTCTCTCCCCCGCGGTCCGCCGCGCGGTGCTCGAAAACCATGTCGACCCGTCGGCGATTCAGGGTTCGGGAAAGGACGGCCGCCTGACCAAGGACGATGTTCTGGCTGCGGCGAAGATCAAGGGGGCGGCTCCCGCTCCGGCACCGGCTGCTGCTCCCGCACCTGCCGAGTCTTTGTTGGCGGGCCCTGTCGCTGCCGCTCGGGTGTCTTTATTGGCGGACCCTGTCGCTGCCGCTCGGCCCGCGGCGGCGGATCGCCGCGAAGAGCGCGTCAAGATGACCCGCCTGCGCCAGACCATCGCCACCCGCCTCAAGGACGCGCAGAACACCGCCGCGATCCTGACCACGTTCAACGACGTCGACATGTCTGCCGTGATCGACGCCCGCGCCCGCTACAAGGACCTGTTCGAGAAGAAGCACGGCATCCGCCTCGGCTTCATGGGTTTCTTCGTGAAGGCCGCCGCGCTCGCCGCCCGCGACGTCCCCTCGGTCAACGCCAGCCTCGACGGCGACGAGATCGTCTATCACGACTATCTCGACGTATCGGTCGCGGTGTCGGGCCCCAAGGGCCTGTTCGTCCCCGTCATCCGCTCCGCCGACCGAATGTCCTTCGCCGAAATCGAACAGGCCATCGCCGCCTATGGCAAAAAGGCCAGGGACGGCACGCTCAGCATGGAAGACATGAAGGGCGGCACCTTCACCATCTCCAACGGCGGCGTATTCGGCAGCCTGCTGTCGACCCCGATCATCAACCCGCCGCAGTCCGCAGTGCTCGGCATGCACCGCATCGAGGACCGCCCGGTCGCCCGCGACGGCCAGGTCGTCATTCGCCCGATGATGTACCTCGCGCTCAGCTACGACCACCGCCTGATCGACGGCCGCGAGGCGGTTACCTTCCTCGTCCGCATGAAGGAAGCGATCGAAGACCCGACGCGCCTGCTGATAGACTTGTAAGGAAGCATGATGGCCGACAATTTCGACTATGACGTCCTCGTGATCGGCTCCGGTCCCGGTGGCTATGTCGCCGCAATCCGGGCGGCGCAGTTGGGGCTGAAGACCGCGTGCGCCGAGAGTCGCGAGACGCTGGGCGGGACGTGCCTCAACGTCGGCTGCATCCCGTCGAAGGCGATGCTCCACGCCTCCGAGCTATTCGCCGAGGCGTCCTCCGGGGCACTCGCCAAGTTCGGTATCGACATCGCGGGCACGTCGCTCAACCTCGACCAGATGCACGCCGAAAAGGCCAAGGCGGTCAAGGAACTGACCGGCGGAATCGAATTCCTGTTCAAGAAGAACAAGGTCGAGTGGCTCAAGGGCCGCGCCGCGTTCGAAAACGCCACGACGGTCAAGGTCGGCGACCGTAGCGTCACCGCGAAGAACATCATCATCGCCACCGGCTCATCGGTCACCCCGCTCCCGGGCGTGAGCGTCGACAATGACGCCCATGTCATCGTCGATTCGACCGGCGCGCTGACGCTGCCGAAAGTCCCCGGGCACCTCGTCGTGATCGGCGGCGGGGTGATCGGGCTCGAGCTCGGCTCGGTCTGGTTGCGCCTCGGGGCCAAGGTCACCGTCGTCGAATATCTCGACCAGATCCTCCCCGGGATGGACGAGGAAGTCCGCACCGAATCCGCCAAGCTGTTCAAGAAACAGGGCTTCACCATCCGCACCGGCACCAAGGTCACCGGCGCGACCACCGCCAACGGCAAGGCCACGCTTACCGTGGAACCCGCGAAGGGCGGCGCCTCGGAAACGATCGAAGCCGACGTCGTGCTCGTTTCAATCGGCCGCCGCCCCAATGTCGACGGCCTCGCGCTCGACAAGGCCGGGCTGTCGCTCAACGCCCGTGGCCAGATCGACACCGACCATGACTTCCGCACCTCCGTTCCCGGCGTCTGGGCGATCGGCGACGTCATCCCCGGCCCGATGTTGGCGCACAAGGCCGAGGACGAAGGCGTTGCGGTCGCTGAAAACATCGCCGGCCACACTGGCATCGTCAATCACGCGGTGATCCCGTCGGTGGTCTATACCATGCCCGAAATCGCCGGTGTCGGCCTGACCGAAGAGGCTGCGCGCGCATTGGGCGAAATCAAGGTCGGCAAATTCCCCTTCATGGCCAACAGCCGCGCCAAGACCAATCGCGACACCGACGGATTCGTGAAAGTCATCGCCGACGCCAAGTCCGACCGCGTGCTCGGAGTATGGATCATCTCGTCACTGGCCGGCACACTCATCGCCGAAGCCTGCATC
>NZ_JANYGG010000103.1 GCF_025362505.1 Sphingomonas sp. | reverse complement strand
GCGCAAGCAGCTCGTCGGGCTGCTGACCGAGGACCCGGGCGAAGTGCTCGAGGAAGGGGCGCAGATCGTGTTCGATCCGAACCAGTCGATCCCGATGAAGATGGTCGGTCATGTCACCTCGAGCTACTGGAGCGAGGCTTTAGGCCGCTCGATCGCGATGGCGGTCATCACCGGGGGCAAGCAGCGGATGGGCGAGACGGTTCATGTGCCGATGCCCGGCAAGACGATCCGGGCGGTCATCGGCGGCACGGTGTTCTACGATCCGGAAGGGGCGCGGCTCAATGTCTGAGACGGTCGGGCGGATCGAACCGGTGGTTGGCGCGCCATTTGTCGGTGATGGGGTCACGGTCGCGCTGGTGCCAGCTGCGATGCGCTTCAATTTGCGGGGGAGTGCGAGCGATCTGGCGGGGTTTACCGTGGTGCCGTTGCCGACGAGGATCGGCGATGTCGGCGAAAGCGGTGGCGAACTAGCGGTCATGCTCGGCCCCGACGAATGGCTGCTGATCGGCGCGGTCTCAGGCGACGGAGCGGGACAGCCGGTGAGCATCACCGAGGTCAGCGATCGTCAGGTCGGGTTCGACGTCACCGGGCCGCTCGCCGCCGAGTTGCTGATGTCGGGATGTCCGCTCGACCTCGAGCGGATGGCGGTCGGGCGGGGCACGCGGACGATCTACGAGACGGTCGAAATCGTCGTCATCAAACGCGCGCCCGACGCGTTCCGGGTGGAGGTGTGGCGCAGTTTCGCGCCGTGGCTGTGGGCCGCGCTGGCGCAGGCCTAGGCGTTGTCGGCGGGAGCGTCTCCGTCATCGAGCCACTGCGCCGCTGAATTGGCAATGGCTCTTGGCCGGTGCGTGGTGCGCTCGACGAAGCGATTGATCAGCCAGCTGCGGAACAGGCTGATCGCCGGATCCGACAGGTCTTCGGGGCGCAGCTTGAGGTAATAGCCGAAGCCATCCTCGATGATCGCGTCGTAGGGCATGACCAGCCGGCCGTCGGCAAGTTCGTCGGCGAACATGTCGATGTCGGCGAGAACGACGCCGTCCGCCGACATGGCATAGGTCGCCGCGAGCGAGAGCGTGTCGAACGCGATACCGCGGTCGGCGTCGATGGTGATCCCCGTCTGGCGACCATACAGGCTCCAGAAGAGCCCGCGGGGCTCACCGTCGAGAGTGACGTGGAGCAGGTTGTTGTCGGCGAGGAAGGTTTCGAGCGACTGGCCCTTATGCCGCGCGGCGGTTTGCGGCGAGCAGGCCGGCGCGACGCGCACCATCCACAAGAGGTCGGTGACGCGATCGTCGACATTGGGCCGGTCGAACACGATCGCCATGTCGATGATGTTCGACGGCAGGCCGGTGACGTGGCTGCTCGAGACGTCGATCTTGATGTCGGCATGCTCGGCGTGGAAGTCGCGGATCATCGGCAGCACGACGTGCTGGAGCAGCGAGGGGGGAACGTGGATGCGAATCGGCCGGCTGCTCGAATCCGCGCGGCAGATCGAGTTCATCCGCGCTTCGATCCGGTCGAACGAGGCGCTGACCACGGGGAGCAGCGCCTCGCCTTCGGGGGTCAGCGCGAGCCGCGCCCCCGACCGGTCGAACAGTTTGCGGCCGATGAGTTCCTCAAGGCTGATGATGTGGCGGCTGACGGCGCTTTGCGAGACGTTGAGCGCCTCGGCGCCCGCGGTGAAGCTCAAGCGCAGCCCGACTGCGTCAAACGCTCTCAATGCATTCAGCGGCAACCAGCGACGATTGATCGGTTGAGGCTTGGCGATCGTGGGTTCCTGACGGAGTCGGATGTTACGGTGCTGAAATGCCGCTTTTCCAATCGCTTCGCAACATTCGTGTCAATGGCGCTCTTCCGGTTTTGACATGTCGTTATGCGCAAATGGAATTTTCGCTCGGCGCTGCTCCTATGAGAGAAGCTACGTGGTTCCTTGCGGAGGACGAACGTGGATTTAGCGGAAATTGCGACACTGTTCGGGGCTCGGCGGCCGGGTCATGCGCTGCCGCAGGGACTGTATCTCGACCCCAATACTCTTGCTTTCGACATGACCGCGATCTTCGGCGAATCCTGGCTGCTTGCCGGGTTCGAAGCCGAAGTGCGCGCGCCCGGGGACTATCTGTCGATGATGGTCGGCCATTGGCCCATCCTGATCGTGCGCGGTCGCGACGACGAAATTCGCGGGTTCCACAATAGCTGCCGGCATCGCGGCTCGGTAGTCTGTCCGCCGGGCAATGGCAGCGCGGCGCGGCTGACCTGCCCCTATCATCGCTGGACCTATGACCTGAATGGCAAGCTGCTCGCGGCGGGGCGGATGCCGGACGATTTCGTCAAGGCCGATCACGGGCTGCGGCCGATCCATCTCGAGACGGTCGCCGGGGCGATGTTCATCTGCCTGTCCGAGACGCCGCCCGACTTCTCGACGTTGCGGCGCCAGCTGACGCCGCTGCTCGCGCCACACAATCTTTTGCACGCAAAGGTGGCGTACCAGTCGACGCTGGTCGAGCACGCCAACTGGAAGCTGGTGATGGAGAATGGCCGCGAATGCTATCATTGCGCGACTGGCCATCCCGAGCTGGCGCTGACCTTCCCGGTCAACGCGTCGACCTACTTCGACGTCGACAAGGAGCATTCGGCGGGGTTCAACGCGCGGATGGCAGCGCTCGGCCTGCCGATCGGGCCAGCCGAGGAGGACTGGTGGCAGGCATCGCGGTTCGCGCTCAACGCCGGGATGACGGCGATGACGATCGACGGCAAGCCGACCGTCAAAAAGCTGATGTGCGAGACTGGCGATGGCGACATTGGATCGATGCGCTGGGCGATCGAGCCGCACAGCTTCTGCCATTCGACCGCCGAATATACGTTCGCCTTCTTCGCCATGCCGATCAGCCCGACCGAAACGCACGTGATCGGAAAGTGGCTGGTCCATGAGGATGCGGTGGAGGGCGTCGATTATGAACTCGATCGGCTGATCGACCTGTGGACGCGGACTAACCTGCAGGACAAGCAATTGTCCGAGAATAACCACGCCGGGGTCAAATCGCCGGGTTATCTACCAGGGCCTTATTCGCCCGACGCCGAGCCGCTGGCGATTCGGTTCGTCGACTGGTATTGCCGCAAGGCCGAGGCCTATCTGGCTCGCGAGCGCGGCGCCCGAAGGGCCGCGGCCTAGCGCCGGTGCGCGCGCCAGGCGGCGGATTGGGACTTCACCAGCCGCAGCAGGTCGCCGTGGACGATCGCCATGTCGACGACGTGAAAGCCCCAGTCGGGGTAGGCGTTATCGCCGATCACCGGCTCGTCGGTCAGTTCGCGATCGAACGGGGTAATCGGATCGGTGTTGACGTGGACGGCGAGGTAATTTGCGTGCGCGCCGCGGACGCACTCGCCGGACAGGCGTCCTGGCACCCGGGCAAAGCGGGTTGGAACCGGGCGGCCATCGACCTGCCAGCTGGCCTTGGGCATGACGCCCTGCGCGACGCCGCCGCGCCACCACGGAAAGCCGAGGAGGGCGTCGAGCGGTGCACTTCCTCCCTCGAGCCGGGCGGGGTTGGTGCAGGCCGCTTCCATCGCCGGATCGCGCGAAACGCCGAACAGCGCATTGGCGGGGGGCGGGATCGTGTCGCGGTAGCTGGCCCAGACGATCGCGCAGCCGGTCTGGCTGGCGGCGCGGCACAGCCGGATCGATTTGAAGTCGCCGCCGACGTCCTTCCCCCTGGGGACCAGCAGGCTCGTCCCGGGGAGTATCGCCGAAAGCAGCCGGTGCTGGATCGGCTTGCCGTCAATTTCTTCGGCGATGAGGCGCTTGAGGACGTTGGCGCCCTGGCTGTGGCCGATCAGGACGAACGGGCGTCCGCGATTGTCGTGGGCGAGATAATTGCGCCAGGCGTCGCGGACGTCGCGATAGCCGCGTTCTTCGTTCCAATCGACCTTTTCGCCGCGCAGCCGCGCACGCAGCGCGGTCAGGGTGACCTGGCGGTAGAGCGGCGCGAACGGACGGCAGACGCTGGCAAAGCGGGCGAATTGCGACGTGATGCGGTCGGTTTCGTCGCTGCTGGCCACCATGTCGCTGATCGGCCCCGGGTCGAGCGAGGCGGTCGGGTAGATGTAGAAACAATCGGCGGCCGGGTGTGCCGGTCGCGGGCCGGGTTCGATCGTCAGCGCGCCATCGACGCTGACACGGGTCACCCGCTGGTCGACCGCACAGGCGTCGCGCCGGCCCGGGAGGCAGAGCCAGTTTCTTCCGAGTTGATAGTCATTGTCGGCCGGTAACGACGGCATTGCGACCACAGCCAGAATCAGCGCGAACGACATGGCAACTCCTCAATTCGATCAGCGACCTGTGCCGCCAGAAACATCGGTTAGCGCACAGGTAGCAGTCCCGTCGCCGCAGTCACGTCGGATCCCTGCGCGCAACTCATGACCGTTCGATAACTTTTTAAGATGAAGTAGATAACGCCAAGTCATGATCAGCTTCATTGGTACAGATTTGGACTGGACAAATGGTTGCCGAGAATCCTCAACTGCAAAACTTTTCGTGCTCATCGATAAAAACTATTTGGTTGTGGCATAGATTTTGTGGGAACAATCTAGGATAAGACAATAACAGAAAATGACGGGGATCGCGCGGCGCTTGGTCGCTGCTCGGGTCATAAAAAAGGGGGTAGCATTATGAAGACTCTTTGGAGCACATCCGCCGCAGTGACGGTGCTCGCGGCGCTCGGGGCCGGGGGGTCGCCAGCCTTCGCGCAGACCGCACCAGCGACGCAGGCCGCGCCGACAACGCAGGCCGCGCCGGATAACACCAACGCCATCGCCGACATTGTCGTGACCGCAACGCGGCGCGAAGAGTCGCTCAACAAGATCCCCCTGGCCATCCAGGCACTCAGTGGTGATTCGCTCGCCAAGCTCAACGTCGTCAACTTCGAGAAACTGATCGAGTTTCTGCCGAACGTCCGCACCGCCTCGCACGGCCCTGGCACCTCGTCGATCTTTATCCGCGGCCTGTCGACCGACTCGCCGGGCCTGCAGATCGCCGGAACCGCCGGTACCGCGCCGAGCGTTGCGCTTTACGTCAACGACGCGCCGGCCTCGCTGGTCGGGCGCAACCTCGACTTCTACGCCGCCGATCTCCAGCGCATCGAAGTGCTGGCTGGCCCGCAGGGTACGTTGTTCGGGGCGAGCTCGATGGGTGGCGCGGTGCGCTACATCACCAACAAGCCGGATCTCCAAAATTATCACGCCGGCTTCAACGGGACCTATTCGTTCACCAAGGGCGGCGACAACAGCGTTGCGGGCAACGGCTACATCAACATTCCGGTGATCAAAGACCGGCTCGCGGTCCGCGTGGTGCTCTATGGCGACCAGCAGGGCGGCTATATCGACAACGTGCCCGGCACCTATCAGGTGCCGTTCGACGCGCACATCGGCCAGGCCGGTCGCTTGCCGACCGGCAACCCGCTGCTCGTCATGCGCGCGCTGCAGTCGTGCCAACTAACCGCGACGACTACGGTCTCGAACTGCAACGGCAGCCAGTATAACGCGCCGATGCGCCAGAGTATCAACAACAGCCAGTTCGTCGAGGACAATTACAACGACGCTACCTACAAGGGCGGTCGCATTGCGGCGACGTTCAAGATCAACAATGACTGGTCGATCGAGGCGATGCACGTCCGTCAGCAATTGAAAGTCGACGGCGTATTCGAATATGACCCGCTAGTCGGAGACCTCAAGGTCCAGCAGTTCAATCCGAACACATTGCGCGACAAGTTCGACGAAACGACCTGGACGCTCAAGGGTCGACTTGGATTCCTCGATGCGATCTATACGGGGTCGTACTTGCATCATAATGCGGTACAGAAAGCGGATTACGCCCGTTATTCGAACCTCGGGCTGTACGTGCCTTATTACGAGTGCGACCGCGGTGTGTATTACACGGCGGCGTATAACGGCAACATTGGTAACACCTGCTATACGCCGAGCAAAAGCTACCAGGTGCGTAACAAGACCCAGCGCATCACGCATGAATTCCGCGTGACGACGCCGGCGGCCGAGCGGCTGCGCGGGACGTTCGGGCTATTCTACGACCTCAGCAAGCTCTACGACAATACCGACTGGTCGTATCTCGAGCCGCTTGCCGGCTTCATTAACCCTCGTGCGCCCAATCCAGCGGTTAATCCGCATGATCCGAGTGTGCGACCGCTGCAAGTTGGCTTCTTCAACGACATCCAGCGCCGGGATCGGCAGATCGCGGCCTATGGCGAAGCATCGTTCGACATTATCCCAAGGCAGCTGACGGTCACCGCCGGTGCGCGTTATTATGACGAGCAGGCGTCGATCAACGGGTCGTCGAACACCAGTTTCGCGAGTGGCGGACGTGGCATTTATGACCCGGTCACGGGCACCTACAGCGTCTCGCCCACGGCCACGCCCTATTACGGGATCAGCGCCAACCTTAATACGCTGCTCAAGGATGTTTCGCCGGCAAAATATTCGGGCGTGCTACTTAAGGGTAACGTCACCTACAAATTTGGTGGGGGATCGCTGGTTTACGGGACTTATTCGGAAGGGTTCCGTCCGGGCGGCTTTAACCGGCGACCGTGCAGAGTGCCAAGCGGATGCACCGCAGCGGAGTTTGCGGCGTTGGCCGTTTATGTCCCCGACACTGTCAAGAATTACGAAATCGGGACAAAGTTGGCGCTGCTCAATCACTCGCTGCAGATCAACCTGGCCGCTTACCAGATCGACTGGTCGAACATCCAGATGACGGTGTTCGATCAGAATATCTCGAACCAGACGTTTACGACGAACTTGACCGATGCGCGGATCAAGGGGGTCGAGGGCGATATTACGTGGCGGGCGACGCGGGACCTGACGTTCAACGGCGCCTTTTCGTACAATGACTCGAAGCTGACCAAATATCGCAAGAACACCGTCGTGCTTCTTCCGATCGGCAGCCCGCTGGCGCTCAGCCCGAAATTCCAGTTCAATGTCCGCGGGCGCTACGAGAAGGAAATGGCATCGGGGCTACGGCCGTTCATCCAGGGCGCATTCCACCATGTCGGCAAGAGCATCTCGTCCGACATTTCCAACGTCGACATTCGCTACCAGTCGTTTAACCCGAGCTTGGGCTATGTCACGAGCATCCCGGTTACCTACAATGGCGTGACGGTGAAGCCGGGCGATGTAGTCGTCCCAATCCCGGTTTCGCAGAATCAGGCCGCCTACAGCACCTACAGCGCGTCGATCGGCGTCTCGAAGGACCAGTGGTCGATCGAACTGTTCGGCGAAAACTTGAGCGATGCCCGGCCGCAACTGTACGTCAGCGGCAACGACGGGACCAACCGCATCACCACCTCTCGGCCGCGTACAATCGGCTTGCGCGTATCGACGAAAATCTAGATCGTGCGTTGTGAAATCCCCTCCCTCATCGGGGGGAGGGGATTTCGCTAGACCATGATCGTTTCAGATTGAATCAATCTGAGCCGTGATTCATGGTCTAAGCATATAATTAGAGCCTGATTCTCGGTTTCAGCGGAAGCGCGAAGCACTTCCTCCTCAAACCATCAGGCTCTTGAGGATTTTTGAATGACGCTGACGGCGCAGGGTTCGACGGACAGCGAAGATCGGCTCCGCCGCGCCAAGGGACTGCTGCAAAACGGGAAGTTCGTCGAGGCAGGAGCGCTGTGCGAGCAGATCCTCGATCGTGAGCCGCAGCATCGCGATGCGCTCTACACCGCCGCGGTAGCGCAGCGTTATGGCCGGCATTATGGCGAGGCATTGCTGCTGGTCGGTCAGTTGATCGAGCTCGATCCGACCTATGGGCGGGCCTTCCAGGAACGCGGGCATATTTATCGCGACATCGGTGATGCCGAGCGGGCGCTGACCGCCTATCAAGTCGCGGTCAGCCATAACGGGGCATTGGCCGCAAGCTGGCAGATGCTCGCCGACCTTCATCTCGCCGCCGGGCGCCGCGACGCCGCGGACCATGCGTCGGCGCAATATCTGCGGCTGGCGGACATGCCGCCGGAACTGCTCAGCGTGGCGAGCGCAATCGAGGAGGGCCGGCTGTTCAACGCCGAACGACAGTGCCGCGCATATCTTCAGACGCATGGCCATGACGTCGAGGCGATGCGGCTGCTCGCGCAGATCGGGACTAAGTTCAACGTACTCGACGAGGCCGAATTCCTGCTCGAATCCTGCGTCGTGCTCGAGCCCGATTTCCTGCTTGCGCGCTATGATTATGTCGACGTGCTCAACAAGCGGCATAAGTTTGAGCGGGCGCTCGAGCAGGCGACCGAATTGAGGAGCAAGGACCCGGGCAATGCCCAGGTCGAAATGCTCTATGCCAACGAGAATCTGTTGCTCGGCAATTTCGACGAGGCGCTGGGTATTTACCAAAGACTGCTGGCGAAGACCCCCAACAGCCCCGGCATCAACCTGACGCTCGGCCATGCGCTCAAGACAGTCGGCAAACAGGAGGAGGCAATCGCTGCCTATCGCCGCGCCTATACGGTGAAGCCCGAGCTCGGCGACGCATACTGGAGCCTGGCCAACCTCAAGACGTACCGATTCCAGGATGCCGAAATCGAACAGATGCGCGCGGCGGAGGATGCGGCGACGACGAGGCTGGCAGATCGCTACCATCTGTGTTTCGCGCTGGGCAAGGCGCTCGAGGATCGCGGTGAATACGCCAAGTCATTCGACTATTACGAGCGCGGCAATCGGTTGAAGCGCGACGAACTGAAGTATGACTGGCGGCGGATTTCGGGGGAAATCGACCTGCAGGTCGAGCATGTCAGTTCGGCGCTGCTGGACTCAAAGCGTGGCTCGGGCAGTTCAGCGCGCGACCCGATCTTCATCGTCGGGCTGCCGCGCGCGGGATCGACGCTGATCGAGCAGATCCTCGCGTCGCATTCGCAGATCGAGGGCACAATGGAACTGCCCAACATCCTCGCGCTGGCGCACAAGATCGACGGGCGGCGGCGGGTCGGGGACGAAGCGCGGTATCCGGGCAATCTCGGCGAACTCACGAAAGACGAGCTTACCGGGTTCGGCGACGCCTATGTCCGCGACACGATGATCCATCGCAAGGCGGAAACGCCCTATTTCATCGACAAGATGCCGAACAATTTCCGGCACCTTGGCCTCGTTCACATGATCCTGCCCAATGCGAAGATCATCGACGCGCGGCGTGGGGCGATGAGTTGCTGTTTCAGCGGGTTCAAGCAATTGTTTGCCGAGGGGCAGGAGTTTACCTACGGCCTCGAGGAAGTCGGCCATTATTATCGGGACTATGTGCGGTTGATGGACCACTGGGATGCGGTCCTTCCCGGCAAGGTCCTGCGTGTCGATTACCACGACGTGGTGACCGATCTCGAAGCGCAGGTGCGCCGCCTGCTCGACTTCATCGGCGTGCCGTTCGAACAGGGGTGCATCGATTTCCACGCCAACGACCGCGCGGTTCGGACCGCGAGTTCCGAGCAGGTGCGGCAGCCGATCTTTCGAAGTGGACTGGATCAGTGGGAAAATTACTTGCCCTACCTCAATCCATTGCGAACGGTCCTGGGGCCTGAACTCGTCAATATGTAGCTGTGAAGGACGGAAATATGGCCAGTGTAATTGCGGCTGGGGCTGAACGCGACACGACGTTCAAACTGCGCTGGTACGTCCTGTTCATCACGATGCTGGTCTACACGATCAATATCGCCGATCGGTACGTGATGTCGACGGTGCTGGAGCCGATCCGGCTCGAGCTCAAGCTGACCGACGGCGGGATCGCCTTTTTGACGGGTGTGTCGCTGGCGCTGTTTTACGTAACGATGGGTATTCCGCTGTCGTGGGTCGCCGATCGCTACAACCGCAAGAATCTGCTTGCCGCGTCGATCGCCGCCTGGTCGGTCATGACGACGATGTGCGGACTGTCGCGCGGCTATTCGCAACTGTTGCTGGCGCGGATGGGGGTCGGCATCGGCGAGGCGGGCGGGACGCCGGCGTGCAATGCGATCATCGGTGACTATTTTCCAGCGGACCGGCGGCCGATGGCGATGACCATCTTCGCGCTCGGCGCGCCGATCGGGGCGTGGCTCGGGGCCGACATGGCGGGCGCGGTGGCGCATGCCTATGGCTGGCGTGCCGCCTTCCTCGTACTTGGCGTGCCCGGCGTGGTGCTCGCTTTGATCGTCTATTTCACCGTCAAGGAGCCCAAGCGCGGCCAGCTCGATGCGAAATCGGATGCCGCCGCGCCGACGTTGAAGGAGAGCCTTAAATTCATTTGGTCTCAGAAAGCGGCGTTTCATGTGATCATGGGCAGCGGCGTGTCGGCGCTGTGGGGCTGGGGCCTGATGTGGTTCACGCCGACCTTCATCCAGCGGACTTACCATCTTGACGTAGGGTCGGCGGGGGCGATCGTCGGGCCGATCCACCTCGTCATGGGAATTTCGGCTTCTCTCCTGACGGCGTGGCTGCTCGCGCGGCCGGCGTTCGTCGATCCGCGCCGGATCGTTTACCTGCTCGGCGCGGTAACGGCGGTGACGACGGTCCCATCGATCATCGCCTACTACACCCACTCGCTCCCGCTTGCGACGGCGATGTGGTGGATCTTCATTCCGGCGATCTATTTCTATATCGGGCCGGCATTCGCGCTTGGCCAGAACCTGGCACCGCCGCGGATGCGGGCGATGTTCACCGCGATCGCGCTGCTTGTCGCCAATGTCTTCAACCTGATCGTTGCGCCGCAAGTGGTGGGATGGATGAGCGACTACTTCGCCGGACCAGGCGGCGCGGACGCGGCGTCGTTGCGGACCGCACTGTTGATCCTCGCGCCGACGGGCTTCTGGGCGGCCTTCCATTACTTCGCGGCGGCCAGGACGATCGTCGCCGATCAGGAGCGGGCGGTCGGGCATGTCTGATATGTTGCGATCATATATCGCGGGTGAATGGGTTTTACCGCTGACATCGGCGGCGACGGTCGACGCGGTCAACCCGGCGACCGAGGAACGGATCGCGACCATCGCCCTGTGCGGCCCCGACGATGTCGACCGTGCGGTCAAGGCAGCGCGCGCGGCGTTCCAGTCGTACAGCGCCATGCCGCTCGACACGCGGATTGGGCTGGTCGAGCGGCTGATCGCGGTGTTCCAGCGGCGCTTCGACGAAATGGTGCAAGCGATCTCGAGCGAAATGGGCGCGCCCTATGACCTCGCGCACGACGCGCAAGCCGAATGTGGTCCCGGCCATCTCGGCGAGACGATCAAGGCGGCGCGCGCGATGGAGTGGGAGAAGCCGATTGGCGGCAAGGCCATGCTGGTTCATGAGCCGATCGGGGTGTGCGTGCTGATCACGCCGTGGAACTGGCCGATAAACCAGATCGCGGCAAAGGTCGGGCCAGCGCTGGTGGCGGGCTGCACGATGATTCTCAAGCCGAGCGAAATGGCACCACTGTCGGCTCAGCTGTTCGCCGAGTTCGTCGATGAGGCGGGCTTCCCGGCGGGGGTGTTCAACATGCTCCACGGCACCGGTGCGGCGATCGGCGACGCGCTGACCAGCCATCCGCAAGTCGACATGGTGTCGTTCACCGGATCGACCCGCGCCGGCATCCAGATCGCGAAGTCGGCGGCCGACACGGTCAAGCGCGTGTCGCAGGAGCTTGGCGGAAAGTCGCCGAACATCGTCTTTGCCGACGACGGGCTAGAGGCAGCGGTTACGCGCGGTGTGCTGCATTGCTTCGGAAACAGTGGTCAGTCGTGCAACGCACCGACGCGAATGCTGGTCGAAGCGTCGGCGTATGACGAGGCGGTGGCGATAGCGCGGCGGGTGGCGCAGACGGTCACGCTCGGCGACCCGACGGCGCGAGGCGCTCATCTCGGCCCGGTCGCGAGCAAGGCGCAATATGACAAGATCCAGCGGCTGATCGAGGTTGCGATTGATGAAGGTGCGACCTTGGTTGCCGGTGGACCCGGACGAGCGGATGGCTTTGAGCGGGGGTATTTCGCCCGGCCGACGGTGTTCGCCAATGTCACCAACGACATGACGATCGCGCGCGAGGAAGTGTTCGGGCCGGTGCTGGTGATGATCGCGTTCAAGGATGAAGCCGACGCCATCGAGATCGCCAACGACACGCCCTATGGCCTCGCCGCCTATGTCCAGAGCCTCGACCTCGACCGCGCCCGGCGGGTCGCGCGCCAGCTCCGCGCCGGGAGCGTCAATCTCAATGGCGGCGGTCAGGATTATTGCTCGCCGTTCGGCGGCTACAAACAGTCGGGCAATGGCCGCGAGTGGGGCGAATGGGGGCTTCACGACTTCCTCGAGGTCAAGGTCATGAACGGCTATTCGGCGTGAAGCGCGCGCCGTGAAACTGACCGATATCGAGACCTTCGTCGTCGGCAATCCGCCGCCCCACTTCGGCGGGCGCTATTTCGTGTTCGTCAAGCTGACCACCGACGGCAATGTGTCGGGGATCGGCGAGGCCTATTGCGTGCCGTTCGAACCGCACCTTGTCGCGAAGATGATCGAGGATGTGTTCGATCGCTATGCGCGCGGGCAGGATCCGCATGACATCGAGACGCTGTGGCGGCGGGTTTATTCCAGCGGCTTCACCCAGCATCCCGACTTGACGGTAATGGGCGTGCTGAGCGCGCTGGAGATGGCCTGCTGGGACATCATCGGCAAGGAAGCGGGGCAGCCGGTCTACAAGCTGCTCGGCGGCAGGGTGCATGAGCGGCTGCGCAGCTATACCTATATCTACCCGCGCGAGGGCGACCAGACCGACGTTTATCACGACCCCGACCTCGCCGCCGAGCGGGCGGTCGACTATGTCGCGCAAGGGTTTACCGCGCTGAAGTTCGATCCGGCGGGGCCCTATTCGGCGTTCGACGGGCGGCAGCTGTCGCTCGAGGCGCTCGACCTTTCGGAGCGGTTCGCCCGGCAGTTGCGCGAGGCGGTCGGGAGCAAGGCCGACCTGTTGTTCGGAACGCATGGCCAGATGACCGCAGCGGGCGCGCTTCGCCTGGCGCGCCGGCTCGAGCCCTATGACCCGCTGTGGTTCGAGGAGCCGGTCCCGCCCGACGCGCCCGAGGAGATGGCCAAGGTTGCGCGGGGGACCTCGATCCCGGTCGCGGCGGGCGAGCGGCTGGCGACCAAATATGATTTTGCGCGATTGCTCGATTGCGGGGCGGCGGCGATCCTGCAGTTGAATTTGGGCCGGGTCGGCGGGCTGCTCGAGGCGAAGAAGATCGCGGGGATGGCCGAGGTCCATCATGCGCAGATCGCTCCGCATCTTTACTGCGGGCCAGTGGTCGGGGCGGCGAACATCCAGATCGCGACCTGCTCGCCCAACTTCCTCATCCTCGAGGGGATCGAGCAATGGGGCGGCTTCCACGCCGAAATACTGAAGACGCCGATCCGCTGGGAGGAGGGGTATGTCCTGCCGCCGACCGAGCCCGGGCTGGGGGTCGAGCTCGATGAGGAGGTCGCGGCGCGGCATCCTTACACCGGCACGATGTTGCACCTCGATATGACCGGGCACCCCATCGGCTGATGGAAAGCTTCGACTATGTGATTGTCGGCGCGGGGACGGCGGGGTGCGTATTGGCCAATCGCCTGTCGGAAGACGACAAGGCGAGCGTGCTTGTGCTCGAGGCGGGAGGAAGCGACCGTTCGATCTGGATCCAGTTGCCGATCGGCTATGGTCGGACCTATTTCGACAAGCGCATCAACTGGATGTACGATACCGAGCCGGTTACCGGGCTGAACGGGCGCAACAGTTATTGGCCGCGTGGCAAGGTGATCGGCGGGTCGGGATCGATCAACGCGATGGTCTATGTCCGCGGCCAGCCGCGCGATTTCAACGACTGGCAGGCGCTGGGCAATGACGGTTGGGCGTGGGACGATGTCCTGCCCTATTTTCGCAAGTCGGAAAGCTATCAGCATGGAGCCTGCGAAACCCACGGCGGCGATGGGCCGATGCACGTCACCGACATCAGCTTGGGCGCGCATCCGTTGTGCGAGCGATTCATCGAGACAGCGCAGGCGCTGGGATTTCAGCGCAACCCCGACCTCAATGCGTCGCCGCACGAGGGAGTCGGCGTCTACCCCATCAACACGCACCGGGGACGGCGGGCGTCGAGCGCCAATGCCTTCCTGCGCCCCGCTCTTCGTCGGCGGAATTTGGTGCTGCGGACGGGGGCCCATGCCACGCGGATCCTGTTCGAGGGGCGGCGGGCGGTCGGCATTCGCTATCGGCGCGGCGGCCGTGAGATCGAGGTGCGCGCGCGGCGCGAGGTGATCCTGGCCGGAGGTGCGATCAATTCTCCCCAGTTGTTGCAGCTGTCCGGGATTGGCGACCCGGCGCTGCTGACGCCGCTCGGGATCGACGTGGTCGAAAGCCTGCCCGCTGTCGGCGCGAACCTGCAGGACCATCTCGCGGTGTCCTATTTCTACAAGTCGCGGCTTCCGACGCTCAACGACGAACTGCGACCCTTGCTGGGCAAGTTGCGGGCGGGGCTGCGGTACGCGTGGGATCGCGGCGGGCCATTGTCGATGAGCGTCAATCAAGGGGGCGGGTTCGTGCGCAGTCGGGATGACGAGCGGCACGTCAACCTGCAGCTTTATTTCAGCCCGGTGAGCTATACACAAACCCCGCTGTCGGCCCGCAAGCTGCTCAATCCGGATCCTTTTTCCGCCTTTTTGCTGTCGTTCAATGCCTGCCGGCCGACGAGTCGAGGGAATATCCGGATCGGGTCGGCCGACGCTTTTTCGCCGCCCTTGATTCAGCCGAATTACCTGTCGACCGAGCAGGACGTCGCCGAGGCGCTCGTCGGATGCCGGTTGATCCGCAGGCTGGCGCGGACGGAGCCGCTGGCGGACATCATCACCGAGGAGATTGTCCCCGGGAGCGCGGTCGGTGACAGCGACGACGCGCTCCTGGAGGATTTCCGGGCGCGGGCGGACACGGTCTATCATCCGACCAGCAGCTGCGCGATGGGACCCGATCCGCGCACCTCGGTGGTCGATGCCCGACTTCGCGTGCACGGGATCGAGGGTCTGCGCGTGATCGACGCCTCGATCTTCCCGACGATCACTTCGGGCAACACCAATGCGCCGACGGTGATGGTAGCGGAAAAGGGTGCGGCGATGATCATCGAGGACGCCCGCGCCGGCTGATGCGCTCCTAACGGCGAGTCAGTTTATTTTACCGATGCCGCCCGGTGCTGATAGACTCTCCCGCGACTCGATTTCGGGAGGGCAGGCGCAGTTGGCCAACAAGATTGATCTTGGCGCGTTGCCGCCGCTCAAAGCCCTGCGCGGGTTCGAAGCCGCGACGAGGCACCAGAGTATTCGCAACGCCGCAGACGAACTGTGCCTGACCCATCCCGCGGTCAGTCATCAGGTCCAGCTGATCGAACAGGCGCTGGGCGTCGAGCTGTTCGAGCAGAATGGGCGGCACATCGCATCGACCCAGGAAGGACGGATCCTCTATCCTTACGTCCGCGCGGCGTTCGAATCGCTGCTCGAAGGGGTCGAAGCGGTCCGGCGCAATGCGGTCGACAAGCCGCTGCGCGTGCAGACTTACGTCACCGCGTCGATCCGCTGGCTGGCGCGGCGAGTGCCGCAGTTCATCGCCGATCACCCCGAGGTCAACGTCACGCTGAGCACCTGCGCGGTCGAATGGGAGTTCGACGATGTCCACGCCGACGTCGGACTGGTGTACTGCGAGGTCCCGCCCAACCCGAAATACCATTGGGTGCCGCTGTTCGAATATAGCCTGTTCCCGGTGTGCAGCCCGGAGGTTGCGGCGCGGCTCGGTCCGGCGCCGAAACCTGCCGACCTGCTCGCCCAGCCGCTCGTCGCGATTTATACCGAAGTGCGAAACTGGAAGAGCTGGTTCGAAGCGGCTGACCTGACGTTCGATCCGGCATCGCCTTACCTGGTCGTCGATACGCTCGCGGTCGCGCTCGAGATGGCGCTCGAGGGGCAGGCGATCGCGCTGGTCAACGGGCCGTTCGTCGATGCCGACCTGGCGGCGGGACGGCTGGTCCGGCCGGTCCCGCACAAGACGGTGTGTCCCGGCGAATGGGGACTGATCTGCCGCAAGGACATGAAGGACAACCTGCGCATCCGCAAGTTCATCGAGTGGATGTCGGCGCACGTCGACGCTGCTGCTGCTTAGCCTAGCGAAAACCAGGCTGACTTGGACTGCATGTAGCCGGCGAGACATTCCATCGACTTGTCGCGCGTATTGCCCGATTGCTTGAAGCCGCCGAACGGCTGGGTCATGTCGCCATCGCCGAAGCAATTGACCCACACGACGCCGACCTCGATCGCCTTGACCATGCGGTGGGCGCGTCTCACGTCGTTGGTCCAGACGCTGGCGGCGAGGCCGTAGATTGAGTCGTTGGCGATCCTGACCGCCTCGGCTTCGTCGCGGAACGAAGTTAACCCGGCGACCGGTCCGAAGATTTCCTCGCGGGCAATGTCCATCGTCGGGGCGATGTCGGTGAAGAGGGTCGGCACCACATAGGCCCCATCGGCCATTGTCGGCACGTCATGCCCGCCAAAGGCAAGGGTGGCGCCGTCGGCTTTGCCCTTCTCGATCCAGCCGAGCACAACCTGCTGCTGATTGCGCGAGACCATCGGCCCGAGCGTGGTCGCCGGATCGAGCGGGTTGCCGGGCGCATAAAGTTGGGCGGCCCGGCGGGACATTTTTTCGACAAATTCATCATGGATGTCGCGGTGGACGAGCAGGCGCGACCCGGCGTTGCAGACCTGACCGGCATTGTCGAAAATGCCCATGACCGCTGCATCGACGGCACGGTCGAGGTCGGGCAGGTCGGGCATGAAGATCTGCGGGCTCTTGCCGCCGGTCTCGAGGCTGACGCGCTTGAGGTTCGACTGGCCGGCGTAAATCATCAGCTGCTTGCCGACCCTGGTCGACCCGGTGAAGCTGATCTTGGCGACGTCGGGATGGAGCGCGAGTGCCTTCCCCGCGTCGGGTCCGAACCCGTTGACGACATTGAACACGCCCTCGGGGCCTCCGGCCTCGACGAACAGCCGGGCGAGCTTCAGGCAGCTGAACGGCGCCTGCTGGGCAGGCTTGAGCACCACGCAATTGCCCGCCGCGAGCGCCGGCGCGACCTTCCACGTCGCCATCAGCAAGGGGTAGTTCCATGACGAGATCGCACCGACCACGCCGAGCGGTTCGCGCGACACCATGTGGACCGCATCGTGCGCCGAATTGCTGACCGAGCCGGCGATCTTGTCGATGCATTCGCCGAAATAGCGGATCGTGACGACGGTTTCGGGGATGTCGATGTTGAGCGCGTCGGTCACCGGCTTGCCCATCGCGAGGCTTTCGAGGAGCGCGAATTCGTGGGCGTGCGCTTCCACCAGGTCGGCAAAGCGGGCGAAAATTGCCATGCGTTGACGAGGAAGCATGTGGCGCCAGCGGCCATCGTCCCACGCGGCCTTGGCGGCGGCGACGGCGGCGTCAATGTCGGCGACCGATCCGCACGCCATCTGCGCGGTGATATTGCCGGTCGCGGGGTTGACCGCCGCGAAGGTTTCGCCGGTGGCGGAGGGACGGAACTTGCCGTTGATGAACAGGCCGGGTTCGATCGTCACGCCGGCGGCGGCACGCGACCAGTCAGCGAGAGTAGCCATCGCTTCGGTCATGCGATCTGCGTCCTTATCTAGCGCCGGGGAATGATCTCATAGCCGGCTTCTTCCGGCTCATCATCCACCATCTCCGCCGGGAAGCCGGTGCCGAGCACCTTAATCCCCAAGGGCTCCTCGTATCGGCGGATGATATTGGGCGAATGTTCGCGAGGGCCATAGGCTGCGACGCCCTTCCTGAATATGTCGACGATCAGCGGCGAAAGCTCGACCGGGACATGGTTCTGCCGGGCGATGGTGTCGAACAGGCTGACGTCCTTGACCACCAGGTCCATCGTGAAGTTGATGTCACGGCTGCCGTTGAGGATGATTTGCGACTCGGTTTCGTGGACGAAGCTATTGCCCGACGAGATGCGGATCGCCTCGTAGACGGTGTTCATGTCCATGCCCGCCGCCTGGCAAACGGTGAGCGCCTCGGCGAGCGCGACGAGGTGGACCGTGCACAGGAAATTGGTCATCACCTTGAGCTGCGAGGCGGTGCCGAGTTCGCCGGCGTGGAGGATGCGGCGGCCCATCGTCGTCAGGACAGGCAGGACAAATTCGAATGCCTCGCGCCGCCCGCCGGCGAAGATTGCGATATTGCCGGTATCGGCACGATGGCAGCCGCCCGACACCGGACACTCCATCATCATCGCGCCGGTCGCCTCGACCAGCGCGCCGAGGCGGATGACCTCGCTATGGTCGGTCGTGCTCATTTCGAGCCAGACCTTGCCCGGGCCCAGCGCGGGGAGGAAACCGTCGGGACCTTCCGCCACCACCGAGCTCGCGGCCGGCGAGGGGAGGCAGGTGACGATCAGATCGACCGCTTCGCCCAATTCGCGGGGCGACGAGGCGGCCCGCGCACCGCGCGCGACGAAGGATTGGACAAGGGCGTCGTCGAGATCGCGGACGGTGACGTCGTGGCCGTTGCGGATCAGGCTTCCGGCGAGCTTTCCGCCGACATTGCCGAGGCCGATGAAACCGATCTTCATGGAGTAAAAACAATCCCGCTGTGGGCAATTTCGTGAGTCCGCCCCGTTCGCCGAGCGCCTTGATGTGGTTTCTTAAATCGGTCCGGTGGTGGCGATACAAATGAAGAATTTTCGCAATCAGCGAAATTTTTTTGGGGTACTCGGCATAATATTGAAATTGTCGCTTAGTCGTGAGCCGCTCTATTGCTTGGCGATCGAGGCGAGAAAGATCGGGTGGCATGAAAAATAGTGCGCGGGTGGTGATCGTTGGCGGCGGGATCATGGGAGCCAGCCTGCTCTATCATCTCGCGGAACTTGGCTGGACCGACATCATGCTGGTCGAGAAGGACGAGCTGACTTCCGGATCGACCTGGCACGCGGCGGGGCAGTGCCCGAGCATCACCGGCAGCTTCAACCTTGCCAAGATGCACGCCTACAGCAACCAGCTTTACCCCCGGCTCGAGGGCATGACGGGGCAATATGTCAGCTGGCACAAGTCGGGCGGGATCCGGCTCGCCACGAACGAGCGCGAACTGGCGTGGCTGCGTTATATCCACGGCTATTCGAAGATCATCGGCTTCGAGATGGAAATTATCAGTCCCGACGAGATCAGGCGGATCAACCCGTTCATGACCACCGACGGCGTGATCGCCGGCGCGTGGACGACGCAGGACGGCCACGCCGATCCGTCGGGCATCTGCAACGCGCTGGCGATCGGCGCGAAGCAGATGGGCGCGACCATCGTCCGCAACAATCGCGTGACCGGGCTGACGCAGCTGCCGTCGGGCGAGTGGGACGTCGCGACCGAACAGGGGGTCATCCGTGCCGAAATCGTCGTCAACGCCGCGGGTTGCTACGCGCGGCAAGTCGCGCAGATGGCTGGCGTCGACATCCCGGTGACCAACATGGAGCATCATTACCTCGTCACCGACCCGATCCAGGCATTCATCGACCGCGACGAGGAAATCCCGGTGATGCGTTGCCCCTATGTGTCGGGCTATTTCCGGCAGGAACAGAATAGCGGGCTGATCGGCATTTACGAGAATGTCGAGTATAAGGAAGCCTGGGCGCCCAAGGGCATGCCCGAATGGGAATCGACCAGCGAGCTGTTCCCCGACGACCTCGACCGCATCGCCGGATGGGTCGAGCGCGCGATCGAACGAATGCCGGTGTTCGGCGAGGTCGGCATCCGGCGCATCGTCAACGGCGCGATCCCGCACACCCCCGACGGCGGACCGCTGCTCGGACCAGCGGCGGGCTTGCGCAACTTCTGGCATTGTTGCGGAACGTCGTTCGGGATCGCGCAAGGTGGCGGTGCGGGAAAATATCTGGCGCAGTGGATGGTCGAGGGCGACTCCGAGATCAACATGGTCGAGTTCGACCCGCGCCGGTATGGCCCGTTCGCCGACGAAGCCTATTCGCGCGCGAAGGTGTTCCTCGACTACCGCCTGACTTTCACCACGCGCCTGCCGGGTGAGGAAGAGCCCGACGGCCGCCCGCAACGGACCAGCCCGCTGTACGATCGGCTGGCAGGAATGGGCGCTGTTTATGGCGAGACCTATGGCTGGGAGCGGCCCAAGTGGTTCTCGCTCGACGGCCGTCCGGAGGAATCCGGATACGATCGGACGAATGTGTTCGAGGTCGTCGCCGACGAGGTGCGCGCGGTAGCCGAGCGGGTCGGCGTGCTCGACCTGACCGGTTTTGCGAAATATGACATCACCGGGCGTGATGCCGAAGCGTTCCTCAACCGAATCTGCGCCAATCGCATGCCGACCAAGCTCGGCGGCATCGCGCTGGTCCATCCGCTGTCGCGCGGAGGGCGGATCCAGGGCGAAATGACGGTGACGCGCTTTGCCGACGATCATTTCTACTGTCTGTCCGCCGCAGCAGCCGAGCAGCGCGACCTCGACCTGATGATCCAGAGCCGGCTGCCGGGCGAAGAGGTGATGATCACCAATGTCACCGAACATCGCGGTGTCCTGGTGCTCAGCGGACCGCGGTCGCGCGATCTGTTGGCGAAGCTGACGGATGCCGACCTGTCGAACGAGGGGTTCCGCTGGTTGAGCGGGCAGGAGATCGCTGTCGCGGGGCACAAGATGCGCGCTCTTAGGGTCAGCTATGTCGGCGAGCTGGGTTGGGAGCTGCACCCCGAGATCAACGACACGGCGTCGCTGTACGAGGCGATCTGGGCCGCTGGCCAGGACCTCGGGATCGCCAACTATGGGCTCTACGCGGTCAACACGATGCGGATCGAGAAGGGCTACAAGGCGTGGGGGTCGGAGTTGACCAACGAGCTGACGATGATCGAGGCCGACATGCGCCGTTTCATCAATTTCAAGAAGGATGAGTTCGTCGGCAAGCAGGCGACGCTCGACGCGCCCGAGCGGCCGGTGCGAATTATCTATGGCGAAATGGACGCGGATACGGTCGATCCGCGCGGCGGGGAGCCGATCCTCGTCGGGGATCGCTGCATCGGCATGACGACTTCTGGCGGCTATGGTCACCGCGTCGGCAAGAGCCTGTTCTTCGGCGCGATCGACCCGGCGTTCGCCGACGCCGGAACGCGGTTCGACATCCAGGTCCAGGGCGAGCGCCGTCCGGCGATGGTGCTCGACCAGCCGGCTTATGACGTCGATAACGCCCAGATGAAGGCCTGACCGATGGCCGCTGAGCTTCCCCGCCGCGCGCGCGTCGTCATCGTCGGTGGCGGGGTGATCGGTTGTTCGATCGCCTATCATCTGACCAAGATCGGCTGGAGCGACGTCGTCCTGCTCGAGCGCAAGCAGCTAACCAGCGGGACGACCTGGCATGCGGCGGGGCTGGTCGGGCAGCTTCGCCCGTCGATCAACATGACGCGGCTCGCGAAATATACCGGCGAATTATACCGCGGGCTGGAAGCCGAGACAGGCCAGGCGACGGGGTATCGCCAGTGCGGCTCGATCTCGATGGCGACGACTGCCGAGCGTTTCGAGGAACTCAAGCGCAGCGCGTCGATGGCCAAGGTGTTCGACCTGCCGGTCGAGGTGATTACCCCCGAGCGAATCAAGGAGCTCTATCCGATCGCCAATGTCGACGATCTGGTCGGCGGCATTCACATCCCGAGCGACGGCTATGCCAACGCAGTCGACATCACCCAGGCGCTCGCCAAGGGCGCGCGCAGCGGTGGCGCGCGCATCTTCGAGAACACAAAAGTCACGAAAATCCGTCACGACGGCGAGCGCGTCACCGGGGTGGAGACCGACCAGGGGCAGATCGACGCCGATCATGTCGTGTTGTGCGGGGGGATGTGGACCCGCGACCTCGCGGCGAGCATCGGGGTCACCGTCCCGCTCCATGCCTGCGAGCATTATTATGTGCTGTTCGAGGGGATCGACGGGCTGTCGCCTTCGCTTCCGGTGCTGCGCGACTATGATTATTGCGGCTATTATAAATATGATGCGGGCAAACTGCTGGTCGGAGCGTTCGAGCCCAATGCGCGACCGTGGGGCATGGACGGCATTTCCGAGGATTTCTGTTTCGACGAGATCGAAGGGAACTTCGACCATTTCGAGCCGGTGCTGGTCGACGCGATGCGCCGCGTCCCGGCGCTCGAGAACGCCGGTATCCAGAAGTTCTTCTGCGGCCCCGAGAGCTTCACTCCCGATGTGCGCTATCATCTGGGCGAGAGTGCCGAACTCAAGGGCTGCTTCGTCGCGGCGGGGCTCAATTCGATCGGGCTGCAATCAGCCGGCGGGATCGGCAAGGTCATGGCCGAATGGATCCGCGACGGCCTGCCCCCCGCCGACCTGTGGTCGGTCGATGTCCGCCGCAACATGCCGTTCCAGATCAACCGCAAATATCTGCGCGAGCGGGTCAGCGAGAGCCTCGGGCTGCTCTATGCGACCCATTATCCGTTCAAGCAGTATGAGACGGCCCGCGGGGTGCGACGCTCGGCGATCCATGACCGGGTCGCGGCGGCGGGTGCCTGTCATGGCGAGGCGTTCGGTTGGGAACGGCCCAACTGGTACGGCGAGCCGGGGTCGACTCCTGCATACGAATATAGTTTTGGTCGCCAGAACTGGTTTGAAAATTGTGCGGCCGAGTGCAAGGCGGTGCGCGAGGCGGTCGGGCTGTTCGACCAGTCGTCGTTCGCCAAGTTCCGGCTCGAGGGCCGCGACGCGCTGCGCGTGCTGGGCCGGGTGTGCGCGAACGAGGTCGACGTTGCGTGCGGGCGGCTGATCTACACGCAGTGGCTCAACGAGAAGGGCGGGATCGAGGCCGACCTGACGGTGACGCGGCTGACCGATACCGCATTTCTGCTCGTCACCGGCGCCGAAAGCGAGACGCGCGATTTTAACTGGCTCAAGCGCCATATCCCCGACGATGCACATGCCGTGCTGACCAATATTTCGTCGGGCATGGGCGTGATCTCGATCATGGGGCCAAATTCGCGCGCGCTGCTTCAGTCCATTTCGCCCAACGACCTGTCCAGCGAGGCCTTCCCCTTCGCGACCTCGCAGGAGATCGAGCTCAGCTATGCGATCGTCCGCGCGTCGCGGATCACCTATGTCGGAGAGCTGGGCTGGGAACTGTATATCCCGACCGAATTCATGACCGGGGTCTATGACGAGATCGTCGCTGCGGGGGCTGCGTTTGGCCTGAAGCACTGCGGCTATCATGCGCTGAATGCGCTGCGGATGGAG
>NZ_JANYGG010000121.1 GCF_025362505.1 Sphingomonas sp. | reverse complement strand
GAAAGGCGGGCCGGCGCAGCGGTGTGAGCTATTGCGCGGGCGCATGATTGCGACTGTGTCGCAACTGACACAGTAAGGTCACAAACGCATAAGCCGTTGCACACGCAACTTTACAGCGACCCAAACTCCCGGCCAAAGTCTCTCCCAAGGGTGTTTTGACGCCTACAACATTTGCGACGGCATTGAGGGCCGTCCACTCCGGGAGAATGAAATGAAGAAGTCGAACCTTCGGGCGACAGCCGCGCTGCAAGCGCTGGCGATCCTCGGCGCGGGGCTCACCGCAAGCATGATCGTCGCCACCCCGGCGAGCGCGCAGGATTATACTCGCGGGTCGCTCCAGGGCAACGTCACCAACCCGGCGGGTGCTCCGCTGACCAACGCGAAGGTGATGCTTCAGTCGAACGAGCAAGGCTTCACCCGCACGACGACGACCGACGCGAACGGCCGCTTCGACTTCACCCTCCTGCCCACCGGCACTTACAGGGTGAGCATTCGCGGCGCTGGCGGTGAGACGGTCGACGATCCCTCGGTCTCGGTCACGGCGGGAGCGACCAACAGCTTCGCCTACACCGCCGCAGCTGCTTCCGCGGCGACCGTGCCGACCGGCACCGGTAACGAAATCATCGTCACGGGGCGCCGTACCCAGACCAACGACTTTTCGCAGACCACCACGGGCCTCACGCTTGACGTTAGCAAGGTTGTCGCGAACATCCCGATCGCGCGCAGCCAGACCGGCCTGATCCTGCTCGCGCCTGGGACCAATCCGGGCGATACCGGCTTTGCCGACTGCTCGGACTGCGTTTCGTTCGGCGGCGCCACGATCGCCGAGAACAGCTATTACGTGAACGGCCTCAACACGACCAACTTCCGCACGCTGGTCGGCAACAGCCTGGTGCCGTTTGAATTCTACCGCACCTTCGACGTCAAGACCGGTGGCTGGACCGCCGAATATGGTCGCGCCCTGGGCGGCGTCACCTCGGCGGTGACCAAGTCGGGTTCGAATAATTTCGAATATGGCTCGGTCATCACCTTCTCGCCGAATGCCTTCAAAAGCAATTCTCCGAACACCTTCCGCAATTCGACGGGGCTCCTGAAGAACCGCAACGACAATGATTATCGCAATAACATCAGCGCGAACTTTTATGCGTCGGGTGCGATCGTAAAGGACCACCTGTTCGCCTACTTGCTCTACTCCCCGCGCTATTCGGTGAGCCGCGACACCAGCCCGTCGGGCGGGTATCGCTTCGACTCGAATTCGACTTCGCCCTTCTTTGGCGCGAAGATCGACTTCCTGCCGATCGCCGGCCAGCGTCTCGAAGGCACCTTCTGGAGCGACACGCGCCACGTCTTCACCCGCTACAATCCGGTTGATGCGCTCGGCAACCCGACCCGCGGCAGCATCGGCACCGAGGACAACAAGGTCGGCGGCAAGAACTACATCATCCAGTACACCGGCCAGTTCGCCAAGTGGTTCACCCTGTCGGGCCTGTTCGGCATCAATAATTATGAGCGCAACGACGTCGTCGCGGGCGTCGGCAGGCCGATCATCCAGTCGACCCTCACCGGATCGACCACGACCGTCGGTTCTGTCTCGGGCGTCCCGATTGCGCCGGAAACCGGCCAGGATCAGCGCAAGGTCTATCGCGTCGACGCCGACATTTACGTGTCGCTGCTGGGCAAGCACCACTTCCGCTTCGGCGTCGACCGTGAAGATCTCAAGTCGCAGGACTCGGTGTTTTACACCGGCGGCAGCATCTATCGCTTCACGCCAAACTATATCCGCGCCCGGTCCTACATCAACAACGGTTCGTTCGTCAGCAAGCAGCAGGCGTATTACGCGCAGGACAGCTGGGACCTGTTCAACAACCGTCTCAACCTGCAGCTCGGTATCCGCAACGACGGCTACGAGAACTTCAGCATCACCGGTAAAAAGTTCATCGACCAGAAGAACCAGTGGGCGCCGCGCCTCGGTGCTTCGTTCGACGTCTTCGGTGACAAGAAGACCAAGATCAGCGCCTTCTTCGGCCGCTATTATCTCGGCGTTCCGACCAATACCAACATCCGTCTCGGCGGGGCCGAGACTTTTTACGAGCAGCGCTTCCGCTATCTGCCGGGCGTGAGCGGCGCGGTGTTCAACTCGGAGGGCATTCCGATCGGGCAGCAGTTCGACGCGAACGGCGCTCCGCTGTTCGGTGCGACCACGGCCAGTTCGACCAACCCGTGCCCGCCGATCGGTCCCGGTGCCGGCGAGCTGTGCCGCACCGTCTTCTCCGACGGCACGCCCGGACCGACCGACACGCTGGTCGCCGCCGGCCTCAAACCGATGTACCAGGATGAGAAGATCCTCAGCATTACGCATCGGATGAACGACTGGACGTTCGGCCTTCGCTACATCAACCGCCGTCTCAAGACGACGATCGAAGATTTCGCGATCGACGCCGCGGTCAACGCTTACTGCGACCGCACCGGGATCGCCGGTTGCGCCGACACGTTCAGCGGCTTCCATCAATATGTGCTCGGCAACCCCGGTTCGGACACCACTGTCCGCCTCGACGGTGATTGCGTCGCCGATCCGCGGATGTGTGCTGTCGTGACCCTGAAGGCAGCCGACCTTGGCCTGCCCAAGGCCACCCGCAAGTATGACGCGGTCGAGTTCACGGTGAACAAGGCGTTCAACGGCCTCTATGCGTTCGACCTGTCTTACACGCTCCAGCGGGCGCGCGGGAATTACGAAGGCTCCGTCAAGTCGGACAACAACCAGGATGACGCCGGTCTGACGCAGGACTTCGACCAGCCCGGTCTGGTCGAGGGTGCCAATGGCATCCTCGCCAACGAGCGCAAGCACACGCTCAAGTTCTCGGGCAGCATCAAGCCGATGCCGTGGCTGACGATTGGCACCAACATCACGGTCCAGTCGGGTCGCAACTTCTCGTGCATCGGTGTCTATCCCGACGCACGAAACTTTGCAGCGGCCTATAGTTCGGCTTCATTCTATTGCTCGCAGCCTTCCGTCGCATCGGGTCGGACCGCTGTGCCACAGCTCGATGATAACGGAGATCCGGTTCTCAACGGTGCCGGCGCTCCGCAGGTCAGCTACCTCGTCAATCGTGGGACGGCGTTCCACGCTCCGTGGAGCAAGAACATCGATCTTGGTGCACATATCAACCTGCCGGGTGCGCTGCATAACTCGACGATCAGCCTCGACGTGTTCAACGTGCTCAACTCCAAGGCCAAGGTCGACTTCGTCGAATTCGGCGAGAACGACGACGGCTCGCTCCGCAAGGATTATGGCTTCGTCACCGGCTTCCAGGCTCCGCGTTCCGCGCGGCTCACCTGGGCGCTCCGCTTCGGCGGTCGTCGTTAAGGCTGGTCTTCAACCGCATACCAACTCACAAGGGGAGGCAGGGCAACCTGCCTCCCTTTTTCTTGCGCGGGAGTTCGGCGATGGACGTTCATGAGGCGGTCGCCGCGCTGAAGGCGGGGCTGGCGGGCAATGATCGGCTCGCGATCAATCGTGCCGCGCTCGCCCTGATCGCCGCCGAAGCGCCGCTCGGCCGGACGTGGCAGGCGGTCGCTCAGGCGCTCGCGCGCAACGGCGAAATCGGCGCGGCCGAACAGGCGATCGACCGCTATGTCGCAGCTGAAGGGGCAAGCTCCGCGGCGCGGTTCGCGCGCGCCGCCCTGCTCGCGCAGATGGGCCGGCTCGACAGCGCGTGGGCGGCGATGGCGACCTTGCCCGAAACCGTCCCGGACCGCACCGCCAATGCCTATTTCAAGGGATCGCTTGCGCTCGACAGGGGCAATCGCGACGCCGCCGAGCACCACCTGCGCGACGCGCTGACGGCCAACCCGCAGTCGGGGCCGACGTGGCTCGCACTGACCGAGGCGCTTGACCTCGCGGATCACCCCGCGCTTGCCGAACAGCTCGAGCAGGCTTGGGCCACACCGCCCACCGATCCGGCGGAGCGCGCCAACCTCGCTTACGCGGTCGGCCGCGCGCGCGACCAGCGCCGCGATTACGCCGGGGCATTCGACGTCTTCTCCCAGGGCGCGGCTGCCCGCCGCGCGATCGACGGCGCCGCCCGCGCCGCGTCGCCGCTTGCCCCTGCAACCGCGGCGGATTGGCCAGCCGAGTTGATCGAGCGCACCGCCGCCTCGATCAGTGTCGACCATCGGCGCATGATCTTCGTCACCGGACTGCCGCGCTCGGGCACGACGCTGGTCGAACAGATTTTCGCCAGCAACGACGAGGTCTGCGATGGCGCCGAGCTCGGGCTGTTCCGCCTGATCGAGCAGGATATCGGCGGCAGCGATGCGGCGAGCTTCCAGCGCTGGCTGGACCGCGGCGGAAACCCCGATGAACTCGTCCGTAGCTATCTTTACCTCGTCGAGGAACGGTTCGGCCCGACCGGCCGGATCGTCGACAAGTCGCTCGAGGCGAGCCATTACATGGGCCTGTTGCTGGCGCTATTCCCGCGCGCGCCGATCGTGTGGATGCGCCGCGATCCGGTCGATTGCGGCTGGTCGGCCTTCCGCGCCTTCTTCGCACGCGGGGTAAACTGGGCATGGGACCTGCAGTCGATCGGCCGCCGGCTAGCGGTGGACGACCAGCTCTTCGAGTCCTGGACGCGCCGCTATCCGGACCGCTTCACGATCATGCATTATGAGGAGCTGGTGACCGACCCCGAGCGCCAGATCGAACGACTGGCCGCGGCAGCCGGGCTCGAGCGCAGCCAGGCCATGCTGTCGCCCCACATGGCGAAGCGCGCCGTCCTGACCGCGAGCGTTTCCCAGGTCCGCAAGCAAATCAATCGCAAGGGAATTGGCGCCGCCGAACCTTATCGCGAGTGGCTCGGGCCGATGATCGAAGCCTATGCCTGCGCGAGTGCGGCCGGATTGCCCGAACCCCCAGCTTACCCGTGATTGCCGATCCATGTCGCGACTTCGGTCGCGACGCGGTTGGCGGCGCGGTTGAGCGCGGGGCCGACGTCGTCCTTGGTCCCGTTCGACGGCTCGCGGGCTTCGAAGCGGCGGGTTTCGACCCGGGCTCCGG
>NZ_JANYGG010000053.1 GCF_025362505.1 Sphingomonas sp. | reverse complement strand
GTCAATGACAGCCTTGGTCACGCCCGCGGCGACCAGTTGCTGGTGATGGTCGCCAACCGCCTGCGGGTGATCGTTACCGCCGAAGTCAGCGAGCCGGCGTCGGCGCGGCCATTGCTTGCCCGGCTCGCCGGTGATGAGTTCACCGTGTTCATGCCCGCCATTTCGTGCGCCGCCGATGCCGAGCGGGTCGCGCGCCGGGTCGCGCTGGCGATCGGCGAACCGTTCGAGATGCAAGGCCACAGCATCGATATCGGCGCGTCGGTCGGGGTCGCCTTGTCGCCCGAACATGGCATCGCGATCGAAGCGCTGATGCGCGCCGCCGACATCGCCATGTACCGCGCCAAATCGCGCGGCGGCGGGCAGCATTGCCTGTTCTCCAAGGAATTGGCGCGTGAGCACCAGCTCAAGATCGATACCGAAGCCGCGCTGACCGAGGCGGTCCAGCGCGGTGAATTCCTGCTCGCGCTCCAGCCGCAGCTGAGTCTGCGCACCGGCGAAATCACGGGGGCCGAAGCGCTTCTCCGCTGGAACCATCCGCGCGAGGGGATGCGCCAGCCGAACAGCTTCATTCCGGTTGCCGAGCAGACGGGAATCATCGCCGAGATCGGCGACTGGGTGATCGCCGAAGTCGCCTCGATGCTCGGGGCGTGGCATCGAGAGGGCAACGCCCACCGCATCGCGTTCAACGTCAGCCCGCGCCAGCTCGATCGCGCCGACTTCTTCACGCGGATGCGCCAGGCTTTCGTCGAGCAGGGCGTGCCCCTGTCACTGGTCGAGCTCGAATTTACCGAATCGGCGGCGATGGAAGTCAGCGAGACCGTGCTGCGCGAAATTGCCAGCCTGCGCGCCGACGGCGCAAAGATCGCGATCGACGACTTCGGCACCGGCTATTCGAACCTTGCCCGGCTGCGCGCGATGCCACTCGACCGGGTCAAGCTCGACCCCTCGCTGATCGCCGACATCGAGACCGACGAGAAGGCCCGCGTCGTCGTCCAGGCGGTGGTCCAACTGATCCACGGCGTCGGCTGCGAGATCGTCGCCGAGGCGGTTGAAAATGTCGCGCAGGCCGACATCCTGCGCGCAATGGGTTGTCAGACGGTACAGGGGTTCGTCTTCGCCCACCCGATGTTCGAGGAAGAATATCGCGCCTGGGTGCTCAACGCCGAGCGCGGTGGGGCGCGGCAGCGGGCGTAGGGTGAGGCCCCGTCATTCCCCTTTTCGCGGGGATGACAGTTCAGGCGAAGGCCTTGGCGATGACCCGTCCATAGATCCGCGACAGGCTGCGGATATCCCCCAGCGCCGCGCTTTCGTCGAGCTTGTGCATTGTCGCATTGGGCAGGCCGAAATCGACCACCGGGCAGAGCTTGATCAGGAACCGCCCATCCGATGTCCCCCCGCCGGTCGACAGCTGCGGCTCGACGCCGGTCTCTTCGCGGATCGCGGACACGACGAGGTCGTAGAGCAGTCCTGGCGGGGTCAGGAACGCCTCGCCCGAGATCAGCGCGCGGACGGTCGCGCCAGGCGCCTCGTGCTCGGCGATCTCGGTGACCCTGGCGACGAGGTCCGTCCCGCGCTGGAGATTGTTGAAGCGGATGTTGAGCCGCGCGCTCGCCCCGCCCGGGATGACGTTCGGCGCGCCGGGAGTCGCGGCGACGTCGGTAAATTCGAGGTTCGACGCGGGAAAGGCGTCGTTACCGTCATCGAGATGCAGCGCATCGAGCGCCGCCACGACCCGCGCCAGCTTCGGCACGGGGTTATCGGCCTTGTGCGGATAGGCGACATGGCCCTGCGTCCCCGGCACTTCGATCCACATATTGACCGACCCTCGCCGTCCGATCTTGATCGTGTCGCCAAGCCGGTTTTCCGACGTTGGCTCGCCGATCAGGATGAAGTCGGGCCGGATTCCGCGCTCTTCGAGCCAGTCGATGATCGCCACCGTGCCGTGGAGCGCGGGGCCTTCCTCGTCACCGGTGATCAGCAGCGACAGCGCGCCCTTTTCCTGGCGTGTCGGGATCGCCGCGACGAATGCCGCGATGGCGCTCTTCATGTCGTTCGCCCCGCGACCGATCAGCAGCCCATCCTCGATCCGCGGGACAAACGGGTCGCCGCTCCACCCTCCGCCCGGCGGGACAACGTCGAGGTGGCCGGCAAAGCCGAAGTGTGGCGCTCCGGTCCCACGGAGCGCGACCAAATTCTCGACCGGCTCATCGCCAGCGAGGAAGCGATGGACTGCGAAGCCAAGCGGGACGAGCGCCGCTTCCAGCACGTCGAAAACCTCGCCGCGGGCGGGAGTTACGCTCGGCACCGCGATCAGCGCGGCGGCAAGCTCGACGGGATCGATCGGGTGCTTCATGATCGGGGCTTAGCAAGGGGAGCGCCATGCCGAAAGTCGATTTGGGTGAAATCGAGGAAACCAACCGCACCGGCTATCCCGCTCCGTTCGACGGCCAAGTCGCGGGTCGATGGTACAAGCGGCTCGCGCCGAGCACGGGCCTGACCGAATTCGCGGCGAGCCATGTCACGCTTCGGCCCGGTGCCTGGTCGAGCCAACGCCATTGGCATGAGGGAGAAGATGAACTCGTCATCATGATCGCGGGCGAAGCGGTGCTGGTCGAGGATGACGGGGAAACATTGTTGCGGGCGGGCGACGTCGCCGCCTTCCCGAAGGGCATCAGGAACGGCCATCATTTGATTAACCGATCAAATTCCGACTGCCGCTTCGTCGCCGTCGGCGGAGGCGCGGAACTTGGCGGCAGCTATTCGGACATCGACATGGAGTTCACCGCCGACGACCGTTATGTCCGCAAGGACGGCTCGGAATATGCGGCACAGCGGGCAGTCTAGGCCGGCGTCGGCTCATATTCCTCGATCACCCACGGCTCGTCCTGGGCCTTTTCGATCCAGTCGGCGACGTGCGGATGCTGGAGCACGGCGTCCATATAGGCCACCGCGAACGGCGGCACCGGCACCTTGTAGGTGACGAAGCGAGTTACGACCGGCGCGTACATCATGTCCGCCGCGCCCCAATCGCCGAACAGAAACTGGCCGGTCCCACCGAAGCGCGCGCGGGCCTGGGCCCACAGCACCATGATCCGGTCGATCTCGGCGCGGACCGCGTCGCTCAGGATATGGCCGTCGACGATGCGGCGGACGTTCATCGGCAATTCGCGGCGCATGTTGGAAAAGCTCGAGTGCATCTCGGCCGCCATCGACCGCGCCATGCCGCGCGCCGCCATGTCATCGGGCCAGTAAAGGCTGCGCTTCGTCAGGTCGGCGCAATGCTCGATGATCGCCAGGCTGTCCCACACGACGCAGTCGCCGTCCCACAATACCGGCACCTTGCCGCGCGACGGGGCGAATTCATCGCCCTCGCGGCGCTGTTCCCACTCCTGATTATAGAGCGGAACGACCAGCTCCTCAAACTCGAGGCCCGATTGGCGCACCGCAAGCCAGCCGCGAAACGACCAGCTCGAATAAGCGCGATTGCCGATGACGATCTTGAGCAACGAACACCTTTGGGGTCATGATGGGCTGGGGTTGGCCCCGGGGAGCAGGCTATTGGCGACAATCGAGGCGGGTTCAAGATGGCGCGGCGCCGCGCGCCTGAATTGGGCGGCGCTTATCCTCGCCTCAATCACGCTTGTCGGGCTGCTGCTTCGGCTCTCGGCGATCAGCAGCATGCCCTTGTGGTCCGACGAAGCGTTGACACTGTTGATATCAAAGTGGCCAGTCGGAACGTTGATGCTCCGGGCCGTCGATCCGACCCCCGGCTTATATTATCTACTTCACAAGCTGCTGATTCCCGACAGCGCGGGCGTGACGGGTGTCCGCGCGATCTTCCTGGTGTGCGGGGTCGCGCTTATCCCGCTATCGGCGCTGTTCGGGGCGATCGTCGGGGGGCGGCGGGTGGGCTTGCTGACCGCGGGGTTCGTCGCCCTGTCGGCGCCGCTGATCGATTATAGCCAGGAGGCGCGGGCCTATGCCTTGCTCACCCTCCTCGTCATAGGATCGGCGATCGGGTTGCTGCTGACGTTGCGAGCAATGATTCGCGACAACATATTCCATGTCCGACCGGCCGTTATTTTCGCGATCAGCGCGCTACTCGCCTTCTATACTCATTTCGTGGCGCTGTTCTGGATCGGCCCGGCGGTCGTCCTGTTGGCGCTCACCGCCGCGCGGAGCGGCGACGCGTCGGTCCAGCGGGCCACTCGGCTGACCATCCTGGCGATGATCTTCTTCGCTCTTCCCGGCGCGGCTCGGCTGTTCGCGAGCATGACGAATGACATCGGCTTCGATTGGCTCCCTCAGGCAAGTCTCGGTCAGTTTTTCGCGACACTCGCCGAGCAGATCCTGCCGCTGGGCATGTGGTCGCCTAAGCCGTCTGACCCCGGGCGCGCGTCGAGCTTCGTCGCGCTGGTACTAACAGTATTTCTCGCCGGGGTTGCGTATTGGCGAGCCGGCGTCCGCATGCGTCAGTTGCCCGCCGACTTCCCTGCCAGCGCGCAAGTCCTCGCAATTTTCCTGTTGTTGCCGTTTGTCCTGTGGGCCTTCGGCGCGCTGTCGAAGCCGATCTTCATGCCGCGCACGATGTTGTGGTCCGTCCCCGGCATTCTGACAGTGATCGCGCTGCTGCTCGATCGGCTCGATCGACGCTGGCTGATGGCAATGACCGGCTTAGCCTATGCGGCCAGCCTCGCCGCAAGCGGCACGATGCGCATCGACCGCCAGGACACGCGGCCGTTCCAGAACGAGATCGCGCGCGATCAACAACCGGGCGACGTGCTGATGGTCTGCCGTACCTGGCGAGCGCCGGAATTGCGCCATGCGGCGATCGCGCTGTTACCGCTGCCACTGCTGGTGCCGTTGGGCGAAGACATGGCAATGGTCGAGCGGAGCTTCGGCTCCGACCCGCGCTGGCAGGACCACTTCGGTTGGCTTGTTACCCGTCCCGCGCCCAAACCAATCCCTCGATCGATCCTGACCAGTGGGCGAACATGGTTGCTGGCGAGCAAGTGCAACGAGCGCGATCGGAGGCGGATCAATCGCTGGCTCGGCCCGGGGCGCTGGATTCGCGTTCGGGATGATCCGCCGACTGCGCTTCTGCCCGTCATCTTATGGCGGTTTGACCCCGCCCAATCAGCAAAATCTCGGCCGGTGCTGGACTTCTCAGGGGTTTAGCCGCGGGCGGCTTCCAGCACGGTGGTGCGCAGGTCGGCGATGCCTTCGCCGGTCTCGCTCGATGTCGCGAAGAGGGTGGGGTGGGCGGCGGGGTGTTTGGCGGCTTCGGTGCGGGCGGCCTCGAGCACGTCAGCCAAAGCGCTCGGCTTGATCTTGTCGCCCTTGGTGAGAACCAGGTGGTAGCTCACCGCGGCGGCGTCGAGCATCGCCATCACGTCGCGGTCGACATCCTTCAGCCCGTGGCGCGAATCGACCAGCACCAACGCCCGTTTGAGCACCTGCCGCCCGCGCAGATAGTCGTTGATGAGGAACCGCCAGCGCTTGACCATATCCTTCGGTGCTTCGGCAAATCCGTAACCGGGCATGTCGACCAGCCGCAGCACGATCGGCTTGCCGACATCGAAGAAGTTGAGCTCCTGCGTCCGTCCCGGCGTATTCGACGTCCGCGCCAGCTTGTTGCGGTTGGTCAGCGCGTTGAGCAGCGAGGATTTGCCGACGTTCGACCGCCCGGCAAACGCGATCTCCGGCACGGTCGGATCCGGCAGATACTGCAGGCCCGGAGCGGACTTCAGGAACTCGATCGGACCGGCGAACAGTTTCCGCGCGGTTTCGCCGATATCCTCTTCCCCCGCGCTCATCGCTTGACGGGCTTCGCGTCGATCACCGCGGTCGCGGCGTCGATCGGGTGGCGGTAATTGAACCATGCTTGCTGGGCGAGCGTGAGGAGGTTGTTCGTCACCCAGTATAGCTGCAGCCCCGCCGCGAACGGCGCCATGACGAAGATCAGGAACCACGGCATCAGCGACATGATCTGCTGCTGCGTCGGATCGACGCCGGTCGCCGGGTTCATCTTCATCGTCAGCCACTGGGTCGCGCCAACGAGGATCGGCAGCACCCCGATCGCGAGGATGTGCGGCGGAGTGAAGTCGAGCAGCCCGAACAGGTTCACCGGCGACATCGGGTCAGGCGCGGAAAGGTCGTGGATCCAGCCCAAGAACGGCTGGTGGCGCATTTCGACCGCGACCATCAGCACCTTGTAAAGCGCGTAGAACACCGGGATCTGGAGGAAGATCGGCAAGCAGCCCGCCGCCGGGTTGATCTTCTCCTCCTTGTAGAGCTTCAACATCTCCTGCTGCTGGCGCGGCTTGTCGTCCTTGAAGCGCGCCTGGAGCGCCTTCAGCTTGGGCTGAACGCGGCGCATCGCGTTGGTCGACTGGAACTGGCGCTGGGCGATCGGGAACATCAACGCGCGGACGATGAACGTCAGGCAGATGATCGCCACGCCGAAATTGCCGGTGACCGCGAACAGCCAGCGCAGCAGCCCGAAGATCGGCCGCATGAAGAATTCGAACCAGCCCCAGTCGATCGACTTCGACAGCTTGGGAATCCCTGCATCCTCATACCGGTCGAGCGCGCCCTTTTCCTTTGCGCCCGCGAACAGCCGGGTTTCCCCGCTCGTCTGCTGGCCCGGCGCGAGCGTGACCGGAGCGCCGGCGTAATCGGCCTGGTAACCGCCCGCCGGGGTGCGGCGGAAGCTCGGCGCGATGTTGCCCGTGGGGGCCAACGCGGCGAGCCAATATTTCTCGGTGAACCCGACCCAGCCGGAGCCGCTTTCGCCGGTCTTGCCCGCGTCGCCGGCCTCGTCGAGCGTCTTCCACTTGGTCGAATAATCGGCCTTGGCATTGATGACCGACATCGGGCCGACATGATTTGTCCAGGTCGAGGGATCGACGGACTGCGCAGCGCGGCTGGCGAAACCGTAGGGGCGCAAGGTTACCGCAGAGGCGCCGCTATTGGTGACGCGCTGTTGAACCGTGAACAGGTACTCGTCGTCGACGCTGACGGTTTGTTCGAACTTCTGGCCAGTCGGGTTGGTCCACGACAGGGTCACTGGCTTGCCCGGCGCAAGAAGGCGGCTCGAGGCGGTCCATTCGGTGTCTGGGCCGGGGACCGCGACCGCGTCGCCGAGCCAGTCGAAGCCGGCGAAATAGGCGCCGGGCGCGCCGGCGGGCGAGAACAGCCGGACGGGGGCCGAGTTGGGCGCGATCGTTTCATGCTGTTTGACGAGGCGGAGGTCGTCGATTCGCGCGCCCTGGAGATTAATCGAGCCGAGCAGGCTCGGCGTGTCGATCTTGATGCGGGGCGTCGAGCGCAGAACGTCGGCGCGCACTCGCAGCGCGCCCGCAGCGGCGGTCGGGACGCCAGTGCCGGCAGGACTGGCCTGCGGCTGGGGCAGGGCATGGATCTTGCCGTCGCGGACCTGCGCGGTCTGCGGACCGGCGGTAGGCAAGACTTTCGGCCCGAGGAAGCTCCACCCCAGCAGCACCAGCGCGCTGAGGAAGATCGCGAGGACCATGTTGCGATTGTCTTTCAACTCTTGATCCTTACGGTACCGGGTCGTGACCCATGCCGCCCCACGGATGGCAGCGGAAAATACGTTTCAGGGCGAGCAAGCCGCCCTTTGCCGCCCCATAGCGCCGAAGCGCGGTGATCGCATAGGCCGAACAACTCGGGCTGAAGCGGCACGACGGCGGCAGGATGCGCGAGGGGCCCAATTGCCAGCCGCGCGCGATGAGGATGAGCGCGCGGGCGATCATCGCGCGGCTTTACGCAAAGCGCGGGCGAGTTCATCGGACAAGGCACTGAAATCACGTTCTATTCCGCCGGCGCGACCGATCAGGACATGGTCGGCGCCGGGGATGCCGGCGAGTGGCAGAAGCGCGCGCGCGAGTTCGCGGAAGCGGCGCTTCATGCGGTTGCGGACAACGGCGTTGCCGATCTTCTTGGTCACGGTGTACCCGACGCGGATCGCGGCATCGCCGTCGCCGCGTGGGCGGACCTGGAGAACGAAGCCGGGCATCGGATAGCGCTGGCCGCGGTTGGCGGCGAGGAAATCCGAGCGCTTGGTAAGCGTGGTTAAGCGCTGAGCTTCTTGCGGCCGCGGTTGCGACGCGCCGCGAGGATCTTGCGGCCGCCGACCGTCGCCGAGCGGGCACGGAACCCGTGCCGCCGTTTGCGGACCAGATTGCTCGGCTGGAAAGTGCGCTTCATCGCTCATGCCTTCGAAGATCTATTGGATCAGGGCCACCGCTCGGGTGGCCTCCGTTGGGGAGCCGATACGGAGACGATGCGCCAAAGTCAATCGCCGAGCGCCTCGGGTTCGTTAATCTCGCCCGCCTTGCGCAGCTTCTTGCGGCGTTTGGCGCTGGCGCGGCGCAGACCCCAGTCGGACCACGCGCCGACCTTGGGCTGCCACCGCTTAAAGTGGACGTAGCGCCGCTTGGCCCACATGCTCGTCTTGAGCACCAGCGCCAGCCCCGCCGCGAAGACGAAGATCCCGCCCGGTCCGGGGATTATGCCGGCCACCGGCGAGGCGATGATCAACAGCACACCAACCATGAACAGCAGTATCTCGACCCACGGATGATCGAGCCAGGCCCGAATTTTGTCGCGCGTTATCATGACTATTGATGTGGTGCGAGGCGGAGCGCGACGCAAGCCTTGCGTCGCCAGTCGCCCGCGCCTAGCCTGGGTTTGCCGAGCTAGGGGGCTCATTGATTTTCCGACCGTGCGATCCGCCAGCGGGCTTCCGCTGATGGTCGCGATCGTCTCGACCGTGGCCTATCTCGGTCTCGAAGCCCGTCCCGTCGAAGTCCAGGTCCAGCTGACCCCCGGCCAGGCGATGTTCACCGTCGTCGGCCTCGCCGACAAGGCGATCGGCGAAAGCCGCGAACGAGTGCGCGGGGCGATCTCGGCGCTGGGCATCGCGGTCCCGCCCAAGCGGATCGTCGCTAACCTGTCGCCCGCCGACCTGCCCAAGGAAGGATCGCACTTCGACCTGCCGATCGCGCTGGCGCTGCTCGCGGCAATGGGTGTCGTCGACAGCGAGGCGCTCAGCCATTATGTCGTCGTCGGCGAACTCGGGCTCGATGCGCGGATCGCGCCCTCGGCCGGCGTGCTGCTCGCCGCGCTCCACGCCTCGGCCACCGGGAAAGGGCTGATCTGCCCCGCCGCGCAGGGGTCGGAGGCGGCGTGGGCGGGCGACGTCGAGGTTATCGCCGCGCCCGACCTGCTGTCGCTGCTGGCGCATTTGCGCGGAACCGCGTTGCTTGCGACCCCCGTTCCGGGCGAGGTCGAGGAAGCCAGGCGAGGCCCGGACCTCGTCCAGGTCAAGGGCCAGGAAACCGCCAAGCGCGCGCTCGAGATCGCCGCCGCGGGCGCGCACAACCTGCTGATGGTCGGGCCGCCCGGCGCCGGCAAGTCGCTGCTCGCCGCCTGCCTGCCGGGCATCCTTCCGTCGCTCGGCCCGTCCGAATCGCTCGAAGTGTCGATGATTGCGAGCGTTGCGGGCGAGCTGTCGGGCGGCCGCCTGATTCGCACTCGGCCGTTCCGCGCACCGCATCATTCGGCGTCGATGCCGGCGCTGGTCGGGGGCGGACTCAAGGTCAAGCCGGGAGAGATCAGCCTCGCGCACCTGGGCGTGCTGTTCCTCGACGAACTGCCCGAGTTCCAGCGCGCGGTGCTCGATTCGCTTCGCCAGCCGCTCGAGACCGGGTCGGTCAGCGTGGCGCGCGCCAACACCCACGTCACCTTCCCGGCGCGGGTCCAGCTGGTCGCGGCGATGAACCCGTGCCGCTGTGGCCATCTTGGCGATCCCGCGCTCGCCTGCAGCCGCGCCCCACGCTGCGCCGCCGACTACCAGGCGCGGGTGTCGGGCCCGATGCTCGACCGCATCGATCTCCACGTCGATGTGCAAGGGGTCAGCGCCGCCGACCTCACCCTGCCACCGCCGGCCGAGGGAAGCGTCGCGGTTGCCGCGCGGGTCGCCGCAGTGCGCGCCATCCAGTCGGAACGCTACGCCGCCCACGGCATCCGCACCAACGCCGAAGCCGACGGCGAACTCCTCGAAGCGGTCGCCACCCCCGACGATCCGGGCCGCGCCCTCCTCGCCAGCGCTGCGGCCGCAATGCGCCTGTCCGCGCGCAGCTACCACCGCGTGCTGAAAGTCGCCCGCACCATCGCCGACCTCGCCGGAAGCGACACCGTGGGCCGAATCCACATTGCCGAAGCACTCAGCTATCGTCGGCAGGCGCCGCGGAATTGACCGGGAAGGTCTGACCCGGCTAGGCAGCGGCGTGCCTGCCCCCGTGGCGGAATGGTAGACGCGCTCGACTCAAAATTGGGTTTAGCCTAAAAAAATAAGCCAAAAACCCCTTAGAACCAATGGTTTAAACAAGGACGAGACCTCCAAAAAGACTTACACATGTCTTACACATTTTGGAGTTCTCGCAATGCCGACAGAAAGCCATCTGCTGATGGACGGTGCGCTGCACATCTATCGGCGTGAGGGGAGCCGTTTCTGGCAATGCGCGACCTACCTCGGCAGCCAAAATCACAGGCAGACCACTAAGGAGGTCAGCCTTGCCGCCGCCAAGGATTTTGCGCGCGACTGGTATATGGAGCGTTGCGTCGAGGATCGCCAACGCCGACGCGGTGGCGTCTCCTTGTTGGACGGCCCCGTCCAGCCTCCTATCGCTGGACCCGGCGCGCCGACCGATGGTCGGCGTCGGCGAACGCCAACTGGTCCGAGTTTCGAGGATGCCGCCACTGCTTTCGCCAATGAGTTCGAGGTTATCACGCTGGGCGAACGCAATGCCGGATATGTGAAATCGAAGTCCGATCTCATCCGCGTTCACCTTTTGCCGTTCTTTGGCGATACCGCCCTTGAGGACATTACGGCCGGCAAAGTGCAGGAATACCGGTTTCACCGTCAGACATCCCGCATCGACCCGAAAACCGGCAAGCCGAAGAAGCCCGCCCGCGCGACTTTGCATCACGAGATCGTCACGCTCCGTCAGGTGCTGAAGACGGCCAACCGCAAGGGCTGGATTGCGGCGCTGCCCGATATGTCAGCGCCCTACAAGACTTCGGGCAAGGTCGAGCATCGCGCTTGGTTCTCGCCTGAGGAATACAAAATGCTTTATGAGGCGACGCGCGAGCGGGCGAAGAACCCGCCCAAGCCGCGCTGGCGCGAGGTCTGCGAGACGTTTCACGACTACGTTCTTTTCATGGGCAATACCGGGCTTCGACCCGATGAGTCCGCACGGCTTGAGCTGCGAGACGTTAAGATCGTGAACGACGAGTCGACCGGCGAGCGCATCCTGGAGATCGAGGTGCGCGGCAAGCGCGGGGTCGGTTTCTGCAAGTCGATGCCCGGTGCGATCCTGCCCTTCGAGCGGGTTCGCAAGCGAAAACAGCTCCAACCGACCGACCGGATATTCGGGAAGTCGCCGCGCGAGCTGATGAACACCGTCCTCGACGAGCTCAATCTGAAATTCGACCGCGAGGGCCACATCCGCACCTGCTACAGCCTGCGGCATACCTATATCTGCCTGCGGCTGCTCGAAGGGGCGGACATTTATCAGGTCGCCAAGAACTGCCGCACCAGCGTCGAGATGATCGAAAAGTTTTATGGGCGGCATTTGAAGAACAACATCGACGCATCCGCCGTCAATGTTCGCAGGGCGCGGCCCAAACCTGTTGCTCGAAAGAAGGCCACTAAGTCCGCGGCATAATTGGCCGATCGGGCCTTTGCCGTTGCGTCAAAGGGTTGCATCGCTATAGGCGTGTCGCAACGCGGGCGTGGTGGAATTGGTAGACGCGCGGGATTCAAAATCCCGTTCCGCAAGGAGTGTGGGTTCGATTCCCACCGCCCGCACCATCAAAGATAGCAGGCTCTTTAAAGTCCACCGCACGGGGGACAGGAGCCTGCATCAGCGGACGCCCAAGGGTCGCACGGCCCGCGCCCGCTGTGCGAAATGACAAACGAACGGCATTGTCATGCTGGCGCTTGGCAGACCATCCGGGATGCAGCCATCGCCACAAATTGACTCCGCGAAGCGGCAGTGTGCCTTTGATGATTGATTGGCTATCGCTTTATCAATCATAATTGGGCTATATCGTGATTGATAGAAAGGCATCCTATCGATCATGCGCTGGAATTGGCAACTTCCCGACTGGCCGGATTTCCGCTTCGACGCGGAACGCATCCGCGCGTCAGAAGATCAATTCCTGAAAGGCTCCGGCGTCGTTATTGGTGCGCTCCA
>NZ_JANYGG010000089.1 GCF_025362505.1 Sphingomonas sp. | reverse complement strand
CAACACGATGCGCTCTCCCGGATCCCAGCCGTAGAGCCGCTGTGCGGGCTCCGAAACCCATATCGGCAGCGCGCCCTTCGGCAGGGTCGGCGCGCGCGCGATCAGGACGAGCAGGGGATCGCGACCGCCGCGCTCGGGCCGTGCTATCAGGCTGAGCGGCGGGCGATCGGCGGCGATGGTGAGCGGGAGCTGGCGGCTGAAGGCGAGACTGGCGATCCCCGGCGTCGTCGCGAGCCGGGCTCGGGTTGCGGGGTCGAAGCTCGCGCCCGCGGTCGTCCGCATGTACAGGTCGGCACCCAGAACCTGGCCAAGCCAGTCGTCGACCGCACCACGAAAGCTGGTGACCATCGTCGCCATCGCGATCATCAGCGCGGCCGACGCGACGATCCCGCACAGCGCGGTTGCCGCCGCGCCGGGTGCGCCGTGGAGATGGCGGATCGCAAGCATCCCGGGCACGCTGCCGTGCGAACGCCGAGCGAGCGGCGACAGCAGAGTTCGCGCGAACCATGGGACGCCGGCGACGCCTCCGGCCAGCATCAGCGCCATGCCAGCGAACCCGAACAGCGGAAGTCCGTCGACCGCAGGCAGCAGCGATGTGGCCGCACCTGCGACCAGCAACGCTGCCGCAGGCCGCCAGGAAACCGGCTGGCGCGGGTCGATCACGTCACCGGCATTCTTCAACGCGGCGGCGGGGGCGGCACGTGCAGCGGCGCGGGCGGGCAGCGCGCTGCCAAGGCACGCTGCGACCAGACCCAGCGCGAAGAAGCCAGCCGCCGCAGCGGGCTGGAAGACGATGTGCGCGGTGCCGCCGCCGAAATATCCCGCGCCGAGATCTCCCCCGAACCAGTGCAACGCCGCCCAGGCCATTGCGTAGCCGGCCGCCAGCCCGACCGATGCGCCGACCAGCCCGATCGCCAGCCCTTCGGCGACAATTGCAGCAACGACGCCGCCACGCTGCATGCCGAGCGTCCTGAGCAGCGCGAACGCGCGCTGGCGGCGGACCACCGACAGCGATTGCGCTGAATAGACCAGGAAGCCCCCTGTCAGCAGCGCAACGAGCGCGAGCATGTCGAGGTTGACGCGATAGGCGCGCGATAGCGCGTCGCCTTGTGCACCCTGCGCTTGCGCAGTTGAAAGGATTGCATCGGGCGGCAGCAACGCGCTGAGCGCCGCCTCGGCTGCGGGGCGATCGGAGAGAGACAGGTCGAGCCGGTCGATGCGGCCGAGGCGCCCGAACCGCCACTGCGCCGCGGCGATGTCGATCACACCGATCGCAGCCGAGTCGCCCGCCGCCGGTAGCGTGCCGACGACGCGCAGAGGCACCGAGCGACCATGGGCGACGACCACGACTTGCGCGCCGACCGCGACCCGCGTGCGCGTCATCGCGGCGCGCGAGAGAAACAGCGCGGCCTCGTCGAACGCCGCATCGTTGCCGGTGTCGGGTCCGAGCGGCCGAATTCCGACCAGCGACGGCGTCGTCGCGGCGGCGCGCATAACGTCGACGCCCAGCAGTGTCAGCCGGACCGCGCCGATCCGCGCATCGAGACGGACCACCGGGCTGGCGTCGGCTACGCCTGGCGCGCGCGCCACGAGCGGGTAGAGACGCTCGTCCACCCCAAGCGGACTGGTCGCGCGGACCGACAGGTCGGCCGCGCCGTTGATCTCGCGCATCGCTCCGTCGAACGATGCGAGCGCCGATCCGTTGACCAGGTGGACCGCGAAGCCGAGAGCTACGCCGACTGCGATCGCAACCGCCGTCAACCCGAACCGGGCGGGGTGGAAGCGCCACTCGCCGCCGATCAGCCAGCCAAGCGCGAGCCGCCCCGACCACAGGCCGGCGTCAGAGGCCACGTCGCTCGACCAGCCCGTCCACACCCAGCGTGAGCACCCGATCGGCGATCGCCGCGCTCGCAGCCGAGTGCGTCACCATCACCCCGGCCGCGCCGTTTTCCCGGATCGCCTCCGCGAACAGCGACAGCACGCGCGCGGCAGTCTCGGGATCAAGGTTGCCGGTCGGTTCGTCGGCGAGGATCAGTGAGGGTCGATGGACCAGCGCGCGCGCGATCGCGACCCGCTGCAACTCGCCGCCCGACAGGTCGCGCGCGTAGCCGTCGCCGCGCCCGCCTAGGCCAACCGCATCGAGCATTGCCTCGGCGCGCGCGTTCGCGGCGGCAGCGTCGGGCGAGACAAGCGCCAGCGGAAGCGCCACGTTCTGAGCAAGCGTCAGATAGGGCAGGATGTGGAAGGCCTGAAAGACGAAGCCGATCCGTTCGCGGCGCAGGCGGGTTCGCGCGTTCTCGTCCAGTGTGCCAAGTTCGGTGCCGTCGATCGCAACGCTGCCCGCGTCCGCGTCATCCAGTCCCGCCAGAATGTTGAGCAGCGTCGACTTGCCGACCCCCGACTCGCCAATGATCGCGACCAGCTCACCGGGCGCGACTTCGAGGTCGAGATTGCGGAACAGCAGGCGGGGTCCCGGAACCGACTTGCCGAGCGCGCGAACCGTGAGAAGGGAAGGACGTTCGGCCATGTCGGCTCCGTGAAGGAGTAGCAAGCGGGCTGCAACGCATTCCTGTAACGGCCCAATCACGACACTTCGTCACGCCGACTGACGCGCGCAGGGCAGCGCGACGGGAGCTGACCGGTTCCGCCAGCACGAAGGGTCGTAGACGCGTATGCCCGCGGGATGTTTGGAGCGGCAGAAGGTTGGTCCGCGCCTCAAAACCCGTTGCTGGCGGGCAGGTCCCCCTGCCGATAATTGACGCGTGAATTTCGCCGTGCTTTTACTTTTGTATGGAAAACAATGCACTAGCCTATGAACTACATACTCGCCCTGCGCCACGACGGACAACTTGGCGCCTCGATTGTCACGTCATTTTGCGTATGTGGTGTTCCGGCCTCAGGCGTTCGGCTCTGCCCGAGCCAACCGCCTGGCAATGGCGAGGGTCTGGAAGACGAACAGCAGAGTAAGAACGAAACCTGCGCTACCGAAGATGAGATCGAAACCGGATAGCGATGCGATCAAGTGCGGTCCTGGGCCCAATATCAGCATTGCCAGCGTCAGCGCGATCAACACGAACCGGAGTTCCGTAGGGCCAGCACCAAAATAGGAAAGTTGGAGCTCGCCCAGGACGCGCGCCGAAAGATAGGCATGGATCGACATCAGCAGATAGCCAATCAGCGCCAGCAATGCCACATCCAGCCGGACGTACGGACTGAACCCAATCCCGGCCATGATCAGAAGTGTGGTGAAGCCATCGCAGCTATGGTCAATAAAATAGCCAAACGCAGGACGTTCGATCTGGCGAAAGCGCGCGAGGCTCCCGTCCATCGAATCTCCGAACCATTGAATTACGTAGCCCAAGATCGACAGCCACAACCAGTGTGGGCTGAGGGCGGTCGCAGCATAGCCGGCAAAAATGATTATCGCTCCGACGACTCCAAGAGCGGTGAGGATGTCCGGTGTGATCCACGCCGGCATTCGGCGGCACAACCACGTCAGAAGCCTGCGCTCTGACGCAGCAAGCAAATTGTCCTGGATACGAGCAAGCTGTTTCGCTTGCGGCAGCTGTTTTTGAGTCACGACTAATTTCCTGAGGTGGCCAACTCGGCCAAGCAATGCGCCCGTTCTAAATAGGCCGCAGATTCATCGTCATCTTCGACCAAGATAATATCAAGCGACTGAACGAACCCCACCAAATAGTCCACCTTGAAGGCGCAGCCAAACGGGTCGACGCCGCAAACGGCACCCTCTCCAGCAACATCAGGCTGAGATGCATTCGGAGTGGGCCTACTAATTATAACTTCACCATTCGCATACCCCGCTCGGCATAGCGCAGTCCTGCGGTCATCCCCGTTGGCGCGGCGGCGTCAAGGTCCGCCAAGTCGCCGTGGCTCAGCGAAACCTCGGGTGAGCCAGCGGAATCGCGCATTGTCTTGCGCCGCTTGACGCCGGGGATCGGCACAACATCCTCGCCTTGTGCCAACAACCACGCGAGCGCGATCTGCGCGTTTGAGACACCGTGGCGCTTCGCAACGGCCCCGATCGCATCGACGATCGCGAGATTCTTCGGCAGGTTCTCGGGCGAATAGCGGGGATCGTTGCGGCGCCAGTCGTCGGGGGCGAGGTCGTCCAGGCTGCTAATACCGCCCGCGAGGAAACCTCGACCCAGCGGGCTGTACGGTACGAAGCCAATGCCGAGTTCGCGGCAAGTCGGCAGTATCTCGTCCTCGACATCGCGCTCCCAGATTGAATATTCGGTCTGCAGCGCCGTGATCGGATGCACCTTGGCCGCGCGCCGGAGTGTCTCGGGGCCGGCCTCGGAAAGTGCGATGTGACGAACCTTCCCTTCCTTCACCAGCTCGGCAATTCCGCCGACGGTCTCTTCGATTGGCACGTTGGGATCGACGCGGTGCTGGTAGAAGAGGTCGATCGTCTCGATGCCAAGCCTCTTCAACGACGCTTCGCAAGCGCGGCGCGCGTTTGCCGGGCTGCCGTCCAGCCCGGCCATCTCGTTGCCGTTCCATGCCATCGCGAACTTGGTGGCGATCACGAGGCCGTCGCGCTTGCCCTTGATTGCCCGGCCGACCAGTTCCTCGTTGGTGAACGGGCCGTACATCTCGGCCGTGTCGAAGAAAGTGACGCCAAGATCGATCGCCTCGTGAATCGTTGCAATCGATTCGTCCTCACGCGCTTCGCCATAGACGATGTTGCCGCCGCGAATCATCGGCATGCAGCCGATCCCGATCGCGGAGACTCGCAGGTCTTGGCCAAGTGTCCGGTACTTCACAGGGAAATCTCCAACCTACTGAGGTGATGCCCCCTACCCGAATGAGGCCGTCCGACACGAGTCTATCAAATGCCGTCATTTCCTTGAGTGGGGGCACGTCCCCTGATGAGCTTAGGAAGAGAGGTGGCTCCGGGCGTCGCGGTCGAACTCCACGAGTCATCTGGACGCGGTCCTGCAGCTGGTTTGGCAAATTTCGGTCAAGCAGCCAAAGCCGCGGCACCGGCGTCAATGCATATACAAAAGCGACTCGGCGGCTTCGTAGCGGGTCTGGTCGTGGAAGGCTGCGCCATATGTTACGACGTCGATGACCTGGCGCCGGATCTTGACCGGATTGAGCGATGCGTTGGACCAGACAGGCAGCGTTCCGCCGTTGGGATTGCCGGTCTTGATGAAATTGCTGAAATAAGCGCTCATCGTTGCCGACACCTTCCGGTCGTCATTGGTCCAGGCGTAAAGCGGGTTGGTATCAAGATTGCCCAGCGCATATTCAATTTCGGCACTGTGCACTGCGCCCCATGGGAGCGCGTTGCCAGAAGTGTCGCTGACGAGGCGCGGGCGGACGCGGGTGAAGTAATAATAGTAGGTTGCCGCCCCCGTCCTGCGCTGTAGATCAAACCACTTCCAGGTCGGCAAAGCGAGGAAATCGTCGCTCGCAAGCGCGGTCGCGGCGGGAAGCACGTCGGCGTCGGTTCTGGCGGGATAGAGCGCGAACACTTCGTCCGCCTTGTCCCCGAGCACACGGCGCAAGCCGGCGCGATAGCTGGCAACGGTCGGAGCGCCGTTGCCAAACACCGCCGTCCCCGACGCTTCTTGCGAGTTCGATCCCACCAGAAGCGGCACATGCGCTGCTTTGCCGCTTGAAAAGGTCACCGAAGGCGATTCGGTCAGGAAATAGCCATCGATCACCGCATCGAATGGCATGTCCTTGGCCTTTCCCTGCGCGGCGAGAAGCGTGTCAGCCGGTAGAGTTCGCAGGGCGGCCAGCGTTGGCGCGCCGATGGATCGCGTGAAAGCCGCGCCCTTCTGCTCAGCCTCAACACGTGAAGGCGGCGTCAACTTTTGCATCAGCGCACCGCTTTCCCCGATTGCCCCGGCGATATCGCCACGCGACAGGGGCGAAGCCATCAACCCGCTAACCGACATTGATCCGGCAGACTCTCCGCCGATGGTGATATGGCTGGGGTCGCCACCGAACGCCGCAATGTTGCGCTTCACCCAGGCGAGTGCCGCTACCTGATCGAGTAGGCCGTAGTTTCCCGACGCATGATGCGGCGATTCGGCTGTCAATTCCGGATGGGCGAGGAAGCCGAATACTCCGAGTCGGTAATTGATCGTCACGACGACGATACCGTGCCTCGCCAAAGCTGCGCCGTCATACCGTTTCTCCGAGCTGTCGCCCGTTATGAAGCCGCCGCCGTAGACATACATCAGCACCGGCAATCTGGCTTGAGGAGATCTGCCGAGTTTCGCCGGTGTCCAGATATTCAGATAGAGACAGTCTTCGCTCGGTACTGCTGATCTAAACATCATATCGGAGAAGAGCGGCTGCTGCATGCAGCGTGGACCGAATTCCGTCGCCGGGCGAATACCCGACCAGCCAGAGACCGGTTGTGGCGCGCGCCACCGCAGGTCGCCCACGGGCGGGATTGCAAAGGGAATGCCCCGGAATATTCGAATGGGCGAAGCGTCGGTCTCGGCGGCGCCCTGAATCTTACCGCTCTCGACCGTGACGATTGGGCCGTTCTTTGCCTGTAATTGAGCAGCGAAAAAGGCCGATGCCAAGGTCAGCCCAAGTCCCCATCGCATTGAACTCCTCCTCCGTTCCTCCCACGAGATTGTCCTTGGCCAGCCCATCCGAGGTGCCGATGTTTGCAGGTTCCCAAGCCATGACAGCTAGTGGGGGCAAGCGAAAGGTCAGGGGAACAGTTTGACGTTCACCCGAACCAGATCACGATCTGGCGATCGCAGCTATTGGAAGGTGCCGCCGGTGTTTTCGGATCGGACGCGCGAACCGAACCTGTTGCACGGGCGATCGACGTAAAGACGCTGCGCGATCTGCTGGGAGCCGAAGGCGTCAGGATCGGCCGCCTGCATGTTGCCACGCTGATGAAGAAGATGGGCGTGGCGGCGATCTACCGGCGGCCGAACACGTCGATGCCGGGGCCAACCCGTTGCGAACCACCCCGGACTATTCGGGTCCGATGACTCGCGACTTTTCGCAGGCGGTGCGGCTCGACAACGGTCTGCAAGCTTGGCCGTCAGTGCGCGAAGCAATGGCTAGCGTTCCGCGCGAAACCTTCGATTATGTCTGGATTATCGATGGCCCGGCGCCAGCGGTCGAACGGTCGGCGCTCATTGGCACGTTCGGTCGGACGACACTTCTTGGACTGCGCTGACGAATGGCTGGTTCGGTGAAGCGGTTCGGCAGCTGCAACCCGGCAACTGACAATACAACTCAAAAACAAACGCCCGGACCGCGAGGCGATCCGGGCGTCCTGCGTGACGATTGCTCGTCAGCCCCCTTTGGAAAATCGACCGGTATTTGACCTGGTCTGAAACTCCCCGAACTTCAGCGTACTGCTGGATTCGACGGCCGTTTCCTACGCCATTCGCGGTGCTTGTCATCGCGGATTCGTGACAGCAAAATGACTTTGCCCGGCCCCTGTGTCCCGCGCGCCACAGCAGCCGTTCAGATTGCCAGATGCAAGCCTGCGCCCTAGAGCACGCCGACCCCGAACCCGCGACGAAAGCCCCGACCCTTGCGCCTCTCCCGTTCCTTCCTGCCCGTCCTCAAGGAAAGCCCGAGCGACGCCCAGATCGTCAGCCACAAGCTGATGCTCCAGGCCGGTCTCGTCCGCCAGACCGCGGCGGGCATCTACGCCTGGCTCCCGCTCGGGCTGCGCGTCCTCAACAAGATCGCCGACATCGTCCGCGAAGAGCAGGACAAGGCCGGCGCGATCGAGATACTGATGCCGACGATGCAGTCGGCCGACCTGTGGCGCCAGTCTGGCCGCTACGACGCTTATGGCCCCGAAATGCTGCGCATAAAGGACCGCCACGAGCGCGACATGCTGTTCGGCCCGACAAACGAGGAAATGGTCACCGTATTGTTCCGCGACGACGTCAAATCCTATCGCGACCTGCCGCGCACCCTCTACCATATCCAGTGGAAGTTCCGCGACGAGGTCCGCCCTCGCTTCGGGGTAATGCGCGGCCGCGAATTCCTGATGAAGGACGCCTACAGCTTCGATCTCGACGAGGCTGGAGCGCGCCTCACTTACTACACCCAACTGCTCGCCTACCTGCGCACCTTCCAGCGGCTCGGGGTCAGCGCGGTGCCGATGAAGGCGGCGTCGGGCCCGATCGGCGGCGACCTCAGCCACGAATTCATCATCCTCGCCCCGACCGGCGAGAGCGAAGTGTTTTACGACAGCCGGTTCGAGGAGATCGACCTGAACCGCGGCGACATCGACTATGGCGACGAGGCCGGTCTCCACTCGCTGTTCGACCAGGTCAGCTCGTTTTATGCCGCGACCGACGAGACCCACGACGAGGAGCGCTGGGCCGAGGTTCCCGCCGAGCGCCGGCGCACCGGGCGCGGCATCGAGGTCGGCCACATCTTCTACTTCGGCGACAAGTACAGCGAATCGATGGGCCTCAAGATCTCGGGCCGCGATGGCGCGATGGTCTCGCCGATGATGGGCAGCTACGGCATCGGCGTGTCGCGCATGGTCGGTGCGATCATCGAAGCGAGCCATGACGACAAGGGCATCGTCTGGCCCGAAGCGGTTGCGCCGTTCAAGGTCGGCCTCGTCACGATGCGCGGCGACGACGAAACCTCGGTCGCGGTCGCCGACGATCTCTATCGCCAGCTCACCGCCGCCGGAGTGGAAACGCTCTACGACGACCGCGACGAGCGCGGCGGGGTCAAATTGGGCGGCATGGACCTGATGGGACTGCCGTGGCAGCTCATCGTCGGACCCCGTGGGGTCGCGGCGGGCATTGTCGAGCTGAAAGATCGCCGCACCGGCGAAAAGTTCGACTTGCCGATCGACGCGGTGGTCGCGAGGCTCTCGGTATGATTCTCAATCGCCCATGATCCTCAACAGATACGAACAGATGATCGCGCGGCGCTACCTCCTTCCCGGCAAGGGCGAGGGGTTCATCTTCCTCGTCGCCGCGATCAGCCTCGCTGCGGTCGCGCTTGGCGTCGCCGCGTTGATCATCGTCATGTCGGTCATGAACGGTTTCCGCGCCGAACTGTTCGACAAGATCGTCGGCCTCAACGGTCACGCCATCGTCCAGGGCTATGAAGGCCGCCTGTCGGACTGGCAGCGCATCGCCAGCGCCGCCCGCGCCACGCCAGGCGTCATCTCGGCGCTACCCCTGATCGAACAGCCGCTCATGGCCAGCGCCAACGGCCGTGTCGAAGGCATTCTTGTCCGCGGCATGCGTCCCGAAGATCTGCGCGCCAACAAGATCATCAATTCCAACGTCAAGTCGGGTAGCATGGCGACGATCACGCCGGGCAGCGGCAAGGTCGCGATCGGCTCCCAGCTCGCCCAGGCGCTCGGCGCTTATCCCGGCAGCGAGATCAGCCTGATCTCCCCCGAAGGCCGCGACACCCCCGTCGGCAGCGTGCCGCGCATCGTTACCTACACCGTCGGCGCGATCTTCGAGGTCGGCGTTTACGACTATGACAAGGCCTATGTCGTCATGCCGATGGAGGATGCCCAGACCCTCCTGATGATGGGAGACCAGGTCGGCATGATCGAGATACAGGTCAGCGACCCGGACAAGGTGGGTGACACCCTCGCATCCTTGAACAGCGTCGTTCGCGGCAAGGGCATCGTGGTCGACTGGCGCCAAATGAATTCCGCTCTTTTCAGTGCCTTGGAGGTCGAACGGATCGCGATGTTCGTCGTCCTCTCGCTGATCGTGGTGGTTGCGGTATTTAATATTCTTTCTTCTTTGATCATGCTGGTTAGAGCCAAGACGCGCGACATCGCGATTCTGCGCACGATGGGCGCCAGCCGCGCAGCGATGATGAAGATCTTCGTCACCGTCGGCGTCACCATCGGCACATTGGGAATCTTCGCCGGGGTCATCCTCGGCGCGATCTTCCTCTACTTCCGCCAGGGGGTGGTCGACGCGATCCAGGCGATGACCGGCCAGAACCTGTGGGATCCCTCGGTCCGTGTCCTCGCCGACCTGCCGTCGAAAACCGACCCGGTCGAGGTCACCGCGATCGTCGTCACCGCGATCATCCTGTCGTTCCTCGCCACGCTCTACCCGGCATGGAAGGCGGCCAGCACCGACCCCGTCCAGGTCCTCCGCTATGACTGAAGCGGTCCTTCAGGCGACCGGGCTGTGCCGCAGCTTCACCCAGGGCACGGTTACGATCCACGTCCTCAACGGCGTCGACCTGTCCGTTCGGCCGGGTGAGATCGTCGGGCTGCTCGGCCCCTCGGGATCTGGCAAGTCGACCCTGCTGCAAGCCGTCGGCCTGCTCGAAGGCGGTTTCGAAGGCTCGATCCGCATCAACGGCATCGAAGCCGCCAGCCTCGACACCGACGCCCGCACCGACCTGCGCCGCGACGCGCTCGGCTTCGTCTACCAGTTCCACCATCTCCTGCCCGACTTCGACGCGCGCGAGAATGTCATCTTGCCCCAGCTGATCCGCGGCGCCGAGCCCGACGCCGCCCGCGCCCGCGCCGATGCGCTGCTCACCGCGCTCGGGCTCGGCGAGCGCCTCGACCACCGCCCGTCGAAACTCTCCGGCGGCGAACAGCAGCGCGTTGCCGTCGCCCGCGCGCTCGCCAACCGCCCGCCGCTGATCCTCGCCGACGAACCGACCGGCAACCTTGACGAGAAGACCGCCGACACCGTCCTCGCCGAATTTCTCAAGCTCGTCCGCCAAGAAGGCAGCGCCGCCCTCATCGCCACCCACAACGAGCGGCTAGCGGCGAAATTGGACCGGGTCGTGCGGCTCCACGAAGGAGTGCTCGAATGACCGACGTCACCACCATCCCGGTGCGCACAGCCGATGGCCGGCAAACCACGCTCGCGCCATACGCCGGCAAGGTTCTGCTGATCGTCAACACCGCCTCGAAATGCGGCTTCACCCCGCAATATGAGGGGCTCGAGGCGCTGCACAAGAAATACGCCGACCGCGGCTTCACCGTGCTCGCCTTCCCGTGCAACCAGTTCGGCGGCCAGGAACCCGGCGACGCCGCCGAAATCGCCAGTTTCTGCAAGCTCGGCTACGATGTCGACTTCCCGATCTTCGCCAAGGTTGAGGTCAACGGCGGCAGTGCCGCACCGCTTTACCGCCACCTCAAGGACCAGGTTCCGGGCCTGCTCGGATCGAAGGCGATCAAGTGGAACTTCACCAAATTCCTCGTCGATCGCGGCGGCAAACCGGTCAAACGCTACGCCCCACAGGTCAAGCCAGCCGACCTCGAACACGATATTGAGGCGCTGCTCGGGTGACGCGACCAATGCGCGGTTCGGGCGTTCACGCAGTCATGCGTTCGCTGTTCCCGTGCACGGCCGCCGCGCTCGCACTCGCTGCCTGCAATCGCCATGGCCCAAGCGACCGCCTCGACGACAACCAGGTCGCGGCCAACGCCACGCCTCGCACAACCGAGAACACGACTTCGACCGCGACCCCGGCCAAGCGTTGCGCCGCGGGGCGCACCTACGACCTCATTCAGCACGAACTGTTTCGCCGCGCCGCCGAGCTGCGCGGCAAGGATGACGCCATCTTCGACCGCCTTGCCGCCGCCGCCGCGCTCCGTGTCGAGCGCCCGCTGCTCAAGAGCAGCGACGATGGCCTCGGCAGCATCGCCTGCTCGGCCACCGTCTCGCTCGACTTGCCGCCAGGGCTTGCCGTCGCCGGCGGGCGCTCCTCGCTGACCACCGACCTCGACTACACCCTTCAGCCCGCCGCCGACGGCAGCGGCGACGTCGTCACCCTCACCAATTCCGGCGCGATGATCATTTTGCTCGCCACCCTCGAAAAGGCCGCGGGCGCCGCGCCGCCTCGGCCCATGCCGAGCTCCTCCCCGCCGACGCCCGTCCCAATCCCCGCGCTGCCGGTTACTCCGTCGGCACCGGTCGTCCGGCCGGCCCCCGATCCGCTCGCTCCGCGCTAAGCTGGGGATAAGTCCAGCGTCCCGCTTTTCATGACGAGGCGCGGACCCCATAGTCGGGTGATGCTGCCCTACGTCCCGCTCCGCACCTTCTCCTCCTTCACCATGCTCGAGGGCGCGGTCGAGCCCAAGGCGATCGCCAAGCACGCCGCCAGGCTCGGCTTCCCCGCGATCGCCGTCACCGACCGCAACGGCCTTTATGGCGTAATGCCGTTCAGCGACGCCTGCGAGGGGGAGGGGGTTCAGCCGATTGTCGGGGCAACGCTAGCCGTCCAGGAGGGTGGCCGGATCGACTGGCTGGTCCTCCTCGCGCAGGACGACGCCGGCTACGCCAAC
>NZ_JANYGG010000085.1 GCF_025362505.1 Sphingomonas sp. | reverse complement strand
ATCTACCTGCGCGCCGACCGCAGCCTCGATTATGGCCGGGTGATGAAGGTGATGGGCGAACTCAACCGCGCCGGCCTCAACCGCGTCGCGCTCGTCTCGGTTGGCGAGCAAGTGCCATGAAGATCGACCGCGCCGAGCTCGCCGGCACCGGTGCCGCGCTGGCCTTCCACGCCGCGCTGATTGCCGCGCTGTCGCTCAGCCTCGCCCATGTCGCGCAATATTCCGAACCGCCGCCGATGGAGGTCGAGTTGGTCGACGAGGTCGGGCTGACCCCGTCCGCGCCAAGCCCGCTCGCCGTCCCGCCGCCGCCGAGTCAGGCGCCTCAACAGGCCGTCGCCCCTTCACCCGAGGTCGCGCCAACGCCGCCGACACCGACGGTCACTCCGCTCCCCGCGCCGCGCGTCACGCCGACCCTGCCGCGCCCCGTCGCCGATCGCCCCGCGCCGGCCAGATCGGCACCGGCCAAGGCCCAGCCAAAGGTCTCGCGCATTGGCGCTGATTTCCTCAAGGGCATCGCCGACGCTCCTGCGACTGCCTCACAAACCAAGCCCGCAGCGGTGGTCTTCGACGCGGTCGCAAAGACCAGCGTGTCGGCAGCGATTGCGCGCCAGATACAACCGTGCGCGAGCCGACAACCGTTTATCGGCGAAGGAGCAAATCGTATCCAGCTCAGTCTCAATTTGAGGCTCGACCGTTCAGGTAGACTTACGCAGCCGCCCACGCTTGTCGGAAGTCCCAGCGGGATCGACGACGACAACTCGCGCTACGTCGACGTGGTGAAGGATCAGGCTCGCAGGGTGTATGCCGACTGCAGTCCGCTCCGACTCCCTGCCGAACTCTACCAGACCCCAAGCGGCGGCTGGGGCAACATCACGATCAAGTACAAGGTGAAATGAGGATGGATAAACTTCGCTTTGCCGCCGCGGCTGCGCTTTTATTGGCCACAGCTTCTGCCGCGCAGGAGGCGCCTCCGGTCGAAGTCGATATCGTCGGGGGCAGCATAAAAGCCGTCACCGCCATCGCCGTCCCCGCGATGCCGACCCCGGCGCCCGCCGACACCGCCGCCGGCCCGACCGCCGCGCTCGGTCGCCTGGTCGCCGAAGTCGTCGCCGCCGACCTTCGCGCGACCGGGCTGTTCACCCCGCTCGGCCCCGACGGGATCGGCGCCTACAGCTATGCCGAGGCCGGCGCGCCCACTTACGCGACGTGGCGCAGCGCCGGCGCGGCACAGCTCGTCACCGGCTATGTCGAGGCACGCGGCGACGGGCGGATCACCGTCGGCTGTTACCTCCACGACGTCGCCGCCGGGCGCGAGTTGACACGCCAGGGGTTCGCCGTCGCCGCGACCGACTGGCGCCGCGCCGCGCATAAATGCGCCGACACCGTCTATTCGCGGCTGTCGGGCGAGAGCGGTTTCCTCGATACCCGCGTCGTCTATGTCGCCGAGAGCGGCCCCAAGAACCGCCGCATAAAACGCATCGCGATCATGGATTCCGATGGCTCGAACCACCGCTACCTGACCTCCGGGTCGGCGACCGTCACCACCCCGCGCTTTTCCCCGCGCGGCGACAAGCTGGTCTACATGACCACCGCCGGCCGCCGCCCGCGCGTGATGATTATGGACGTCGCGAGCGGTACCGAGCGCAGCCTCGTCCCCGGCCTCGTCCTGACCTTCGCCCCGCGCTTTTCGCCCAACGGCCGGCAGGTCGTCTTCTCGATGGCGGCGGGCGGCAATACCGACCTCTATGTCGTCGACGCCGACGGCGGCATCCCGCGCCGGCTGACCGACACGCCGGGCGCCGATACCTCGCCAAGCTACTCGCCCGACGGCAGCCGTATCGTGTTCGAAAGCGACCGCTCGGGCACCCAGCAGCTCTATGTCATGAACGCCGACGGATCGGGCCAGAAGCGGATCAGCTTCGGCGGCGGCCGCTTTGCCTCGCCGACGTGGAGCCCGCGCGGCGACCTTATCGCCTTCACCAAGATCGCCGGCCAGTTCCGCATCGGCGTGATGACCCCGTCGGGCGGGGCTGAACGCCTGCTCACCGACGCGTGGCAGGACGAGGAGCCGAGCTGGGCGCCCAACGGCCAGTTCGTCATGTTCAACCGCATCCGCCAGGGCAGCACCGGCCAGACCAGCCTCTATGCGGTCAACATCAACGGCGGCAATCCGCGCCGCCTGCCCACCCCCCAGGACGGCAGCGACCCCAGCTGGTCGCCGCTCCAGCGCTAAGCCTCACAAGGAGATTTCCCCATGCGCAAGACCATCAGCCTCGCTCTCGTCGCCGCACTGCTAGCGACCGGCGCCTGCGCCCGCCGCGACAAGGCGGTCACGACCACTCCGCCGGTCGCGACCCAGACCGCGCCGACCACCGCCAACGAGGAGGATGTCGGCCTCGTCGAACTCCCCGGATCGCAGGCCGACCTCATCGCCAAGGCGGGATCGGACACGATCTATTTCGGAACCGACAAGTCGGACGTCGACGGCCCGTCGCGCACCACGCTGACCGCTCAGGCCAAGTGGCTGCTGGCGAACCCCTCCGTCCGCGCCTCGATCGAAGGCCATGCCGACGAGCGCGGCACGCGTGAATATAATATGGCGCTGGGCGAGCGGCGGGCCAATACGGCGCGCGATTATCTGGTGGCGCAAGGGGTGCCGGCGACCCGCCTGTTGGTCACCAGCTGGGGCAAGGAAAAGCCCGTCGCGACTGGAGCGGACGAAAGCGCCTGGGCTCAGAACCGGCGCGAAGTGACGGTGGTCGTCAAGTAACCGTTGCCCGCGTCGCGGGAGGAATCACGCCGCGTATTTCTGACCGCCGCTGACCGCCAGCCACGAGCGCGCCTGGCGCTGCGCCTCGGCGATCTCGCGCGCGGTCATCTCGATCGAGATTTCCGCCCGGCATTGCTGCGAGCGCGTATCGCCCGACAATGCGCCGAGGTTGAACCATTTGTGCGCCTCGACGAGGTCGACCGCGATGCCCCCGCGGCCCGTCGAGTAGCACACACCCAGTTCGAACAGCGCCTCGACATCGCCGCGCTCGGCATCGGCAAGCCGACTGCGGAGGAGGAAATCGGCACTCTTCTGTGAAATCGCAGCCATCTGTTGAACCCCTGTCCCTGATGACCAGACTTTCAGCCCCCAACTGCGAACAAATGGTTAACGCGGTAAATACCTCGCCAGCGTCCCCGGATTACACTGCGATATTGTCGATCAGCCGCGTCTTCCCGAGCTTCGCCGCCGCCGCCAGCCGCGCCTCGCCGCTCAGCGTCGCGAGCGGCTCGAGCGACGCTGCATCGACCAGCGCGACATAGTCGATGTCCGTGAACCCCGCTGCGGCAAGCGTATCGCGCGCCGCACCAAGCGCATCCTCGACTGGCGTACCAGCGCGTATCGCATCGCGCGCGGCATTCAGCGCTTGGGGCAGTGCCACCGCCCGCCCCCGCTCATCGCTCGATAGATACATGTTGCGCGACGACAGCGCCAACCCGTCGGCATCGCGCACGATCGCTACCCCCGCGACCTCGATTGGCAGCCCCAGGTCGGCGACCAGCCGGCGGATCACCGCCAGCTGCTGGTAATCCTTCTCCCCGAACAGTGCGACGTCGGGCAGCGTCGCGATCAGCAGCTTGGCCACCACCGTCGCGACCCCGTCGAAATGCCCCGGCCGCGCCGCACCGTCCCACAACTCGCTGATCCCGGCGATGGTGATATTGGTCGCGAAACCGGGCGGATACAGCTGATCCGCGGTCGGCAACCAGACGAGGTCGCACCCCGCCTCGTCGAGCATCGCCAGATCTTCCGCCTCGCGCCGCGGATAGCGGTCGAGATCCTCGTTCGCCCCGAACTGAAGCGGATTGACGAAGATCGTCGCCACCACTTGGCTTGCCCGCCGCCGCCCCTCGGCGACCAGTGCCATGTGCCCGGCATGGAGCGCGCCCATCGTCGGAACGAGCGCCATCTGCTCGTGGCCGGCCCTTCCCTTGGCCCGCAACGCTGCAATCGCCGGGTGTAACGCCGCTAAGTCACGGATGATTTGCAAGGATTTCCCCCCTCCGGTAGAGTGGAGTCCATTAGTTTCAGGGGGCCGGGGCCGCAATGAGCCAACCGCATTTCATCGTCTTCGCCAATGAAAAGGGCGGTACGGGCAAATCGACCACCGCAGTCCACACCGCGATCGCGCTCGCCGCGTCGGGCCACCGCGTCGGCGCGCTCGATCTCGACCAGCGCCAGCGGACGATGACCCGCTACCTCGACAATCGCGCCGCGACGATCAAGCGGCTCGACGTAGCGCTTCCGCAACCGGCGTTCGAAGTGCTCGAGCAGCAGGATGATGCCGGCCTCGCCGCTGCGCTCGACCGCCTCTCGTCCGCCGCCGACGTGATCGTCATCGACACGCCCGGGCGCGACGATCCGGTCGCGCGTGCCGCGATCCTTCGCGCCGACACGCTGGTCACGCCGATGAACGACAGCTTCGTCGATCTCGACCTGATCGGCCAGGTCGATCCCGACAGTTTCAAGGTCACCAAGCCTAGTTTCTATGCCGAACTGATCTGGAACAGCCGCACCCAGCGCGCCCGCGACACCGGCAAGAGCGTCGACTGGGTCGTGCTTCGCAAAGATCGG
>NZ_JANYGG010000044.1 GCF_025362505.1 Sphingomonas sp. | reverse complement strand
AAGCCACCTTCGCCTTGAATGCCGGACTGTGGTTCCGGCGCGTTCGCTTCGTCATCATCTCTCCTGTTCGACAGCCATCCTGGCCACCTTCAGGCAGAAACTCCACTTAACGCACTGTCCAGATTTGCCGAGCCACCTCTTACGTCACCATCAAACAGTTTGGGGACGCGGAAGAGCGAGAGCAAGATGCCTGGGCTCAATTGAGGGGCCTGGAGAGCTGGAGCGGACCGCTTGGCTCAGCCGGGCGAGTCCACTTCAGTACAGCACTCCAAGCGGCACGACTGCAGCTTTGGGAGACAAGCGTCGACGCGACGATTGCCTTTCAGAGAGCAAAAGCGCTGGGGTTGGGTGATTTTGCTCCCAGACAAATGCTGGAGGGCTACGCGTTGCCGCACGCAGTTTGCTTACCCATCAACACGCCACGCTCTGAGGCTCTCAAGGTCTTGAGGGGTAACAGCGGGCTTGGGGGCCAACCCAAGTAACGATGCAGGGAAGTGCAGGGATGTCTGCTTCCCACCAATTGCAGACATTCCGGCACCGTGGCGCGCAGCTCGGCGTGACGGGTCCGGGGATCCCCAGAATCCCCCGGCGCCCTTCCGTCAAAAATTGCGATTGTTCGGCGGCGATCTCGGGTAAGCGGCGGCGATGGCTGAGGTGCGCAATATCGTGATCCTGACCGGGGCGGGGATTTCGGCCGAGAGCGGGCTGGCGACGTTTCGCGCCGAGGATGGCTTGTGGGAAGGACACCGGGTCGAGGAGGTTGCGACGCCCGCGGGGTTCGCGGCCGATCCGGGGCTGGTCCATGCTTTCTAAGACGCGCGGCGGGCGCGGTTGGGCGAGGTGGTGCCCAATGCGGCGCATGAGGCGCTGGCGCGGTTGGATGCGACATGGCCGGGGGAGCTGCTGATCGTCACGCAGAATGTCGATGATCTGCACGAGCGGGCTGGGGCGAAGAGGCTGGTGCATATGCATGGTAAGTTGCTGCGCGGCTGGTGTCTGGCCTGCGACGGGCGGTTCGGGTGGGCCGCGCCGATGGGGGAGGAGGCGGTGTGTCCCGCCTGCGATGCAGCGGGCGCGGTCCGGCCGGACATCGTCTGGTTCGGGGAGATGCCTTACGAGATGGAGCGGATCGAGACGGCGCTGCGGTCGTGCGACCTGTTCGTGTCGATCGGCACGTCGGGGGCGGTCTATCCCGCCGCGGGCTATGTCCAGACCGCCAAATATTGCGGGGCGCGAACGGTCGAGATCAACCTTGCGCCGAGCCTTGGGAGCGTGATGTTCGACGAGGTGCGGATCGGGCGCGCGGGGGTCGAGGTGCCGCGGTTGGTGGGGGAGCTACTCGCTCCACTCTAGCCCGATGTCCTTGTAGAGGCTGCGGTCCTCGTCCCACTTGGGGTTGACCTTGACGTGGAGGAAGAGGTGGACCTTGCGGCCGAGGTGGTCGGCGATCGCCTCGCGCGCGGTCTGGCCGATCTTCTTGAGTTGCGCGCCGCCCTTGCCGACGACGATCGCCTTCTGGCTGTCGCGCTCGACCAGGATCTGCTGGTGGATGACGGTCGATCCGTCGCGGCGGTCCTCCCATTTCTCGGTCTCGACCGCGCTGGCGTAGGGGAGCTCGGCATGAAGCTGGAGGTAGAGCTGCTCGCGGGTAATCTCGGCCGCGACCATGCGGTCGGTCGCGTCGGAGAGCTGGTCGGCGGGGAACTGCCACGGGCCCGCGGGCATGGCCGAAGCGAGGTAGGCTTTGAGGTCGGCCACGCCGTCGCCGGTGCTCGCGGAGATCATGAACACCGCTTCGGGGTTGAGGCGGAGCGAGAGCGACTGGGCGAGGACGAGGAGGTCGTCCTTTTTCGCGATGTCGGCCTTGTTGAGGACGAGGATCAGCGGTTCGGGGCGGCCCTCGATCCCGGCGAGAATGGTCTCGACGCGCGCGCCGACCTTGGCCGCGGCGTCGACCACGAGCAGGGTGCGGTCGGCGGATTCGGCGCCTTCCCACGCGGCGGCGACCATCGCCCGGTCGAGCCGGCGGTGGGGTTCGAAGATGCCCGGGGTGTCGACGAGGATCAGCTGGGCGTCATCGGCGATGGCGATGCCCATCAGCCGGGCGCGGGTGGTCTGCGCCTTGGGGCTGACGATCGCGACCTTCTCGCCGACGAGCGCGTTGACGAGGGTCGACTTGCCGGCGTTGGGCGCGCCGAGGACGGCAACGAGGCCGCAGCGTTGGGTGGGGTGAGTCATTGCGGGAGGCGGTAGGATCATGCGCGCGGCGGGACAAGGTTGCTCGTCATTGCGAGCGGAGCGAAGAAATCCAGCTTTCGGGTGGCGAGACGTGGGTTGCTTCGTCGCCTGCGGCTCCTCGCAACGACGGTCAGCGGGGCTTGGCCAGCTTCTCCAGCAGCGCTGCCGCCGCCGCAGTTTCGGCTTCCTGCTTGCTGGTGCCCTCGGCCTCGGCCTCGCCACCGCGCGCGACGGTGACGCGCACACGAAAGGTCGGGGCGTGGTGCGCGCCGGAGCGGGTCATGAGCTCATAGGCCGGGGTACCGAGGCCGCGCGCGGCGGCGATTTCCTGCAAGCCCGACTTGGGGTGAACCGGGGCGCCCTGCTGGCCGTCGAGGTACGGCGCCCAATGCTGGCGGACGAAGGCGGTCGCGGCATCGATCCCCTGGTCGAGGTAGAGCGCGCCGAGCAGCGCCTCGACGACGTCGCCGATGACATTGTCGCTCATGTTGGCGCGGTCGTCGCGGGCCTGCTTGCCAAGCCGGATGTGGGCGGGCAGGCCGAGGGTGCGGCCGACCTCGCCGCACGTCTCGCGCGCCACGAGGACATTGTAGCGGCGCGATAATTTCCCCTCGGGCTCTGCCGGGAAGCGCTCGTACAGCCAGCGCGCGATGGCGAGTCCGAGGACCCGGTCGCCGAGGAATTCCAGCCGTTCATAGGTTTCGCCGCCACCGCTGCCCATGCTGGCCGCCGACGTGCTGGCCGCCGACGCGCTGCCCCCCGACGCGCTGCCCCCCGACATGCTCCCGTGTGTCATGGCGCGGGTGAAGAGTGCCGGGTCGTGCGGCGGCTGGCCCAGCACGGTGACGAGAAACGCGGCGAGATCGGCCATCAGTAGGCGGTGCCCAAGCGGCTGGCGCGCAACGCGGTGAACCAGGTCCACGGCTTGAGATATTCGGCGCGACCGTCGGTCGACCAGAAGGCATAGCCAGCGCGGCCGACGAGATGGTCGAGGGGCACGAAGCCGACCCCGCCCTCGGCGACGGTGAAGCGGCTGTCTTCGCTGTCGTCGCGGTTGTCGCCCATCATGAACACCGTGCCGGCGGGGACTTTGACCGGGCCGAAATGGTCGGCGAGCGGCGAGTCGAGCTGGTCGAGCACGGTATAGGTCTTGCCGCCGGGGAGCGTCTCGCGAAACGCCGGGTAAAGGCAGGACTGGCCGCCGCCTGGCGCCTGGCCGAAGCGCGGCTGGACCCTGCCGACGGTGCGGCACGGGCTGTTGGGGGTGACCGGCATGGCATAGTCGCCGAGCCTGACCTTGGGGACCGCGGTGCCGTTGAGGATGAGGGTGCCGTTGCGGACCTCGATCGTGTCGCCGGGGAGGCCGATGACGCGCTTGACGTAGTCGACCTTCTCCTCGCCGGGCGGCTTGAACACTGCGATGTCGCCGCGCGCCGGATAATGGGCGAGGACACGGCCGTCGAAGGAGGGGACGTTCCACGGAAAGCTGAAGCGCGAATAGCCGTAGGGCCATTTCGAGACGAACAGATAATCGCCGATCGCCATCGTCGGGAGCATCGAGCCCGAGGGGATGGAAAACGGCGCGACAATCAGGCTGCGCAGGATCCACGCGAAAAGGGCGAGTTTCAGCAGGAAGCCGAGAGTCGAGCCCTGCTTGTGCGAGGCGGACCGACGAAGCTGGGTGCGGGAGCGCGATGTCATGCGACGCACCTTGCGGTGAAGCCGGCGAAGGTCAAGTCGGGGTGGCAATCGCGGTCCGGCGTCACTAGGTGACAGGGCATGACCAAAGACCCGTGGGCCGCGATCGACGGCCATTCGCCCAAGCGCCTGACTGAGTTGTTCGCGGAGAATTCGGAGCGGCTGGCAACGATGTCGCTGGCGCTGGGCGGGATGTATTTCGACTGGTCGAAGACCCATCTCGACGAGCGATTGGTCGCGGCGTTCGAGGCGCTGGCCGAGGCGCAAGGGTTTGCGGCGAAGCGCGAGGCGCTGTTCACCGGCGCGGTTGTCAATACGAGCGAAGGGCGCGCCGCGACCCATGTCGCCGAACGCGGGTCGGGATCGGCCGAGCATAATGACCTCGCCGCCGCCGGGCACTTGAGGATGCGCGCGCTGGTCGACGCGATCGAGGCCGAGGCGTTCGGCGATGTCACCGGCGTGCTGCATATCGGCATCGGCGGGTCGGCGCTGGGGCCCGATCTGGTGATCGATGCGCTCGGCCATGACGGAACGCGCTATGACGTGCGGGTCCTGTCGAACATCGACGGGCAGGCGTTCGAGGATGCGGTGTCAGGGCTCGATCCGGCAACCACATTGGTTGCCGTGGTGTCGAAGACGTTCACCACGACCGAGACGCTGACCAACCTCAATGCGGCGCTGGCGTGGCTCGAGGATCATGGCGTCGGGGATGCGTTCGGGCGGGTGATCGCGATCACCGCGGCGCCCGAGGCGGCGATCGAGTATGGCATCGACAGCACGCGGATCCTGCCATTCGGCGAAACCGTCGGGGGGCGCTATTCGCTGTGGTCGACGGTCGGATTTTCGGTCGCGCTGGCGCTCGGCTGGCCGGCATTCGAGGAATTGCTCGAGGGCGCGGCGGAGATCGACCGGCATTTCCGGTTTAGCGAGGGGCAGGCCAATGCACCGCTGATGGCGGCGTTCGCGGATCTGACCGCGACGCAGGTGCTGGGGTGCGCGACGCGGGCGGTATTCGCCTATGACGAGCGGCTGCGGTTGCTGCCGTCCTACTTGCAGCAGCTCGAGATGGAGTCGAACGGAAAGTCAGTCGGCACCGAGGGTGCGCCGGTCGGACGAAAAACCGCTCCGGTTACATGGGGTGGGGTCGGGACCGATGCGCAGCACGCGGTGTTCCAGCTGCTCCATCAGGGGACCGGGGTCGTACCGGTCGAGTTTGTCGCGGTGATCGAGCAGGAAGACGGACAGGACGACACGCATCACCGGCAATTGCTGCTCAATGCCTTCGCGCAAGGGGCGGCGCTGATGACCGGGCGCGAAAGTGACGACGGCGCAAAGGCTTATCCGGGGAACCGGCCGTCATCGGCGATCCTGCTCGACCGGCTCGATCCCAGGACCCTGGGCGCGCTGCTGGCGTTCTACGAGCATCGGACGTTCGCCAATGCGGTGCTGCTCGGGATTAATCCGTTCGACCAGTTCGGGGTCGAACTGGGCAAGCAGATGGCGCGCGCGATCGATGATCCCGCGACACGCAAGCGGTTCGATCCGTCGACCCGCGCACTGATCGAAAGGGCCGGACTGTGAGTGAAGTCGCGAGCGATTATGACTATGACCTGTTCGTCATTGGCGCCGGATCGGGCGGGGTGCGCGCGTCGCGGATCGCGGCGGGGCATGGCGCGAGGGTGGCGGTCGCCGAGGAATATCGGGTCGGCGGGACCTGCGTCATCCGTGGCTGCGTGCCGAAAAAATTACTGGTCTATGGCGCGCACTTTGCCGAGGATTTGAACGACGCGGCAATGTTCGGCTGGGACGTGCCGGTCAAACGGTTCGACTGGCCGGTGCTGCGCGACCATGTGCAGGCCGAGGTCAAACGGCTCGAGGGGCTGTACGGCCAGACGCTGGCGAGCAACAAGGTCGAGACGTTCCTTGAGCGGGCGACGATCGTCGGGCCGAACCTGGTGCGGCTGGCTTCGGGGCGGACGGTGAGCGCGGCCAAGATATTGATCGCGACCGGGGCGCGGCCGTTTCTTCCGGACGTCGAGGGCATCGAGCATGCGATTACGTCCAACGAGGTGTTTCACCTCGAGCGGCTGCCGAAGCGGATCGTGATCGTCGGCGGCGGCTACATCGCCAATGAGTTTGCGGGGATTTTCCACCAGTTCGGTTCGCACGTGACGCTGGTCAATCGTTCGGACACGATCCTGCGCGGCTATGACGAGTCGATGCGCGACCGGCTGCTGCAGATCTCGTTGGCCAAGGGCATCGACTTCAAGTTCAATGCGAGCTTCAGCAGGATCGACAAGCGCGAGGACGGCATGCTGCACCTCGCGTTGGACGGGTGCGACGACCTCGAGGCCGACGCGGTGCTGTTCGCGGTCGGGCGCAAGCCGAATGTCGAGGGGCTGGGGCTAGAGGAGGCCGGGGTCGATCTCGGCACCCGCGGCGAGGTCAAGGTCGACAAGGCCAACCGGACCAACGTCCCGAGCATCTTCGCGGTCGGCGACGTGACCGACCGGATCCAGCTGACCCCGGTCGCGATCCGCGAGGGTCAGGCATTCGCCGATACGCAATTCGGGTCGGGCGGAGTGGTCGAGGTCGATTACGACTGCGTGCCCCATGCGGTGTTCAGCCATCCGCCGATCGCCAGCGTCGGGCTGACCGAAAGCGATGCCCGCAACCGATATGGTACGGTCAAGGTCTACACATCGGACTTCCGCGCGATGAAGAACGTGATGGCGGGGCGCAACGAGCGATCGCTCTACAAGCTGGTCGTCGACGAGGCATCCGAGCGGGTGATCGGCATCCACATGATCGGGCCCGATTCGCCGGAAATCCTCCAGGCGGCGGCGATCGCTGTCAAGGCCGGGTTGAAGAAGGCCGACTTCGACGCGACGGTGGCGCTGCACCCAACGATGTCGGAGGAATTGGTGCTGATGCACTAGGCGATTGTGTGCCTGGTGCGGGGAGGGAGTATGTGTTGCACGACGCGGTGATCTTCGGCGCGGGGCACATTGCGGCGCGGGCGGTGCTTCCTGACCGGGGCTGGTGGCAACGGCGGTCGGCTTAGCCAAAAATAACCAAACCGGCACAAAAAGCTTGACAGCGTCACGCTCATCTGGCACAACCTAGGAACAGTGACGAATTGCGAGTTGGGGCGGGCGGCCCCGATTCGCCAGGGCTTTCGGATCGACCTGATGTTGCGCTTCCTGGTGGCGGGGCGCGGCGGCGGGCGGTGCGGAGGCCTTTTTGCGTTGCTGGGCGGGGATCGTCCGCGCGTCGGCAGCTGCTGCCGGTGACGCGGACGGTCCCCGCTACCTTGCGTGGGGGAGATGATGACGATGGCGGGACGGAAATCGCTGGTGCTGGTGGCGGGCGACAAGGTCCACAAGCGCGAGGCGCAGCGGGGCGGCTGGAGCAGCGCGAAGGAGGCCAGGTTTTTGGAAGCGCTGAGCGCGACGTGCAACGTGACGCTGGCGGCGAAGCGGGCGCGGGTCGGCAATTCGACGGTCTATCGCCGACGCGCGACCGATGCGGTGTTCCGCGCGGCGTGGGGGCAGGCGGTAGCGCAGGGTTATGCCCGGCTGGAGGTCGAGGTACTGGAGCGCGCGCTCAACGGGAAGATGCGGACGATCGTCCACAAGGACGGGCGCGAGGAACAGTCGGTCGAGTATGACGACCGGATCGCGCTGACGCTGCTGAGGATGCACCGCGACACCGCGCGCGAACCCGAACGGATCGAAGCGGCCGAAGCGGCGATCAGCCCGGCAGAGGCGCTGGAGGTGCGCGACCGGTTGCTGATGAAGTTGAAGCGGGTGCGAGTTCAGTTGCTCGGACCCGAGAAGGCCGAGGAAGATGGCTGGTCGGCGATCGGGGCGGAATCGGTCGATCTGAGCGGTATGCCGGGGATCGACGGGGAAACGGGCGAATGAGGCCGATCGACAATATTCGCCTGGCGGTCGAGGCCTTGGCACGGGGGGATCTGGTAATGGCATTCAGGATGATCATGCGCCTGTCACCGCACGACCAGTTGCAGTTCGATGCGCTGTTCGAGGCGTGGGCGAGCAACGGGCAGAGGGTACCGGGCGAGAATGGCTGGCGGACGTGGCTGATGATCGCCGGGCGCGGGTTCGGCAAGACCCGCGCCGGGGCCGAATGGGTGTTCCGGCTGGGGCTGGCCAAGCGCTGCCGGATCGCGCTGGTCGGGGCGACGATCGACGAGGCGCGGCGGATCATGGTCGAAGGGACGAGCGGGATTCTGGCGGTCGCGACCAATGCGGGGGTGACGCTCAAGTGGGAGCCGAGCCAGCGTAAATTGACGTGGCCCAACGGGAGCTCGGCGACGCTGTTTTCGGGCGAGGACGGCGATGGCCTGCGCGGGCCGGAGCATGATTTCGCATGGTGCGACGAGCTGGCCAAATGGCATGACCCGGAAGGGACGTGGGACAATTTGCAGATGGGGCTGCGGCGTGGGTCGCGACCGCGGGCGCTGGTGACGACGACGCCCAAGCCGATGCCGCTGCTGACCCGGCTGCGGGCCGATCCGCGGACGGTCGAGAGCGGCGGGCGGAGCGACGAGAATGTGTCGCTGCCGGGGCGGTTCCTGGCGGTGATGAAGGCGACCTATGGCGGCACGCGGCTCGGGCGGCAGGAACTGAACGGGGAGCTGCTCGACGAGGCCGAAGGATCGCTGTGGCCGCGGGCAATGATCGAGCGCTGCCGGGTGAAGATCGGGCGGCTGCCGGTGATGGAGCGGATCGTGGTCGGGGTCGATCCGCCGGCTGGCGCGGGGGCGGGGAGCGATGCGTGCGGCATCGTCGTCGCCGGGCGCGCGGGGGATAATTTCTATGTGCTGGCCGACGCCACCATCCAGGGGGCGAGCCCCGAGAAATGGGCGGCGGCGGTGAGGGCCGCGACCGCGACGTGGCGCGCCGACCGGATTGTCGCCGAGGCCAATAACGGCGGGGCGATGGTCGCGTCGGTGCTGCGCGCGGCGGGGGTCGAGCCAGGAATGGTCAAGCTGGTCCATGCGTCGAAGGGCAAGGTGGCGCGGGCCGAACCGATTGCGGTGCGATTCGAGGCTGGCGCGGCATGGTTCGCGGGGGCTTTTCCGGCGCTGGAGGACGAGCTTTCGGGGCTGCAGATGGGCGGCGGATACGAGGGGCCGACGCGTTCGCCCGACCGGGCCGATGCGATGGTGTGGGCGATGACCGAACTGGCGGGAAGCCGGGGGAGCGGGCCGCGGGTCTGGCGGGTTTAGCGGTTCTCGAGAAGGCGCGCGTAGTGCCCTCACCCTCCCACGCCGGCGGCGCGGGTCCCTCCCTCTCCCGCAAGGGGAGAGGGGCTAAGGAAAGGATCTTATGATGTGGTTTTCGAGGAAGTCGGCCGCTGCGCCGACGGCCGGTTTTGGCGTGCCCGAGTGGCTTCGGGCGAATGCTTCCGACGCAACGCCTCGGTCCTACGAGGCGATGGTGCGCGAGGTGTTCGAGATCAACCCGGTCGGCCAGCGGTCGGTGCGGCTGGTGTCGTCGAGCGTCGGGGCGTTGCCGGTTTATTCGGTGACGAAGAATATTGCCGCGGAAAAGCTGGTGATGGCCGACGGGGTGCTCGAGACGATCGCGGCCGGGCTGCTGCTCAATGGCAATGCCTATGTCCAGATGATCCCCGACGATGCCGGGCAACCGGAGGAATTGGTGGTGTTGCGGCCGGACCGCGTGACGGTCGACTTCGATCGTCGCGGACAACCGGTCGGGTTCGTTTATCGAAGCCAGAACGGGGGGGCGTCGATCCCCTTGATCGATGCGCTCGGGCGGCGGCAGGTGGCGCATATCCGGGCATATAACCCGCTCGACGATCATTATGGTCTGGGCTGCCTGGGAGCGGCTATCGCGCCCGCCGCGGTGCATAATCGCGCGGCGAAATGGAACAAGTCGCTGCTCGACAATGCGGCGCGGCCATCGGGGGCGATGATCTATGATCCGGGTGACGGATCGGTGTTGTCGGCCGACCAGTTCGCGCGGTTGAAGGGCGAACTGGAGACGCTGTTTTCAGGCGCCGAGGCGGCCGGGCGGCCGATGGTGCTCGATGGCGGGCTCAAATGGCAAGCGATGAGCATGACTCCGGCGGACATGGATTTCGTCGCGCTGAAGGAGGGGGCGGCGCGCGATATCGCGCTGGCGTTCGGGGTGCCGCCGGTGCTGGTCGGGTTGCCCGGCGACGCAACCTATTCGAATGCGCGCGAGGCCGGGCGGGCTTTGACGAGACAGACGGTGCTGCCGATGGCGCGGCGGATCCTGGGCGGGCTCGAGGTGATGCTCGACCACTGGTTCGAGGCGGATGCGAGCGTCGGACTGACGGTCGATGTCGACGTGCTGAGCGAGCTTGCCGAGGACCGGGTGCGACTGTGGGACGCGGTGTCGAAGGCCGATTTCCTGACACGCGAGGAGAAGCGCGCGATGCTCGGCTATGAGACGGGGACGGCGGCGTGAGGGGAGCAAGCGAAATGAACGAGGAAGCCATATTGGCTCGTTTGATGGCGCAGGCCGAGGCGCGCGGTGGCGAGCTGGTGACGCTGCGCGCGCTGGTCGAGGAGGCGAGCGAGGCGGGGGCGACGCGGGCGCTGGGCGCGCTTGGGCTCGATGATCCACGGGCGCGGCGCGACATGGATGAATTGCGCGAGCTGTTGTCGGCGTGGCGCGATGCCAAGCGGTCGGCGTGGCGGGCGGTGGTGTCGTGGTTCGTGCGGGTGGCGCTGGCGTTGTTGCTGATCGGGCTGGCGGTGCGGTTCCGGCTTGCGGCGGGGCTGTTGGCGTGAGGTTCGCGGGCTATGCGGCGGTGTTCAACCGGGTGGATGGCGGAGGAGATGTCATCCGCAAGGGGGCGTTTGCGGCGAGTTTGGCGACGAAGCGCGCGATTCCGCTGTTGTGGCAGCATAAGGCCGGGGCGGTGATCGGGCGGGTTACGCGGGTCGAGGAGGACACGCGCGGACTGCGGGTGATCGGCGAGCTTGGCGGCGATGCCGATGCACTGCGGGCGGCTGGCTTGGTCGCGAGCGGGGCGCTCGACGGGTTGAGTTTCGGCTATCGGGTCGGGCGATCGGCCCGGGCCAATGGGGTTCGCGAGTTGCACGAGCTGGAGCTGGTCGAGGTGAGCCTGGTGGCGAGCCCGATGCAGAAGCTGGCGCGGGTTCATGCGGTCGAGCGGTAGGGATTTCTGCCGACCGGGATGATGGTTTCAAATTTTTCAACAAACGGACCTGGGGGCGTGGTGCTTTCGGGAAGGGGAGGGTGTGCAGATGGACAGGATCGAAGTGAAGGCGGATGCGCTCGAGGATAGTTTCGAGGCGATCGAAGCTCGGGATGACGGGATCGCGGCGCTGAATGCGGAGCTGGCGCTGCTCAAGAAGAAGATCGCCGACGGGTCGATCGCGGCCAAACGGCCGGCGCTCGACGGGGTCAAGTCGGGCGAGGTGAGTGCGTTCGTGGCGCAATATCTGCGCAAGGGGATCGAGAGCGGGGTCGAGCTGAAGGCGCTCGGGTCGTCGGCCGATGCGATCGGCGGCTATGCCGTGCCGCGCGAGATCGACCAGGCGATCGGCGAAACGCTGGTAGCGATCTCGCCGATCCGCGCGATCGCCAACGTGGTCAAGGTCGGCACGGCGAATTATCGCAAGCTGGTCGCGACCGGCGGCACGCCGTCGGGCTGGGTCGGGTTCGAAGCGGCTCGGCCCGAGACGGGCACGCCGACGTTCACCGAAATCGTGCCGGCGTCGGGCGATCTCTATGCCAATCCGGCGGCGTCGCAGCAGATGCTCGACGATGCGATGTTCGATGTCGAGAAGTGGCTGGCGCAGGAAATCGCGACCGAATTCGCGCGCGCCGAGGGGGTGGCGTTCATCAAGGGGACCGGCAGTTCGCAGCCGCTCGGTTTCCTGTCGTCGCCCAGTGCGACAACGCTCGACGGGGTGCGGGCGATGGGAACGCTGCAGTTCATCGGGACGGGGACCGCGGCGGCATTCCCGGCGAGCAATCCGCAGGACAAGCTGATCGACCTGGTGCAGTCCCTGCGCCAGCCGTATCGGCAGGGAGCGGTGTTCGTGATGAACTCGACCACAGCGAGCGTCATTCGCAAGTTCAAGACGACCGATGGCGCGTTCATCTGGTCACCGGGTCTGGTCGCGGGGGCGCCTTCAAGCCTGCTCGGCTATCCGGTGATCGAGGCCGAGGATATGCCGGATATCGCGGCCAATTCGCTGTCGATCGCGTTCGGCAATTTCAAGCAGGGCTATACGATTGCCGAGCGCGCGGCGACGTCGATCCTGCGCGATCCCTATACGCACAAGCCCTATGTGCATTTCTATGCGACCAAGCGGATCGGCGGGCAGGTGACGAATTCGGAAAGCATCAAGCTGCTGAAGTTCGCGTAGTTGTTTCGAAGAACTGTGCCAGCCCGCACCCCCGCCCGGCCAACCCACACGATACACTGAATGGGTTGGCCGGGCGGGGGCACGGGTTGGCACAAACTATCCCCGACCGGGGCTGTGCGCGGGAACGTGCGCGGCCCCTTTTTTTCGACTTTATTTCAGGAGTGCGGCCATGCCGACGTCCTTTACGCCAAGGTTTGTCGACCTTGTGCGCTGCACTTGCTCGACCGTGGGAACGGGTAACCTGGCGCTTGGCGCCGCGGTTTCCGGGTTTGCCAGTTTCGCGGCGTCCCTGAGCGTGGGCGATCGCTTCTATTATACGGTCGCGGGGGTCGACAAGCCGGCCGAGACCGAGGTCGGGCGCGGCACGATTGCCGCGGACGGATCGATTGTGCGCGAGTCGATTTCGGGCACGCTGACCAATTTCACGACGGGTGTGAAGACGGTGTCGCTGGTCGCCGGGGCCGAGTGGTTTCGCAAAGCCAATGCCGGGGCGATCGATACGACGACGCTGGCGACGCGCGACCAGAGCAATCTGGGCGCAGCGGTCAATGAGCTGGCGAAGCTGACGCCGCTGTTCAGCGAATTGGCGACGACGCGGATCCCGGTCGCGGTGCGGCGGATCTTCACAGCCGGGCGGACGGCGGTCGGGCTGGCGCCGGGGGCCTATGTCCGCGATCCGGACCAGGGCACGCTGACGAGCATCGGGCAGGAATATGTCACCGCGCTGCCGGTGGCCGAGCAGGCGGCGGGAGCGGCGGCGGTGGCGGCGATCCTCGACCGTGTCCGGGCGCGCGACGCCGACGGGCAATATTGGGTGATCGACGACGACGGCTGCCAGGTTCACGCCGGGCATTTCGGAGCGATCGCCGACGGCTATTATAATGAAGCGACCGGTGTGATGACCGGGACCGACAACGCCCCGGCAATCCAGGCGATGATCGACTGGCGGGTCTATCTGCGGCGCTATACGGCGGGGGCCGCGCGGGACTGCCGCTTGCCGGCGGGGATGCTGCGGATCGGGCAGATGATCGAGCTCAGCTACGCCGACACGTTCAGCAAGGTCGTGCTGCGCGGTGCGGGCATCGCGTTTCCGATCGGGCTCGGCGGGACGACATTGATGTGCGATTTCGACGACCGGCCGGGGATCGCGATCGAGGGCGGGCGCTACAGCGGGGTCGAGGATCTGTCGTTGCTGTCGGCGGGGCGTGCGTGGACGATGAACAAGCAGCTCGGCACCTATGTCAACGGCGCGCGAGCGGTGTTCGGGATCGATGACCGCGACATCACGCGGTGGCACGATCCGGCAAGGCCGGCGCGCAATGCGCTGCTGCGTTACAATCCCAACTGCGCGGTGGCGGTCGATCCCTATTGCGGTCCGCAGCCGACGGCGGTCGGCGTGTGGGCGGCGAATGCGGCGGTCCCCAAGGGCCAATATGTCACGGTCGCGGGGAATTTGCTGACCTGCCGCATCGCCGGGACCAGCGGGACGAGCGCGCCGATCTCCAGCGACCAGCGCGACATGATCGCCGACGGGTCGGTGATGTGGGGCTATTGCGGCCCGGCGGGGCAGGCGATCGCCTATCCGGTGCAGACCCCGCCGGCGTTCCTGCCGACGGCGGCGCGGATCGGCTATGGCCGCACCCATCCGTCGAGCGCGCCGATCCTGCGCAATGTCGGGATCATCGGGTTTTCGGTCGGCGTGGCCTGCCAGCCGTCGGACTGGGACGCCAATGGCGATTTCCTGCGCACCGAGGATTGCTTCGCGTTGCATACGACGGTGCCGGTGACGATCGGCAACACGCAGGCACGCAACCTGTCGATGGAACGGTTCGATGCCGCCAATTTCCATACCTTGCTGGCAGGGATGATGCACGGCCGGCAGAATGGCCGGGTCGAAGGCCGGTGGACGCTGTGTTCGACGGCCGAAGGCATCCAGCTGTTCGAGTTGCAGAACCAGGCTGCCCGGGGGTCGCTGGTGTTCGACACGATGTACGGCGAGGCGCTGTATCGCATCGGCACGCTGGGCACGTCGGGTGCGTCGGGCGCGATCATCCAGTTCAATGGCGGGAACTTGAGCTTCGATGGCCAGTCCGCCGTGGCCGGAGGGCGCGGGGTCGCGCATTATCTCATCGGCGGAGTGGCGATCGGGCCGTTCGGGGGAGCCGGCGCGCCGCCCACTGCGCCGATCCTGCTCGACGGGTGCGATCTCGGCAATTTCGTTAACGTCGCTTCGATCCAGAACCTCGGGCTCGACGTGCGCAATTGCGGGTTCACCGCGCAGGACGGGTATGACGTGGACGGGACGATGAGCGCGGCGCGGGCGCGGGCGATCAACACGCTCGCCGGGGGGCTGGTCACGCCGGCCTTCACGTTGCCGGCGACGGGCGGGGCGATCCGTTATCCGGCGCGCAACGAGACGGTGCTTGGCGAGTATCGGGCAAGCTCGACAGCGCCGCGCAACCGCCAGACATCGCGCGATTACCCGGCATCGATCTATACGGCATCACTGAGCCCGACGGCCGGGGACGGCGCCGAAACGATCGACAATCCGCGCGCGATCTGGGCGAGTGGCAAGGCCGGCCTCAACTGCGTGCTGAGCGGGCTTGGCCTGACGTTTTCGGTGGTGACCAATGCCGCCGGCTTGGTGCTGACCGGGATACGGCCCGGGGCGGTGATCTATGACACCGACAGCGGTCATGTGTTCATGATCGAAGCCGTGACGGGCGGTAGCCCGTATGCCGTTACCGCGAGACTGCAGAACGGGTATCGCACGCGGGCCGACGGGAGCATCGAGCTCGATAGTCCCTACCGCGCGGCGAGCGGGTCGATGTTCGTCGCGATCGGGGGCGTGTTCACGCCGTCGTCGCCGCTGTTCGCCGACCTTTCCGCCGGGAGCGCCACGCTGACCCGGGTCGACCGCGGCGACGGCTGGTCGGGATTCCTTAGCGCGGGAGTGCCCGTGGCAGTCGGCGACCTGCTTTATGCCGACCAGTATCGCGACGCCGACCATCTGCCGATGGGCGTTAAAGTGGCGGCGATCGCGCCGGGCAATTTCCCGAGTGCGAGCATCACCCTGTCAGGCCAGGCGGCCGCGACGGTCGTGCGGCGGCGGTTGCCGCTGTGGATGCGCGCGTCGTGAGTATCGGGCGAAGCACCGTGAGCGGCGAGGCGGTGGCGGGCAGCGGCGAGGGGTCGCAGGTGCTGCGCAAACCACCGTCGAAGCGGACGGTGTTCGCGCTGGCCGACCGAACCACGGTGCCCGAGCCGCGCTGAGCGGCGACCTAAATCAAGTGAAAGGAACATCGGATGACGCTGCTGCTGAAGGATCCGGCGGCGCTGCTCGACTATGCGGTCGATTGGGGCGCTGATTATCTGAACGAGGACGAGATCGTGACCAGCACGTGGAGCGTCGAGCCCGACGAACCCGGCGGGCTGGCGGTGATATCGAGCGAATTCGGGCTGCTCGGTACGAGCGTGAAGGTCGGCGGGGGCGTGGTCGGACGGTTGTACCGGCTGGCCAACCATGTGCGGTTCGTGACGCAGCGCGAGGATACGCGGTCGATCCTGCTGCGCGTGGAGGACCGGTGATGAGCGTCGCGGCGGGGGCGTTGCCGGCGGTGACGATGGCCGAGGCGCAGGCATATGTGCGGATCGAGACTGGCGAGGAGGAGGCGATTGTCGCCGGGCTGATCCGGACAGCGAGCGCGCTGTGCGAGGCATTCATCGGCCAGGTGGTGGTGGCGCGCGAAGTGGTCGAGGTGCTCAGCGCGGGCGCGGCGTGGCAGCGGCTCGGCGCGACGCCGGTGCGGGCGATCGGAGCGGTTGAGATGGTCGCGGTCGACGGGTCGGCGGTGGTGCTGACCTCGGGCGATTACGCGGTCGATATCGATGCACACGGCGGCGGCTGGGTCCGGTTGACGGGGGCCGGGTCGGGGCGCGTGCGGGTGACCGCGACGGCCGGGCTGGCGAGCGATCGCAATGGGGTGCCCGAACCGCTGCGGCAGGGAATCGTCCGGCTGGTCGGGCATTTGTTCGCGCAGCGCGACGGGTCGGGCGGGGAGCCGCCGGCCGCGGTGACAGCGCTGTGGCGGCCGTATCGCCGGATGCGGATGTCGTGACCGAATTCGCGGGAACGCTGCGCGAGCGGGTGACGATTTTGGCGCCGACCGAGGCGCGGACGTCGATCGGGGTGCAGCAGTTCGGCTGGCACAAGGTGGCCGACTGCCTAGCATCGATCGCGCCCGAGGGCGCGGGGGCGGAGGCGCAGGGCATGGCGCTGAGCGCAATGCCGCGGTTCGTCGTGACGATCCGGAAACGCGACGGGATCGCGATCGACATGCGGGTGCGGTGGGGGACGCGGGAGATGGCGATCCGCCAACTGATCGGCGACCCGCGCAGCCCCGACCGGATTGTCATGCGATGCGAGGAGGTGAGGTCATGATGCTGGACCCGTTGATCGAGCGTGGAATGGCGCTGATCGAGAAGCGCGTGGAGGAGCGGCTGGCAGAGGCCGAGGCAATCCTCAACGAGGTGTCTGTGTTGATGAAAATTACGCGCGACGCGCGGGGGATCGTGGCGAGCGGGCCTGACCTGATGCGCGTCATGCTCGAGGATTCGCAGCTGCGCCTTCGGGGGCGAATCCAGTGAGCGCGGGGGCGGCGCTGCAGGCGGCGGTGGCGGGGCGGCTGGCAGCGCTGGGGCTGCTCGACGGAGTTTATGACGGTCCGCCGGCGCGAGCCGGGTTTCCTTATGTGGCGCTCGATGCGGCAAGCGAGAGCGACTGGGGGCACAAGTCGGGCGCGGGGCGCGAAGTCGGGTTGGCAGTGACCTTGTGGGACACGCGGGCCGACGGGTTGGCGGCGCTGGGCGACGCGGTCGAGGGGTGCGTAGTCGGCACTCGCGACGTCGCGGGGTGGCAGCTGGTTTCGGTGCAATTGCTGCGGCGGCGAGTGGTGCGCGATGTCGCGGGGCCGTGGGCGGTGGCGATCGATTTTAGGGCGCGATTGCTGGCGGCCTGATTTTTTCAAACGGGGAGAACGAACATGGCGGCGGAACGGGGGAGCGCGTTTTTGCTCAAGATCGGCAGCGGCGGGGCGAGCCCGACGTTTGCGACGGTGGCGGGGCTGAAGACGACCAATTTGGCGATCAACGGCGACCTGGTCGCGGTGACGAGCAAGGACAGCGGCGGGTGGCGCGAGCTGCTGTCGGGCGCGGGGGTGCGGTCGGTGTCGGTTGCAGCGAGCGGGATTTTCACGGGGAGCGCGGCGGAGGTGCAGGTGCGGGGCCTCGCGCTGTCGGGGGTGATCCAGACTTATGAATTGAGCTTCGAGAGCGGCGAGCGGATGCGCGGGAGCTTCGTCGTCAACAAGCTCGATTATTCGGGCGATTACAATGGCGAGCGGGCGTACACGATGGCGCTCGAAAGCTCGGGGCCGGTGGTTTCGCTGTGAGTGGCGCCAACCCTTATCGGGGGGAGGCGAGCCTGGTGGTCGGCGGCGAGACGGTCGTGTTGCGGCCAAGTTTCTCGGCACTGGTGGCGGCGGAAGAGGAGCTGGGGTCGCTGTTCGCGCTGGTCGAACGGGCGAGCGAGGGGCGGCTGGGCTTGAGCGAGATGGTGGCGCTGTTCGACCATGTGTCGAAGGGCCGCCCGACGGGGGTCACGCGAGCGGCGATCGGCGAGGCGGTAGTCGAGATGGGGCTGGCAAAGGTGACGCCGGTGCTGCGGCTGCTGCTTGGGCAGATCCTGCAGGGGCGGGGGTGAGCCTGTCCTTCGGCGCGCCTGAATTCGGCGCGGGCGCGGCGCGGCTGGCGGGAGCGGCGGCGGTGTTGCTCGGGTGGCGGCCGGGGGAGTTCTGGGATGCAACTCCGGCCGAGATGGCGGCTGCCCTGGGTGGGGTAACCGAGGCTGGCGGGGAGCCGGCGGACCGCGCGACGCTGGGCGAATTGCTAGCGCGATTTCCGGATGATGACGGGGAACAATGATGAGCGATTTCGTCGACCAGATGGTGGTCAGCGTGCGCGCCGACACGACCGCGTTCGCGCGCGACGTGGCGGCGATGCGCGGGGAATTGGAGGGGCCGCTGGCGTCGGGCGCGGGGCGCGCGGGGCTGACCATCGAGCGCGCGCTCGGCAAGGCGGTGATGTCGGGGAAATTCGGGTTCGACGATCTGAAGAAGGTCGCGCTGACCGCGCTCGGCGAGATCGCCAATGCGTCGATGCGCAATGCATTCGGAAGCTCGGGCGGCGGCGGGGCGGTCGGCGGTATCGGGGCAATCGTGGCGAGTGCGCTGGGGTCGGTGTTCGGCTTGCCGGGGCGGGCGACGGGCGGGCCGGTGAGTGCGGGGCGGGCTTATATGGTCGGTGAGCGCGGGCCCGAGATGTTCGTGCCGTCGGGGGCTGGGCGGATCGAGCCGGCGGGTGGCGGAGGCGGCGGGCGCGATGTGCGGGTGGCGATTTCGATCGTCACGCCAAGCCCCGGCGATCCGGGGGTGCTGCGGCAATCGTCGCGGCAAGTGGCCCGGGCGGTGCGGTCGGCGCTGGCGGACGGGCGATGAATCTGTGGTTCACGCGGGGCGATGCGCCGCTCGATCGCGATTGGGTGAAGCGGTTCGATCCGCTGGGCTGGACGGTCGATTTTCCGGGCGGGGCGAGCGCCAGCGTCGTGACGGGAGGTGACGGGCATTCGCTGAACGTCGAAGCGTCGTTCGTGCGCCAGGGTGATCTGGTCGGGCTGATCTTCGAGAGCCGCGATCGGCGGGCGCACGCGGCGCACGCGCGTGAGACGAGCGAGGATTATTCGGGGTGCGTGCTGCGCTTTCGCTGGCAGGCGGAGGGGCTGATCGGGCTCGATGGCGCGAATGGCGCGACGCTGACGATCGAGGGGCGCGACGCGTCGGGGGCGGAGCGCGCCTGGTATGTGCGGCTGTGGAATTATGCGGTCGGGACGGCGGGGGATGCCGTGATCAAGCTCGATTTCGACGCGCTCGATGCGGGCTATACGATGCCCGGCGAGCGGATTTTTGTGCGCAGCATTTCGCGAATGTTCATCAGCCTGGTGCCGCCTGACTATGCGGCCGGATCGAGCGCGATGCGGGTCGCGGCGGGGCGGGTGCGGGTTTCGGAGATCGCCTGTGACGGGCCGGGCAGCGTGGTCGCGATCAACGATTGCGTGGCGCCGGAATTGCCGGTCGGGATCTGCACGGCTTACGACGATTGCTATGATCTGAGCCCTGAGCGGATTGTCGCGGCGGCGGAGAAGCTCGGCTACCGCGGGACGATCAATCATTACATCGGGATGAGTCATTATTCGACGCTGACGGGGGCGGGCGGAGTCGATGCGAGCGCCGGGGTGAATGCGGCGGCGCTGGCGTGGCATCGCGATCTGGCGCGGGCGGCGAAGGCGCATGGCTATGCGCTGATCTGGTCGTTGTCGTTCGAATTGCCCGAGAGCCGCTGTCCCGATGCGTGGGCGCAGCGGACGAGCGACGGGGCGAAGGGGCTGACGGCTTACGATCCGCCGTCGGTGTTGCTGTCGCCGGCGAATGCGGGCGCGATGGGCTATCTGCAGCGGATCGCGGCGCAACTCGTGGGGCTGTCGGTCGAGGCAGGGTTGGTGCCTCGGGTGCAGGTCGGCGAGCCGTGGTGGTGGGTGACGGCGGATCACCGGATCTGTCTGTATGACGATGCGGCGCGGGCTGTTCTAGGGGCGGCGCTCGGCGGGTCGCCGGTGGTGATCGGGGATATACGCGGGAGCAAGAGCGCGGGCGAACGGGCGCTGCTCGATGCGGCGGGGGTGTTGCTGTCGAGCGCGACGGCGGGAATCTTCGCGGCGGCGCGGGCGGTGAGCGCGGCGGTGGTGACGCATCTGCTGGTTTATCTGCCGGGGCCGCTCGATCCGGCATCGCCCGAAGTTCGGCGGGCGAATTTGCCGGTGGGGTGGGCCTTGCCGGCGGCAGATGTGCTCCAGCTCGAGGATTATGAGTGGGTTACCGACGGCGCTGACCAGCGGCGGCGGGGGGCTTATGCGGCGGTCGAGGCGCGGCTTGGGTACGGGCCCGACAAGCAGCAGTATTTGAGCGGGTTCGCGGCGGCGGGGACGGCCCGCGCGGACTGGCGGGCGATCGTCGCGGCGGCGGACGAGGCGCGGGGGCGAGGAGTGCGCCAGGTGCTGATCTGGGCACTGCCGCAAATCATGCGCGATGGGCTGACCTTGTTCGGGGGAGACGATGAGATGAATGCGTTCGACGAGGTCGATTTCCCGATTGCGATCGGGGTCGAGGCAAGCGTTGCGCCGGGTTTTTCGACCAATGTCGTGACATCGGCGAGCGGGCATGAGTTTCGCAATGCGAACTGGGCGAGCGCTCGGTTGCGGTTCGATGCCGGGCCGGGGGTGCGCGGAGATGGCGAACTGGAGGCGCTGATCGCTTTCTTTCGGGCGCGGCGGGGGAGCGCGGTCGGGTTCCGGTTTCGCGATCCTTACGATTGCAGTTCGAGCGGGATGACGGGGGTGGCGGGGGTTTCGGACCAACTGCTCGGGACTGGCGATGGCGCGCGGGTGCGGTTCGCGCTGGTCAAGCATTACGGCGGCGGCGAGGAGCGGCGGATCACGCGGCCGGTGGCTGGGTCGGTAGTGGTCGCGGTCGGCGGGGTCGCCCGAGCGACGGGGTGGACGGTCGAGGCGGGCGGCGAGCTGCTGTTCGACGTCGCGCCGGTGACCGGGGAGGCAGTGACGGCAGGGTATCTGTTCGACGTGCCGGTGCGGTTTGCGGAGGATCGGCTCGAGATCAACCGGGCGAGTTTCCTGGCGGGCGCGGCGCCGAGCGTGCCGCTGATCGAGGTGCGCGAGGCATGAGCCGGATCAGCGAGGGGCCGCTGACCAGCCTGGCGTTCTGCTGGCGGCTCGAGCGGAGGGATGGCGCGGGGTGCGCACTGACCAGTGTGGACCGGGCGGTCGAGCATGACGGGGTGCGGTACGAGGCGGCGCCGGGGATGATGCCGGCGGGGATCGTTCGCAAGGGTGGACTGGAGCCGGGGTCGGGCGAAGTCGCGGGAGCGGTGACGAGCGGGGCGCTGGGCGCGGTCGACCTGGCGGCGGGTCGCTGGGACGGGGCTGCGGTGACGCTGAGCGCAGTCGACTGGAGCGATCCGGCGGCTGACGCAATGATCCTGGCCGGGGGTGAGATCGGCGAGGTCGCGGTCGATGGCGAGACGTATTCGGCTGAGCTGCGCGGGGGCGCGGCAAAGCTCGATGCGCCTGTGTGTCCGGTGACGTCGCCGACGTGCCGGGCGAGCCTGGGGGATGAGCGGTGCCGGGTTGACATGGCCGGGCGGACAGTGCGGGCGGTGGTGGTGGCGTGCGACGGCGATCGGGTGACGATCGACAGGGCGGCGGAGGGGCGGGTTCTGTTCGGGCGGCTGCGCTGGTTGAGCGGGGCCAACACCGGGTTGAAGACCGTGATCTGGGGCTGTGAGGGGACGGACGTGCGGGTGCGCGAGCTGGCGCCGGGTGCGGTCGCGGTGGGTGATCGGGTCGAGCTGCGCGAGGGGTGCGACAAGATGATCGCAACCTGCTCCGCGCGCTTTTCGAACGTCGTCAATTTTCGCGGCGAGCCGCACGTTCCGGGTAATGACCTGCTGACGCGGTATCCGGGGGCATGAGCGTGGTTGCGGGCGCCGTCGCGGTAGACCGCGCGCGGGCTCTGGTGGGAACACGGTTCCGGCTGCAGGGGCGGTCGCGCGAACAGGGCATCGATTGCCTGGGATTAGTGCTCGCGGCGCATGGACTTCCGGCGGGAAGCGGGCGGCGGGATTATGCGCTGCGAGGCGTGACGCGGGGCGAGATCGAGGCGGGGCTGGTGCCATGGTTTCGGCGGATTGCGCGGACGCGGGTCGTGCCGGGCGATGTGCTGGTGCTGTGGGCGGGGCCGGGGGTGCTGCATCTTGGCGTGTCGAGCGGAGACGGGATGATCCACGCCGATGTCCGGCATGGCGTGGTCGAACGGCCGGGCGCGACGCCGTGGCCGGTGGTGGCGGTGTTTCGGCGTCGTACGCGAGGGATTTGAGCAATGGCGACATTGGTGCTGAGCGCGGTCGGGACCGCGCTGGGGGGACCTGTTGGCGGCGCGCTGGGCAGCCTGGTCGGGCAAGCGGTCGATCAGCAACTGTTCGGGAGCGGACCGCGAAGGGGGCCTCGGCTGGGCGACCTAACGATCCAGACGGCTTCGTACGGGACGATGATCCCGCGGATTTACGGGACGATGCGGGTCGCCGGGAGCCTGATATGGGCGACCGACCTCAAGGAAGGTGAGCAGGCGGTCAGCGGCGGCAAGGGCGGCAGCGACAGCCTGCGCTATAGCTATACGGCGAGTTTTGCAGTTGCGCTGTCGTCGCGGCGGACGGTGCGGATCGGGCGGATCTGGGCGGACGGGAAATTGCTGCGCGGCGCGGCGGGCGATCTGAAGGTCGCGGGGACGGTGCGGTTCCACGATGGTGGCGAGGGGCAGGCGGTCGATCCGCTGATCGCGGCGGTCGAAGGAGCGGGAGCGACGTCGGCGTTTCGCGGGCTGGCGCTGGCGGTGTTCGAGGATCTCGCGCTGGCCGAATATGGCAATCGCATCCCGTTGCTGACGTTCGAGGTGGTCGGCGACGAGGGCGCGGTCGAGGTCGGCGCGGTGATTGGCGATGCTAGCGGCGGAGTCATCGATAGCGGGGCGGTGGCGGCACTGAGCGGCTATGCGGCGCATGGCAGCGACCGCCGCGGGGCGGTGACGCCGATTGTGGAAATGTTTGGGCTTCGGCTGCGCGATGAAGGTGTTGTGGTCGGCGATCGGAGAGCGGTCTCGCGGACGGTGGCGGAAGCCGATCCGGGCAGTGCCGTCGCGGAGAAGGGCGCCGCGAAGATGGCGCGGTCGCGGCGGCCGCTGGGCGAGATGCCGGCGGGGCTTGGGCTCGGCTATTATGATCCGGCGCGCGATTACCAGTCGGGGCGGGCGGGCGCGGGCGAGGCGGGCGGGCGGACGCATCTGTCGGTCGATCTTGCCGCCGTGCTGACAGTGGACGCCGCGCGGGCGCTGGCCGAGGCGCGGTTGGCGCGCATGTGGGCCGAGCGCGAGCGGGCGGTGGTGCAGTTGCCGCCGGCATTCATTGATTTGCAGCCGGGAGACACGGTGCGCGGGGCGGGGCTGACGGGCGACTGGGATGTTGCGAGCGTGGAGGTGACGGCGCTGGTGGTGACGGCAGAACTGGTGCGGCGGTCGGGAGGGGCGGCAGCGCTTGCCGCCGATGGCGGGCGGGCTAGCGGGTCGGCCGACGTGGCGGCGAGCGCGACGCGGCTGGTGTTACTCGACCTGCCCGACCTTGGCACGGGCGAGGCGGGGCCGACCCTGATGATCGCGGCGTCGAGTGCGGGGGCGTGTCGACCGGTGGTGGTGAGGATCACCGCCAATGGGTCCGAGCGTGCGATGGTGACGATCAACCGCGCGGCGATCGTCGGGGCCGTGACGAGCGCGCTGGCGGTAGGAAGTACGGCGGTTCGAGACGATGTGTCGTCGGTTGTGGTGCAACTGGTGAATTGCGATGCCTGGCTGACCAGCTGCGATGATGATGCGCTGGCGATGGGGACGAACCTCGCCGCGCTGGGCGACGAGCTGATCCAGTTTGGGCAGGCCGACATGATCGGGGCGGGGCGGTTTCGGCTGTCTCGCCTGCTGCGCGGGCGGCGCGGGAGCGAATGGGCGATGGCGGGGCACGGTGTCGGCGAGATGTTCGTGCTGATCGAGGCTGACCGGCTGACGCCGGTGACGTTGCCGGGCGAGATGGTCGGGGCCGAGGTCGCGGCGCTGGCGCAAGGACTTGGCGATGGCGCGGCGGTCGCGGCGCGGCGAGTGGCGGGGGGGGAGGCGTTGCGGCCGCCGTCGCCGTGCGCGGTGAACGCGGTCGGGAACGCGGGCGGGCTGCGAATCGAGTGGGTGAGGCGGAGTCGGTTCGGCTGGGGCTGGAGCGACGGGGTCGACGCGCCGCTGGGCGAGGCGCTCGAGCACTATCAGGTGCGCATCGCGGCCGGTGCGGTCGAACGGGTGTGGGATAGCGACGCGCCGATGCTGGTGTTGGCCGCCAGTGAGCTTTCGCCGTTCGACGCGGGTGTGGTGAGCATTTCGGTCGTGCAAGTCGGCGACCGCGCGGTGTCGCGCGCTGCCGTGATTATCGTGACATTATAGGGAGCCTGAGATGACGACGAGCCGACTTTCATTGCCGCTGCTAATCGCCGGCCAGGCGCAGAAGGAAATCGCCCATAACGAGGCGCTCGTGCTGCTCGACGGGTGCGTTGCCGCCTGTGTCGAGCAACGCGCGCTGGCCAGTCCGCCGGCTAGCCCGGTGTCTGGCGCCTGCTACATTGTCGCGGCGGGGGCGAGCGGGGCGTGGGCCGGCAAGGCCGACCAGCTGGCGATCGCGACCTACGGCGGGTGGCGCTTCGTCGTCCCGCGCGAGGGATTGCGCGCGGTCGTGGCGAGCGAGGGGATCGAGGCGATCCACCGCGGGGCCGCTGGATGGGATTATGGCACCGTGCGAGCGACTGGCTTGATGGTCGACGGGACTGCGGTGGTCGGACCGCGGCGGCCGGCGATCAGCGACACGGTGGGCGGGTCGACCAACGATGCGCAAGCGCGCGCCACGATCAGCAGCATTTTATCGTCGCTTCGGGCGCATGGTCTGATCGCGCCATAAGAGTGACATTGAGCAGTCACTTAACAGCTAATCGAGGCTGAATTGATGTATTTGCGCAACAGGCTTTGCATATCGTTGACTTGCGCGGCACCGCGGCTCCCCATAAAGTGTTTATGCAGTTCACTCTTTGAACGCATCTGAAAAGGGGATTAACATGCGGAAGCTGGCCATCACGCTGGCGCTCGCTTCGACAGCCCTGGCAACCCCAGCGGTCGCTCGCGACCACTCGTGGTATGTCGGGGTCGAAGGCGGTGCCATGCTCGTCGAAGACACACACTTCGATTATACCAAGACGCGCGCGGGAGTTACCGTGCTCAACGTCGCCGACGGTATCGTCATCAATCACAAGACCGGCCTCGACGGCGATCTGATCGGCGGTTACGATTTCGGGTTCCTGCGCGCAGAAGCGGAAATCGGCTACAAACGGGCGGGACTGAAGGATGTCCGGACGTCGGCCGGTGTCACGAATCCGTCGGGCGACTTCAGAGCCAACGGTCATGCATCGGCGCTCTCGTCGATGGCCAACCTGTTGCTCGACTTCGGCGACGACAATGGCTGGAACGGCTATGTCGGCGGCGGCGCCGGTATTGCCCGCGTCAAGTATGACGTGTCGGTGCCGTCGCTGGGTTCGGGAGTCTCCGATCGCGACAGCCGCTTTGCGTGGCAGGCTATTGCCGGCGTGCGCAAGGCGATCAGCCCGAACATGGACATCGGCCTGAAGTATCGTTATTTCACCGTAAATAAGCTGCGGTTCAACGACACGGTCGTGACCGGCGTCGAGAATTATAACGGGCGCTTCCGGTCGCACTCGTTGTTGGCGAGCCTGATCTTCAACTTCGCGGCGCCCCCGCCCCCGCCCCCGCCGCCGCCGCCCCCGCCGCCGCCCCCCCCGCCGCCGCCTGCAACGCAGACGTGCCCGGACGGTTCGGTGATCCCGGCGGCGTCGGCTTGCCCGGCTCCGGCTCCGGTTCCGGTTGGTCCATTCATCGTGTTCTTTGATTGGGACAAGTCGGACATCACGCCGGAAGCAGCGGCGATCCTCGACAACGCCGCGGCTGCCTATGCGCAGACCGGTCGTGCCTCGGTCATGCTGGCCGGTCACGCCGACAAGTCGGGTTCGGACGCCTACAACGTTGCGCTGTCGCAGCGCCGTGCGGACGCCGTGAAGGCGTATCTCGCGGGCAAGGGTATCGCCGACGGTGCGATCACGACCCAGGCGTTCGGCGAGAGCCGTCCGCTGGTCGAGACCGCCGACGGTGTCCGCGAGCCGCAGAACCGCCGCGTAGAAATCACTTACGGTCCGGGTTCGGGCATGTAAGGGGAGTGAGGGTCGCTTCGGCGGCCCTCCCGTCCACGGACAGAAAAAAGGCCCCGGGGGAGCGATCCTTCGGGGCCTTTTTGCGTCTTGCAGAGATGGCGCTTGTGGTGCCGACCCTTCCGTCAGCCTGCGGCTGCCACCGCCTATTTCCGAAAAAGGACTAGCGGCCGGTCCAGTTGCCGGGGCGCTTTTCAACGAAGGCGGCCATACCTTCCTTCTGGTCGGCGGTACCGAACAGGCCGTGGAACAGGCGGCGCTCGAAGGCGATGCCCTGGGCCAGGCTCATCTCGAAGGTGGCGTTGACCATTTCCTTGGTCGCGATCGCGGCGAGGGGGGCCATGGCTGCGATCGCCTGCGCGGTTTTCAGTGCTTCGTCGAGCAGGTCGGCAGCGGGGACGACCCTCGCCACCAGGCCAGCGCGCTCGGCCTCCTCGGCGCCCATCATCCGGCCGGTGAGGCACATCTCCATCGCCTTGGCCTTGCCGATCGCTAGCGTGAGCCGCTGCGACCCCCCCATCCCCGGCGTCACGCCGAGCTTGATCTCGGGCTGGCCGAATTTTGCGCTGTCAGCGGCGATGATGAAGTCGGCCATCATCGCGACCTCGCAGCCGCCGCCGAGCGCGAAGCCCGACACCGCCGCGAGCCATGGCTTGCGCGTCGCGGTGACTTTCTCCCAGCCAGCGAAGAAGTTCGATCCGTACATGTCGGCGAACCCCTGCGCCTGCATCTCCTTGATGTCGGCACCGGCGGCGAAGGCCTTTTCCGAGCCGGTGAGGACGAGGCAGCGCTGTGTATCGTCGGCGTCATAAGCGGCGAAGGCAGCGATCAAGTCGCGCAGCACCCCTGAGTTGAGCGCGTTGAGCGCCTGCGGGCGGTTGAGCGTGACCAGAGTGACGGCGCCGCGATGTTCGACGAGGATGGTTTCGAAGCTCATTGGAATGCCTCGTTGTTATCGGCCGGGAATGGTGACCATGCCTCGTCGCGCGGCAGCGGCTCGAAGAAGGAACCGACCTCGGCCGGCGCCGACCAGCGCGGCGCATTATCCTTGTCGATCAGTAGCGCGCGGACCCCTTCGCGAAAGTCGGGATGGCGGATCAGCCGGACCATGATGCCATATTCCATCTTCATCTCGTCGATGAAATGGAGGTTCATTGGGCTTTCAACGAGCAGCTTCAATGTGACGCTGCATGCCGTCGGCGACTTGGCGCGAATGGTCTTCGCTTCCTTGGCGCACCATGTATCGCTGACGGTCGCCCCGGCATCCAGCGCGGCAAGGATTTCGTTCAGCGAGTTCGACGCGAAGCATTTGTCGATCAGCGCCAGGCGGCCCATGATCGGCGCTTCGGGCGGGTCGATCGCCAGCTCGTCGAGGATTGCTTCGACCCGGTAAGGATCCGCCGCTATCCGGTGCTTGGCTTCTTTCAGGGACGCACTCGGCAAATAATGGGTCGCAAGCCGCAACGCCTTGCACTCCGCCCCGCTCAACCGCGCGCCGGTCAGCGCGAGGAATTGCGCCAGCCGCCCGCGCAGCCGCGATAGATATCGCCCGCCACCCACGTCGGGGAAAATCCCGATCGCGGTTTCGGGCATGGCGAACAGCGTGTTCTCCGTCGCCACGCGATAGCGGCACGGGCAGGAGATGCCGACACCGCCGCCCATCGTCACCCCGTCCATGAAGGCCACGCCCGGTTTCGGGTAAGTGTACATCAGATGGTTGAGCCGATATTCGTGGAAGAAGAAGGCGCGCGCCGCTTCTTCATGCCCGGCGACGTTGTTGGCGATGCCGACAACGTCGCCTCCGGCGCAAAAACCGCGCCCCTCGGCATGATCGATCATCACGATCCGCACCGCCGGGTCGTTGCGCCAGGCGAGCAGCGCGTGCGCCATCGCCTGGACCATGGTCAAGTTAAGCGCGTGCAGCGCCTTGGGCCGGTTCAGGCTGAGCCGGCCAGCTTGTCCATCGACGAAGCTGCGGAGTTCATCGGTCATCATCGTCATCAATCAGCCTTTGCATAAGATCCCGGAGCGGGCTCGATCCCGCCCTCGATACGGCGCGCCGCAACCTGCTTTCCCGAGCGGTGCGCGCCGAGCCAGCCGACCCAGTGCGGCCACCAGCTGCCGTCGTGGCGGGTCGCGCCGTCGAGCCATGCGCCGGCGGAGTCGGGCTGCGTATCGTTCGTCCAATAGCCATGCTTGTTCGCAGCAGGCGGGTTAATCACCCCGGCGTTGTGACCCGAACCGCCAAGAATGAAGTCCGCGCCCAGCAACTCCGCGCCGCCATACACCGCTTCCCACGCCGAGACATGGTCTTCCTTCAGCGCGACGACCAGCAGCGGCGCCGTGATCGCGGCGAGGTCGACCGGCTCGCCCCGCACCGCGAAGCCGGCCGGCTCGCGCAGCCGATTCTCCAGCAACAGCTGGCGATTGTAGGATGTCATGAACGCCGCTGGGATCCGCGCGCCGTCCTCGAACCAATAAAGCAGGTCCGACGCCGGCGCCGGCTGGTCGAGCAGATAATGCTGGACCACCGACGACCAGATGAGATCGTTGGCGCGCATCGCCGCGAACAACCGCTGCAGCTCGACGCTGTCAATATATCCCTGACGCTCGAGACGATCCTCGAGCATCGACAGATGGCCTTCATGGACGAACGCCGACCAGTCGCGCATGTCGGAAAAGTCGACCAACGTCCCGATCAGCGTCGCCGAATTGGCTTCGTTCCCTCGCCCGTTGGCCGCCAGCCGCGCCAGCGCGATGGCGACCAGCGTGCCGCCAAGGCAGAAGGCGAACAGGTCGGGCGCCGTCCCGGTCCGCTTACGCACTTGTTCGATCGCCGTGATGACGCCGTCGACGACATAATCCTCGACGCTCTTGTCCCTGTGCTCGGCGGTCGGATTGACCCACGAGACGACGAACACCGTCTGCCCCTGGTCCACGAGCCACTTGATGAGGCTCGACCGCGGCACCAGGTCGATCATGTAGAAGCGATTGACCAGCGGCGGGACGTAAAGCAGCGGCTCGGCCGCCACCTTCGCCGTCGTCGGCGTGTACTGGATCAGCTGGAACAGCGCATTCTGGAAGACGACCTCGCCCGGTGTGGCCGCGATCGTCTCACCCTTGACGAACGCATCGTGATCGGAACGCCGTTTGACGATGCCCTTGCCGCTGGCGATGTCTTCGATCAAGTTGAAGAAGCCGTTGATCAGGTTCTTGCCGCCGGTTTCCTTGACCCGAGCGATGACCGCCGGGTTGGTCCCGGCGAAATTGGTCGGCGAGACAGCGTTGATATATTGGTCGAGCAGGACGCGCGCCATCGCCGCGTTCGACCCGTCGCCGCCGAACTGCCCGATCGCGCCGCGCAACTGTTCAGACGCCAGGAGATAGGCATCGCGAACCGCCCGGAAATAAGGATCGTCCTGCCATTCGGGCGAAGCGAACCGGCGGTCGCGAACCTTCTCGCCCGGTGTCATCAGCGACGACCAGTAATCGCCCCACTGCTTGGCCGCCGCGAGTTGGACGTCGAGCAGGTCTGCCGGCTGCGCGGCGAGCCCCGCTATCGATTCCCCCGTCGCCCGCGCAAGGGCGAATGGATCGAATGGAAGTCCCGACACTTTGGTCATGCGATGATCCCTGTCACTGGCGAAGGAGGTCGCGGCTGATGATCATTCGCATTACCTGGTTGGTTCCTTCGAGGATCGAGTGGACGCGCAAGTCGCGCCAGAAACGCTCGATCGGATAATCCTGCAGATAGCCGTAGCCGCCGTGCAATTGCAGCGCGCGGTCGACGATCGACGAGCCATTGTCGGTCGCGAGCCGCTTGGCCATCGCCGCGAACCTCGTCTTGTCGGGGGCATTTTCGGTGACCTTGACCGCCGCCATGTAGAGCAATGCGCGCGCTGCCTCGAGGTCGGTTGCCATGTCGGCCAGCGTGAACTGCGTCGCCTGAAAGTCGGCGATGGCGTGGCCGAACTGCTTGCGTTCCCTGGTATAGGCGACTGCCTCGTCGAGGCAGCGTTGCGCGCCGCCCAATGAGCAGGCGCCGATGTTGAGTCGCCCGCCGTCGAGCCCCAGCATCGCGATTCGAAACCCCTCGCCCTCGCCGCCGACACGGTTGGCGACCGGCACGCGGACTTCGTCGAAATTGACCTGGGCGGTAGGCTGGGAATGCCAGCCGAGCTTCTTCTCGGGCGCGCCGAACGACACGCCCGGCATGTCCTTCTCGATCACCAGGCAGGAAATACCCTTCGGTCCATCCTCACCGGTGCGGACCATGGTGACGTAAAGCTCATTCTCGCCGCCGCCGGAGATGAACGCCTTTGAGCCGGACACCACATAATCATCGCCGTCGCGAACCGCCTTGGTTTTGAGCGCGGCTGCGTCCGACCCCGACCCGGGCTCGGTCAGGCAATAGCTGGCGAGCCGCTCCATCGTCACCATCGAGGGCAGGTACTTCGCCTTCACCTCGGCCGAGCCGAAGCGGTCGATCATCCACGCCGCCATGTTGTGGATTGAGATGAACGCGCTGGTCGAGGGACAGCCATAGGCCATCGCCTCCATGATCAGCGCCGCTTCAAGCCGCCCCAGCCCGATCCCGCCGCCTTCCTCGCTGACATAAATCGACCCGAAGCCGAGCTCCGCCGCGGCGCGGATCGTATCGCGCGGGAAGACGTGCTTCTCGTCCCACTCGGCGGCATGGGGCGTGATCGCATCAGCGGTGAATTTCTGCGCCATCTCCTGGATCTGGCGCTGGTCGTCGGTGAGGTCGAACTGGCTCATGCGTGTCGCCCTAGCAAGGCTAGGCCGGGCTTGCCACTATCGCTTCGGCCTCGATCTCGACGAGCCATTCGGGGCGGAGGAGCTGCGCGACGACCATCGTCGCGGCGGGGCGGATCTTTCCGAACATCGCGCCATGGACCGCGCCGATCGCGGCGGCGTCGGCCGGGTCGGCGATGAACATCCGCGTCCGGACCACGTCGGCGGCGGTCCCGCCGAGCTCCTCGATCGCAGCGAGGATGATCGCGAACACGCGGCGGGTCTGCGCGGCCGCGTCGCCGGGGGTCGATGATCCGTCCGCCTCGACCGGCGCGGTGCCCGAGACGAGAATTCGGTCACCCACCCGCACCGCCCGCGAAAAGCCGAAGCTCGCCTCAAAGGGCGAACTACCCGCCGTCGACCGGCGCCCCGACGCGGTCATCAGCCGAGCTTTTCGATGATGTCGCCGAACAGCACCTCGTCGCTCGGCAAGGTTTTGGGTACCGCCAATGGCTTCGACACCCAGGTCTCGTTGATCAGGTCGCGCCAGGTGATGTTGTTGTTGGTGCCGTTGCCGCCCCAGCTGCCGCAGCCAAGCGAGAAGGTCTGGCGCATCCCGTTCCACAAATTGCCGCTGTTCGACGCCGCCTGAGGCTGGTTGACCATGACGCGGCTGGTCCGCGTCGCCATCGCCAGCTTCATGATGTTGGCGTCCGACCGCGAATAGATGCCGCAGCTGTGACCCTGACCCTGATAGGCCTGGATGCGGTTGGTCAGCGCGATCGCCTCGTCGAGGTCCTTCGCCCGGTAAAGCGCCATCGTCACGGTCAACTTCTCGCCCGAGAAGGGATGATCGGGACCGGCCCCGGTTTCGGGGACGATGAAGAACTGGGTATCGTCCGGCACCGCAAAGCCCGCGACGCCGGCGATGAACTGCGGCGTCTGGGCGACGACCTTGGCGTTGATGTGTCCATCGACCCAGATCACGTCCTGGAGCTTGGCCTTGTCGGCGCCGTCGAGCACCAGTCCGCCCTTGGCGACCAGCTTGGCCAGCATGTCGTCATAGATGGCATCGACCAGGATCACCGCATTGTCGGAACTGCACGAGGCGGCGAGGTCGAGCGTCTTGGACAGGCGAATCTTCTCGGCCGCGTCGTCGAGGTCGGCGGTCTCGTCGACGGTGATCACGGCATTGCCGGCGCCGACTCCCAGCGCCGGGGTGCCACTGGAATAAGCCGCCGTAACCATTGCGGCGCCGCCGGTGGCGAGGATGCGGTCGCACTGCCGCATCAGCTCGTTGGTCTTTTCGATCGAGGGCACGTCGATCGACAGGACGATGTCGGCCGGCGCGCCCATCTTGACGATCGCCTCGCGCATCAGGTCGCAGATCAGCTTGTTGGTCAGCTTGGCGCGCGGGTGCGGCGCGACGATGATCGAATTGCGCCCCTTGACTGCGCAAATCGCCTTGATCACCGGCGTCGCCTCGGGATTGGTCGACGGCGACAGCGCGCCGATCACACCGACCGGCTTGGCGATCTTGACGATATTGCGGACCGCGTCCTCCTCGATCACGCCGACCGACTTGTCGTCGATGATGTCCATCAATGTCGCGCGGGTCTTGCGGAAGATCTTGAGATATTTGCCTTCGTAATTGCCGAGCTGGGTTTCCTCGACGGTGTGGCGCGCGATCATTTCGGCGACACCTGGCTTGGCCACTGCCCACACCATCGCCCGGATCAGCGCATCGACCTGTTCCTGGGTATAGTTGGCGATCTGCTCCTGCGCCTTGCGCGAACGGGCGATCAGCGCGGATATTTGCTCGGCGTCCGACGATGTCTCGATTTTCAGGGCGGTGGCCACGGTATCTAACTCCTGTGCTGTTCCGGCGAGGCTCGCCCGTCGAACGGGAAACCGGTTCGTCGCGATGGCGGATTCGCCGGTCGCCTTGTCACCGACTATTTTGCCAGTCAACGCTCTTGGGGGCAAAGGGATTTTCGGGATGCGCCCGGACGCCGGCGAAGATTGCCAGCGGCGGGGCGGCGGCGCAAGATCGGCCGAACCTGGCATTTGCCTGTCGGAGGTTCGAAAATGCGTCTGGTTCGCTTGCTATTGCTCGGTCTGATCGCCACCCCACTACTGACCGCCGCCGCGCCGCCGTCCCCAGACGAGCGCCTCCGCGCCATCGTCGCGCCGGTCAGCGCCGAGCGATTGCGGGCGAATGTCGCGGGGCTGGTCAGCTTCGGGACGCGCCACACGCTGTCCTCGCAGAGTGATCCCAGACGCGGCATCGGCGCGGCGCTGAATTGGGCCGAGGCGCGGTTCAAGGCCGAGTCGGCGGCGTGCGGCGGGTGCCTCGTCATCGAGCGACCAACGACCACCGTCGAGGGCGAGCGCGTCCCCACGCCGACCAGGCTCACCGACGTCATCGCCATCCAGCGTGGGACCGAGCGGCCGAACGACGTCGTGATCATCACCGGGCACATCGATAGCCGCGTCACCGACCCGATGAACGCCACCGCCGATGCGCCCGGCGCCAACGACGACGGGTCGGGCTCGGCGGCGGTGCTCGAGGCGGCACGCGTGTTGTCGAATCATAAATTCCGCGGGACGATCGTCTACGCCTTGCTCTCGGGCGAGGAGCAAGGGTTGTATGGGGGCAAGCTGCTCGCCGATTACGTCAAGACACAAGGCTGTAACATCATTGCCAACCTCAACAACGACATCATCGGCAATGTCTGCGGGTCGGACGGGATTTGCGATTCGACCCACGTCCGCATCTTCTCCGAAGGGCCGCGCTGGCAGGGGCGCGAGGATCTGGCCCAGGCGCAGCGCAGCCAGGGTGGCGAGAATGATTCGCCGTCGCGCAACATCTCGCGGTTCCTTGACAGCCTCGCCGACCGGCTGGCCATCGGGCTCGACGTGCGGCAGATCTGGCGCAACGACCGCTTCGGGCGCGGCGGCGACCACACCGAATTTCTCAACGCCGGCTATCCTGCGGTGCGCTTCTCGGTCGCGGTCGAGAATTACGACTGGCAGCACCAGGATGTGCGCGTCGAGAAGGGGAAAGCATATGGCGACACCATCGACCATATGGACTTTGCGTACCTCGCGAAGGTGACCAAGCTCAACGTCGCCGCCCTCGCGGCGATTGCGAGCGCCCCACCGCCGCCGGAGCCAGTGGTTGAAGGCGCGGTGAGCACCGATACGAAAGTTACTTGGAAACCGGTTCGTGGCGCGGTTAGCCATGTTGTGCGCTGGCGGCGGACCGACGCAGTCAGTTGGACTGATCAAAAGTCGGTCCGAGAGAAGTGGGCGTGTTTTTCAAATAGTGCCCTCCATGCCCCCACTACTGGGCTCATGATGACGGAATCGTTCGATCTGAAATGCCAGGCTGTCCTCCCCCATATCCGCGTCGACGATTGGGTGTTTGGGGTCTCCTCGGTCTCGGCCGATGGCTTCGAAAGCCCCGTCGCCAGCGCCGTCCCCGGCGGCGCGTTCCGCCCTTATGTCGCGCCGCCGGTAGAGAAGTAACCCGTCATTGCGAGCGAAGCGAAGCAACCTAGCACTACGCCGACCGGGTTGCTTCGCTTCGCCCGCAATGACGGCTAATGGGAGCGCATGAATCGCACCTCGCACCCCGCCAAGGGCCTTCCCACCCCGAAGCAGATCCTCGAATTCATTGAGCAATCGGGGCAGCCCGCCGGCAAGCGCGAGATCGCGCGTGCCTTCGGCCTTTCGCCGCATGAGAAGATTCTGCTGAAAGCGCTGCTCAAGGACATGGCCGACGAGGGACTGATCGACTCGGCTCCCGGTCGCGCTTTCCACAAGACGGGCGGGGTGCCCCGAGTGACCGTGCTGCGGGTGGTGTCGATCGAGGATGGGCAAGTGCTCGCGGTGCCCGAACAATGGCACGCCGAGACCCCGCCGCCGCGGCTGCGCGTGATCGAGAAGGGGCGGCGCTCGGCGCTGGCGCTCAACGACCGCATCCTCGCGCGGACCGAGGAGGCGGGGAAGGGGCATGTCGCCCACCCGATGAAGCTGCTCGCCAAGTCGGCCGAGATGCTGCTCGGCGTAGTGCGCGCCGAGGGCAGCCGCCATTACCTGACCCCCGTGGACAAACGCGAGCGGCGCGAGTTCATGATCTCTGACCTCAACAACGCCGAGGTCGGCGACCTCGTCCTGGCCGAACCGTCGGGCCGCCCGCCGCGAGTGACCGCGCGGGTCGACGCGATTCTCGGCGACCCGTTCGCGCCGCGCGGCTTCAGCCTGATCGCGATCCACAAGCATGGCCTGCGCGATGTGTTCGGCGAGGACGCGATCGAGGAGGCCGAGCGGGTCGCGAAACAGCCGCTGGGCGAGCGCGAGGACCTCACCCATCTCCCTATCGTCGCGATCGACCCGGCCGATGCCCGCGACCATGACGACGCGATCTGGGCCACCGCGCGTGATGACGGCGGATGGGACGCGATCGTCGCCATCGCCGACGTCAGCTTCTACGTCCGCGAAGGCTCGGCGCTCGACAAGGAAGCCCGCGCCCGGGGCAACAGCGTCTATTTCCCGGACCGCGTCGTGCCGATGCTACCCGAGGAATTGTCGGCCGACATCTGTTCGCTGAAGGCCGGCAGGGACCGCGCCGCGCTCGCCTGCCACCTCGTCGTCGGCACGGACGGCGCGCTCAAATCGTGGCGCTTTGCCCGCGCGAAAATCCGTGTCGCCGCCAACATCGCCTATGAAGACGCGCAGGCGGCAATTGACGGGATGGCCGGGCTCGTCGACCCCGACATCGTCGAAGCCGCGCTCAAGCCCCTGTGGTCCTGCTGGCGCGCGCTCCTGTCCGCCCGCGAAAAACGCCAGCCGCTCGAACTCGACCTGCCCGAGCGCCGCGTCATGCTCGACGAGAAGGGCCGCATCCTCTCGGTCGCGCCGCGCGAACGACTCGATGCGCACCGGCTGGTCGAGGATTACATGATCGCCGCCAATGTCGCCGCGGCCAAGGCGCTTGAGGCGAAGAAGGCGCCGGTGATGTACCGCATCCACGAAGCGCCGGGCCGCGAGAAGCTGACCGCGCTCAAGGATTATCTCGCGACCTTCGACATTGAATTCGCGCTCGGCCAGGTGATCCGCCCACAGACCTTCAACCATATCCTTGAGCGAGTCGGCGCCCATGACGCGCGCCCCGAGATCATGGAGCAGGTCCTGCGCACCCAGATGCAGGCGCGCTACGGCCCGCAGAACCTTGGCCATTTCGGCCTCGCGCTGGGCAGTTACGCCCACTTCACCTCGCCGATCCGCCGCTACGCCGACCTCGCGGTGCACCGCTCGCTGGTTCGGTCGTACCAGCTTGGCGAGGGCGGGATTTCGGACGGCGTGGCGGCCGGGATGGAAACGCTCGGCGAGCATATCTCGATGCTCGAACGCCGCGCGATGGAGGCCGAGCGCGAGACTATCGACCGCTATGTCGCGGCCTTTCTGGCGGACCGGGTCGGGCAATTGCTTCCCTGCCGTATCAGCGGGGTCCAGCCGTTCGGCTTTTTCGCTACGGTCGAGGGGCTGGGCGGTGACGGGCTGGTACCCGCCGCGATCCTCGGCAATGAATATTTCCGCTATGACGAGGCCGCAAAAGCGCTGGTCGGTGATGACAGCGGCGAAACGTTCCGCATGGGCCAGAAGCTCGAGCTCAAGCTGGTCGAGGCCAACCCCGTGTCGGGCGCGCTGCGCTTCGAGTTGCCGCAGGGCAAGTTCGCGGCACCGAGGAAGGACCGGACAGCGCCGCGCGGTCCGCGCCGCGGGCGGCCCGCAAATATCCGCCATCAGGGTGGCGGCAGGGGCGGTCGAAAGCCGTGACGCCATGTCCGGTTAATCGCGGGGAATGTCGCGCGTAGAAAAAACTTATGGTTAAGCCGCGCTAACCTATCGGTTTAAGTCTTTCTCAATTTTCCGGGTCTAGTTCTTCTCTCAACCGGCGCCGCTTGGACGGGTGCTGGTCGGGGGACACGGGTCCTCTCGTGGAACACATAGGAGACCGGACATGCTGAAGTTTCTCAAGCTGATCAAGAACGAAAAGGGTGCCACCGCGATTGAGTACGGCCTGATTGCCGCTCTGATCTCGGTTGCCGCCATCGGCGCGATGCAGGGCATCGGCACCAAGCTGAACTCGACGTTCAACAACGTTTCGGGCAACCTCAAGTAAGGTTGACCGCAAGGTTACGCGAACGGCGGCGTCGAAAGACGCCGCCGTTTTCGTTTGTGCGGCGCTCGTCTAAGCTGGAGCGATGACCGGGGGATCAGCAACCAGAGCGCGTGACATCGGCGCCATCGCGCTGCTTGCCGTCGGGCTGCTCTCGCCCGCGCTGTGGAACTGTTTCCCGCTGATTTTCCCCGACAGCGGCACCTATCTCGCGATCGCGCTTGGGCATGATTATGCGATCGACCGGTCGAGCATTTACGGTTTCTTCCTCAAACCGTTCGTCACGACCGTGCCGGGCCTCGCCGGGCTGTGGCTCGGGATCGTCGTCCAGTGCCTGCTGCTCGCCGCGATCCTGTGGCCCGCCGCGCGGCTGCTGACCGGGTCCGCGCGGACCGCCCTGGTCGCGCTTGGCGCAACCATCCTGCTTTCGTCGCTCGGCTGGCACGCCGGCCAGTTCATGCCCGACGCGTTCACTGGCGCAACCGTGCTGCTCGGCTGGCTCGCCGCCCGGCGCGATCCGGGCGCGGCGGGAGCGCCCAGCCTGTGGCTCGCCGCCATCGCCGCCGCGTCGATGCACTATACCCACATCCCGGTGTTGCTCGCCGCCGCCTTCGCCGCGCTGCTCGCCGAGAAACTGCTCGGGCTCGGCTGGACAGCGTTTGGCCGCCGTGCCTTGGCTGCGCTTGCCGCCGCCGCCGCCGCGCTTCTGCTCCAGGTCGGGCTTAACGCCGCCGTGCTCCACCGGCCGGCGCCGGCGCCGATGGGCTCGCTGTTTCTCTACGCGCGGTTGAGCGAGGACGGCCTCATCGCGCCGTGGCTCGCCGACCATTGTGGCCGCGATGGACCGCGGCGGCTGTGCGCGCTGGCGCCCAGCCTGCCGCGCGGCAGCCAGCAACTGCTATGGGGCGGCGCGGCGAGCCCGATCACCGATCTCGTCTGGCACCCGCGGGTCGAGGCGGACCGCTGGCCGCTGATCGCAGAGATGGGCCAAGCCAATCGCGGCGCAATTCGCGATCGGCCATTGGCCTTCCTCGCCAGCTCTGCGCGCGGCACGCTGCGCCAATTAGTCCACTTCGCCGCGCTCGACGACGAGTGCCCGGTCGGCTGCCACGACCGGCGCGGCGGGATCGCCTTCACCCTGACGCGCTACCGTCCCGAAGCGTTGCCCGCACTCGATGCGTCGCGCCAGGTAACCGACACCACGCCGAAGCGCTTGCTCCGCGCGGTGACCACTCCGATCGCGATCCTCGCACTGCTCGCGCTGCCATTCCTGATGGCCGCCGCATGGCGCCGCCGTGACCGCGACAGTCTCGGCCTGCTCGCCGCGATCATCGCCGGGCTCGTCACCAACGCCGCGCTCGCCGGGGCACTGAGCGACGTCCACGACCGCTATCAGAGCCGGGTGGTGTGGCTCGCCCCGTTCGCCGCACTGCTGCTGCTCGCCCGCTGGCGATCCAACTACCGCCTCATTGCTGTAACAGTCGCCGCGTAGCTCCGGGGTTTATCGACTCGGGGGCAGATAGTTGGAACATTCCGTCCTGCGACTGAACTGGCGTGCAGCACTCGACCAGTGCCGCAGCCACTTCATTTTGGAGCCACCCGTAAGCAGTGGTATGACCGTTCACGACGGTCGGGATTAAGCACCGTCGCTATCGGGCGGCTCGTTGACTGGGTCGTCATGCCGATGTTGGGCTTCGATCCGCCGATCGCGCTGCATGGCATCGCTGAACGCCGCAGCGAGGATTCCGGTCGGCAGCGCGATCAGGCCGATCCCGGCGACAGCGACCATCGAGGCGAAGAGTTTGCCCAGCGGAGTGATCGGATAAATGTCGCCATAGCCGACCGTCGTGAGCGTCACCACCGCCCACCAGAAGGCGCGCGGTATGCTTCCGAACTTTTCGGGCTGAGCATCGGACTCCGCCCAGTAAAGCAGGGTGCTGCTAACCAGAATTGCAACTCCGGCGAGTGCGAAGATCAGCCACAATTCATGCCGCCGCGAGTGCACCGCTTCGATCAGGTTCAGCCAGGCGCGCGACATCCGGCCGAGCTTCGCCAGCCGCAGGATGCGCAGCACACGGAAAAAGCGCAGGACCAACGCGCCGCCGCCGGCGAGCGCTAGCAGCGCCGGCAGGATCGCGATCAGATCGATGATTGCCGCTGGCGACACCGCATAGCGCCACCGCGACCGGCGCACGCCATGATGCTCCGGCTGTTCGACGCAAACCCACAGCCGGGCCAAATATTCCAGGCCGAACAGGGTGCCGAACGCTAGTTCGATATGGCGGAACATGGTTTCGCGACCCGCCACGATAATCGGTTCGGTCTCGATCACCGCCACGAATGCCGCGAGGCAGATCGAAAGCACGAGCAGCCGATTGAGCAGCGAAAGGTATCCGCTCCGGGCCGCCGGGTCGAGTTGGCGATAGAGGTCGTGTCGCAGCGTCGAGCGGATCCCGACCGCCGTTTCGCCCACTGCTGGTGTCTCGCTGGTCAAACTTTACCCCCCCCCTGCCTTGTCAGGGAGATACGATGGTTGGTCAATCGGCGCTCCGGCAGCGAACCGATAAAGTGGCTCATTTTGGGTTAAGCGGGGCAGGTAACGGCTAAAAACAAGGGGATTTTCCTTGCGTATGCATGGCGCTGCGATATTCTTGACCTCGGGCATTGTGTGCGGTTTTTTTTGAGTCGCCGAAGAACGATACCGCGTGTTTTCAATCGGCGTAAAAATCTGCATGAATTGCAATGATATAGAAGGCCGTCGTGGCGCTTGTGTATCGATTGCTGCGTTCCACAGGGATTAAATTACGTGCCGGGGCCAGACATCTTCATTTCCTACAGTCGGGAAGATCGACCGGCCGCGCGCCATTTTTCGGAGTGTTTCGTCAAGGAAGGCTTCAAAGTCTGGTGGGATGCCGCGCTCCATTCGGGTGAAACATTCGACGAGGTTATCGAAACCGAACTGAAGGCCGCCAAGGCCGTGGTCGTACTGTGGTCGCCGCGCTCGGTGACCTCGCGCTGGGTGCGGGCGGAAGCTACGCTCGCCGACCGTCGCAAAAAGCTCGCACCGGTTATCATAGAGCCGTGCGATCGGCCGATCATCTTCGAACTGACCCACACCACCGACCTTTCGTGCTGGACCGGCGACCTCGCCGATCCGGGCTGGCGAAACTTTGTGCAGGATCTTCACCGATTCATCGACCGGAGCAAGGGAGCGCAAGCCGACAGTCAGCCGGCAGCGCCCGCCGCCGCAAGATACGCCGCCCCCCAAGCTGCGCCGACGGATCGCCGCTTTGCCACCGTCCAGCGCTTCGCGGATGGCAAGGTCGACAATTTGATGGTCGCACTGTCGACGTTGCAGAACGCAATCGGTGCATCGCGGGGCAACGCAGTACTGAACGTCTCCCACGACGAAGACGACGACGATGATTACGAACCGACCCAAATCTATACGAATTCGGATGGCTTTGAGCAGCCCGGCGACGAGCTGCATTGTCTCGAAATGATGATCGAAGACCGGGTCGATAAACGGTTCGTCGTTGGCAAGCTCGGGTTGAAGATTGGGCGCAATGCTCCCGCCGACGTCGTTCTTGTCGACGCCAGGGTTTCGCGTATCCATTGCCTGGTCGAGCAGGTCGACGATCAACTGCGCATTACCGATCTTAGTTCGACCAACGGTTCGTTCGTTAATGGCGAACGCGTTTCCGCGCCGACCATGCTCGAGGTCGGCTCGATCCTGAGGATCGGCAACACCGTGATGACCCATGCGCTGCGCACGCGCGCCGAACTCTAGTCACCGGTCGGCGGTTCAGATGCTTCAGCCCCTATTGACGAGGTAGTGTTGTCGATTCAGCATCCGCCGCGTCCCCGCCTGACGCTCAACATCGCCATCACCGGTCATCGCGCGGTAATCCTTCCCGCGGGCGCCGTCGCAGCCCTGCAACCCGTGATCGCCTCCGTATTTGCCGAGCTGCGAGAGGCCGCGGTGCGACTCCACGATTCCGAGCAAATGATCTTCGATACCGCTCCGCCCTTGCTTCGCCTCCACTCCCCGCTCGCGACTGGCGCCGACCAGCTCGCGGCAACCATCGCGAGCGATTGCGGATTTCATGTTCGGGCATTGCTGCCGTTCAGCCCGGAAGAATATTGCGAGGATTTCGCTGAAGGGGTCGAACGCGACGAATTCCGCCGCCAGCTCGAATCCTCGGGCGAGTATTTCGCGCTGCCCGGTGATCGCGCGGATGCCGAAGGCGCCTATGTGCTGGTCGGCAAGGCCGTTATCGCCGCGGCCGATATCCTGGTTGCGGTCTGGGACGGCGGCGAAGGCAATGGTCCCGGTGGAACCGCACACGTCGTTGACCTCGCGCTGGCCGCTTCGGTGCCGGTGATCCACGTCGCGATCGACCGGGAGACAGCAACCGTCGGGACGCCGCGCCTGTTGACCGGGGGCGACGTGATCGATCCGGTTGCCGAACCGCTGGCCGACGCGGCGGGCTATGATGCCCTGCTGCGCGAGACGCTGGCACCGCATACCGATCTCGAGCGCGAGCAACTCGCCCTCTATTTCGCCGAGCGGGAACAGCGCATCAACTGGCGGATCGAATATCCGCTGCTGCTGGCGTTGCTCAAGATAAAGGCGATCTCGTGGGCGCCGCACCGCGCGCGGTCGATCGAACAGGATGTCCGTGGCGACCGACAGTCTTTGCACGGCATCGAGGCGGCAAGCTCCTCGCCTACTCTCGATCGAAGCTATGGCTGGGCCAATGTCCTGGCGATCTTCTACGCGCAGCGGTTCCGTAGCGGTCATGTCACCAATTACGTGCTGTCCGCGCTCGCGGTACTTCTGGCGCTGATGGGTTTGATCGTCCCGAGCGTAAAGATTTTTCTCGTCATCTCCGAGCTTGGTGTGATCGGCCTGCTGTTTCTCAACACCAGTTCGGGAACCAATGGCGATTGGCACCGCCGTTGGCTGCAATACCGTCATCTGGCCGAATCGCTTCGTCCGCTGGCCTTTCTGAAGCGTTCGGGGCTGATCAACACGCCATTTCGCAGCGACTTCATCCATGGCCAACTGCACCGCGAGGCCGGGGCCGACTGGACCCGCTGGTATGCCGCGGCGGTATGGCGCGAGCTCGACAGTCCGCGCGGCGTTATGACTCCTGCAAGGATCCGCGAGTTGGCCGACGACGTGCTGCGTGAACAGGTCGGACCTCAGGCCAGCTATCATCAGGTTAATGCCGAACGGATGCACAAGCTCGATCACCGGCTGCACGAGATCGGCAATTTCCTGATGGGCGCGGTGATCGCCGCCTGTGTCTTGTTCATCATCGGCTATGGCCCGCTTCATCACTGGATCCAGTCGATCATGGGCTTTTTCATCTTCGCGACCGCCGGATTGCCCGCGGTCAGCGCCGCGGTGTTCGGGATGCGCGGCCATGGCGAGCACCTCCTCGCCGCCAGCCGCTCCGCCAACACCGTCGTCGCCCTCGAAGCCAACGCCGTGCGCCTCAAGCAGGCAAGCCGGCTCGAGCCGCTCGCCGCCGCGCTAGACAATACCGCAGCGATCATGCTCGCCGACCTCAACGAGTGGTCAGTCGCCTACAGCGAACGCTCGCTGGAGATTCCGGCGTAGATTCGTTCCAATTGCGCTGGTGCTGGCCGGTGCCGTTGTCCTCGAACCGACTCTAATGTTTGAGATAGACCAGATAGGCCTTGGTCTGGCGTGCCTGCGAAATCAGCCGGTCGGCATCGCGGTCGGACTTTACCCCGCGCATCGAATCCTTCAGCGTGCGCAGATATTTATCGTAATTCTTGGCCATCGACACGTCGGCAGGGCTGTTGTTCGACCCGATCACTTGCCGCGCGAGGCTTCGCCCTTCGTCGACCACGGCATTGAACTGCGCCATCTTGCCCGGCGACACCCCGGTCGTCGAGGGAGCGGTAACAGCGACGGGCGCCGGTGCTGCATAGACGCTGGTTGGCGCCACACTCAGCGCGGTCGTCGCGGCTCTCTTCGACTCGGTCGCCGCCAGCGCGGCCGCCTTGGTTTTCGCTGCCGCTGCGACCTGCTTTCCGGCCGCATTCACCGCGGACCCGACCACCTGCCACTGGCCGAGCGCCTGGCGGGCCAGCGCGAGCGCCTGAGCCGAGTCGGTGACGGTCGCCGCCGGATCGATCGCGCCATGCATCGCCGCCAGCGTGTTGCGGATCGCCGGATCGTCTGTCGCCTTCGTCCGGGCCACGCGGCTGTCCGCATCGCGCATGAGGGCGGTCGCGAAGTCGGTACTGGCCGAGGCGGCGAGCATTCGCATCTCGCCCGCGCGCGCCGCCGCCGCGGCGGCCTTGCCACGGTCGGCCACGAGTGGCTCGAGGCTCTCGAAGAATCCGCCAAGACGCTCACCGGCAGCGGCGAGGGCATCGACCGCCACGGCGGGAGCGCCGGCGCGGCGCGCATCGTCGGCGAGCGTTTTTGTGCCCGGCGCGATCGTTTCGTAATCGGCCAGCGTGACCCGCTGCGCCACCGCCCCGACCGAAGCCGGCGTGACCGCATTGGTCGCCTCGGTGGGGGCGGTGTCCCCACGATGAAGCATCGCCCATCCGCCAAATCCAGCGACCGCCAGCGCAACCGCGCCGCCACCGATCAGCAACGGCGACTTCGTCGACTTCGCGCCAATGGTGGGAGGGGACTTTTGCTTTTCCTTGGCCGTTACCTCGGGCTTTTGCGGAGTCGCGGAAGCGGCCTGTGCATCAGTCTTCGTTGGCGCTGAGGGAGGAGCCTCGGCGACGGGCTTCGAAGCCGCCGCTGAAGCCACGACCGGGTCAGCCTCCTTGGCAAGCGGCTTGGCCTTCTTCGTCGCATTCGTTTCATGCCCGGACCGCTTGAATTCGGCCTCGCTTGGATGGTCCGGCACCTGGGTTTCGATACGCTCGCCCGGCGCCACGGTTGACGTCGGCGGCGCGACCGGGACGATATCCTCGACACTCTTGTCGTAGACCGAGAAGCGGGTCGCATCGTCGTCGTCATCGACCTCGACCGTGGTCGAATGGATCGGGAGCGATTTCTCGTCGAACATCGCCAGCCACTCGGGGATCGAGCGGGGCCGATCGCTTGGCCGGATGGTCATCGCAGCGTCGACCGCAGCGAGGAAACGAGGACTATAGCCCGGCCAGTGACCGCTCGCGAGCGGGGTCCCGAGACCGCCATGAAGCCGCTCGAGCACTTCGGGTGGCTTTTCTCCGGCAACGCATTCGTAAAGCACCACGCCGAGCGCGTAGATATCGGTCCACGGCCCCTGGTCATAGGTTTTCACATATTGTTCGATCGCCGCATACGGCGGGGTATGGAAGGTAACCGTCGTGCTGGTCGCCTCGGCCGCCTCGAACCGCGCCGAGCCGAAATCGATCAGCACCGGCCGTCCGTCGGGATTGATGAGGATGTTGGGCGGCTTGATGTCGCGATGGCAGACGCCAACGCGATGCGCCCGGTCGAGCCCCAAGGCGATCGGCTGGACGATGCTGAGCAGGCTGCGCTCGTTGAACCGGGTGCCCTTCTTGAGCATCCGCGACAGCGACATCCCATCCTCGAAATCCATCACCATGTAGGCGGTGCCGTGAATCTCGAACAGGCTGCGGACGTTGACGATGTTGGGGTGGCGCGTGGGAGTCGACAGGTTCCACAGCAGCTTGGCTTCCTCGACGAACTTCTTCAGGCCAAGCGCATGGACCTCCTCGGCATCGGAATCGATCGGCACGACCGTATCATCGGCCTCGCGCTCGCTGATCGAGCTTGGAAAATATTCCTTAATTGCAACAAGTTCATCGAAATAGATGCCGCGGCCCTTATAGACGATGCCGAAGCCACCGACGCCCAATATCTCTTCGAGCCGCCATTCGCGCAATATCGTGCCGGAGGGCAGTGCCCGGTTGCTATATGGCTTGCTCAACGTCGATTTCCCCCGCAACGATCTTTTGCGAAAAAACGAAATCGCACGTAGCAAGTTTAATTGCTAGTCTGGCCGTGCAGCGTAAATGAGGGGCTTAAGGATGGGTTTCGAATGCGTCACTCGAACCCATGTCGGCTTGCGCCGAAAAGTGAATGAAGACAGCTTGCTGGAATGCACCGAGCGCGGACTGTGGGCGGTAGCCGACGGCATGGGCGGGCATGAGGCGGGCGAAGTCGCCAGCGCGATGGTGGTCGAGGCGCTGGCCGGGCTGCCCATCACCAGCAACCTTGAAGCCGACACCGCCAATGCCGTTTCGGCGATGATCCGCGTCAATCAGGAGCTGATCGTGCTGGCTCGCTCCGACATCCATCCGCGAACGATTGGAAGCACCGTCGTCGGCTTGATCATCCGCGACGGCCAGTATCGATGTTTCTGGGCGGGCGACAGCCGCGCCTATCGGGTGCGCAGCGGGGTCATCCGCCAGCTGACCCGCGACCACAGCCTGGTCCAGGAACTGGTGGAAGCCGGCATGATCGCTCCGGACGAAGCCCACAACCACCCCAACGCCAACGTTATCACTCGTGCGGTCGGCGCAGCCGAAACGCTCATCGTCGATACGGTTGGCGGCGATGCGCGACCGGGCGATCAGTTCCTACTGGCCAGCGACGGGCTGACGCGGCTTGTCGATGATGGGGAAATGCGCGACGAAATGGCCGAATTCGAGCCGTCTGAAGCCGCCGGGAAATTGCTCGACGCCGTCCTCGTCCGCGGCGCGCCCGACAATGTCTCGCTGATCATCATCAAGGTGGTTTGAGGCGACTTTGGCTCGCGAGAGCCGCGAGTACGATCATCGCGCGGCGCTCGGGCGTGCGGGGCGAGCCACGCTAGTTTGATTCCCACGGTTAAGATGATCCTTGCTTAAAAACCCTCACCAGCTCCTTGCGGTATTCAAAAGACTGAAAAATATCCGGTCGTCGGGTCTGTTGCCGAACCGCAAAGGCTGATAACGTTCTTCATATGTCCAACATATTTCAGCCGTCACGTGCTGCGGCACTGGCTGCGCTTGAAGCGTTCTTGCCGCATGCCGGGCGACAATATGCCGGGCAGCGCAATTTCGATCATGGGCCGACTGATCGGACAAATATCTCAATGCTGTCGCCCTACATTCGGCATCGGCTGATTACCGAGCAGGAAGTGATCAAACGTGTCCTCGCGCGACACCGTTTCGTCGATGCAGAAAAATTCATTCAGGAAGTTTGCTGGCGGACCTATTGGAAAGGCTGGCTCGAGATGCGCCCAGCGGTTTGGACGCAATACCTGGCCGAGGTGGACAGCCTGACCCGGTCGGCGGAATATCATGCCGCCTGCGCCGGTTCGACCGGCATCGCGTGTTTTGACGCATGGACGGTGGAGCTGAAGGAGGCCGGCTATCTCCATAATCATGCGCGGATGTGGTTTGCCAGCTTGTGGATTTTCGTGCTCGGCTTGCCATGGCAGCTTGGTGCCGACTTCTTCCATCATCATCTGATCGACGGTGATCCTGCTTCGAACACGCTGTCATGGCGCTGGGTGGCGGGGTTGCAGACGGCGGGCAAAACCTATCTCGCCAAGGCCGCCAACATCGCCAAGTTTACCAACGAAAGATTTACCCCCGATCCGTTTGTCTATGTCGCGGGCCCGCCGATCGAGTCACCGATAGCCAGCGTTCCGATCGCGGACACGCCGCCGTTGCCGAAAGGCGCCGTCGGACTGCTGCTGACCGAGGAGGATCTTCACCCTGAAAGCCTTGAGCTTGGCGATCTGCGCGTGACCGCACTGGCTGCGGCACCCATGCCGGCAACCCGGTCGGCGATGGTTGCGGCGTTCATGACAGCTGCGCTTGACGAGGCTCTTTCGAGAAACGCCACTCTGTTGCGCGTCCCCGGTGCGATGCTGGACAAGTTTGATGGCGCCGCTTTGATCCGTTGGGCCGAGGCACTTCGGCTCACGGCCATCGCCACGCCCTATGCCCCGATTGGACCAGTCGGCAGCCAGCTGTCGGCAGTTGCTGCGGAGCTTGCCTCAGCCGGCGTCGCGCTGGTGCCCGTTCGCCGGGCTTGGGACAGCGCCGCATGGCCGCATGCATCCAAGGGATTTTTCGCATTCAAGGACAAGATCCCGGGGTTGATCACGACGTGACGATCCAGCTTGTCTGGTTCAAGCGCGACCTGCGGTTGATCGACCATGCTGCCCTGGCTGACGCGGCACGCTGCGGGCCGGTGCTCCCGCTCGTCATTGTTGAGCCCGATTATTGGCAGTTGCCCGACACGTCCGCGCGGCAATGGCAATTCTGGCGCGGTTGCATTGCCGAATTAAGCACGCAAATCGCTACTCAAGGCGGACAACTGATTATCCGCAGCGGAAAGGCGATCGAGGTCCTTGACGAGCTGCGTCGAGCGTTTGGAACGTTCGATCTTTGGTCGCACGAGGAAACCGGCAATGGCTGGACTTTCGCGCGCGACCGGAAAGTCAAGGCGTGGACCAAGGCTAATACAATTCCCTGGGCCGAGCGGCAACAGTTTGGCGTGCATCGCGAGCGCAGGCTCAATCGCGACCATTGGGCCAAGCGCTGGAATACAATGATGCAGCAGCCGATCGCTTCGACGCCCGACATCATCTGGGCTGAGCCCGTCGCTTCGGACCCGCTGCCGACGTGCGACATGCTCGGCCTTGCTCCGGATGGACTTGTTCATCTGCAGCAACCGGGCCGCGCGGCGGGCGTCGCCTTGCTGCACAGTTTTCTGTCCGAACGGGGCGAGCATTATACGCGTGAAATGTCGTCGCCTGTCACTGCCGAGCAAACCTGCTCTCGGCTTTCGCCCCATCTGGCTTATGGCACGCTTTCGGTGCGCGAAGTTTATCAGGCGGCGCAACAACGTGCGGCGCAACTGGCCCGGGAGCGGCCAGCGAACCATAGCATCTGGGGACGATCGATAAGGTCTTTCACCGCCCGGCTTCACTGGCATTGTCACTTCATCCAGAAGCTTGAGCGAGAGCCCGCGATCGAGTGGGAACCATTCGCCAAAATCTATATCGGTATGCGACCTCGGCCCGGCGATGCCGCGCATCTTCAAGCGTGGAGCGAAGGTCGTACGGGGTATCCGTTCATCGATGCCGCGATGCGTTATCTCAACGCAGTCGGCTATATCAATTTCCGGATGCGCGCGATGCTGATGTCGTTCGCGACCTATGATCTGTGGCTTCCGTGGCAGGAGGCCGGACTGGTTCTCGCGCGCAAGTTCGTCGATTTTGAACCCGGGATCCATTGGTCGCAATGCCAGATGCAATCGGGCGAAACCGGCATCAACACCGTCCGGGTCTATTCGCCAATCAAGCAAGGCCATGACCAAGACCCGAGCGGGGATTTTATCCGTGCGTGGGTTCCTGAACTGGCGGGTGTGGCCGGCGCACTCGTGCATGAGCCATGGCGAATCGATGTCTTCGCCAATGCTTCACCCTGTCCCGGCTATCCCTTGCGGATCGTGGACCACAAGGCAGCGACCGAGCGCGCCAAGAACGAGATTTTCAGTCGTCGCAAATCGGCTGAAGCGCGTGCCGAAGCCCAAGGCGTATATATCAAACACGGGTCACGCGCGGGACTCAGGGCACGGCGTGGTGCAAAGGCGCGTGCGCTCGAGCCCAAGCTTGCGGCTCCTCAATTTTCGCTGGATCTGTGACATGGCCAAGATGCGCAAGAAATCAGAGCTGCCCAGCAAGATCTGCCTATCCTGCCAACGCCCTTTCACGTGGCGCAAAAAATGGGAGCGCGACTGGGACGAAGTAAAATATTGTTCGGACAGGTGCCGCGGGACCGGCCGCCCGGCCTGAGCCTCCGTCGCCGTCGGGCCTTACAAATTGGACAGAAACCGCTTGGCATCCTGAGCGATCGCCAGCTTTCGGTCATCGGCGAGCTTGTCGTAGGTCCGATACATTTGGGCCATCCGCGGATTGCGGCGCAGGCGTGCCTCGTGCCGCACTAGAAAATCCCAATAGAGGTAGTTGAACGGGCAGGCCTTGGCGCCATTCTTTGCCTTCACGTCGAAACTGCAGTTTTTGCAATAATCCGACATGCGGTCGATGTAGGCCCCGCTGGCCGCATAGGGCTTGGATGCAAGCAGGCCGCCATCGGCGAATTGGCTCATGCCCAGCGTATTCGGCAGCTCGACCCATTCATAAGCATCGGCATAAACCGCAAGATACCATTGATGCACCGCGTACGGATCGACGCCGGCTAGCAGTGCGAAATTGCCCGTGACCATCAGCCGCTGGATATGATGGGCGTAGGCTTCCTCGCGCGTCTGGACGACGCAAGCGCGGACACAGGCCATCTCGGTGTCGCCGGTCCAGTAGAAATCAGGCAGCGGCCGTGTCGCTTCCAAAGCATTATTGGCAATATAATCAGGCATTTTTAGCCAGTAAATGCCGCGCACATATTCGCGCCAGCCGATAACCTGGCGAATGAAACCCTCAGCCGCGTTAAGCGGTACGTGCCCCTTACGATAGGCAGCTTCAACAGCGCGGCACACACTGAGTGCATCAAGCAATCCGCAGTTGATGTAGAGGCCGAGAACCGCATGGCTGAGGAATTTTTCCTTGAGCAACATGGCATCCTGAAAATCGCCGAAGCGGGCGAGCGCGTGGTCGATGAAATGCGCCAGCGCTACCTGAGCATCGGCCCGCGTCGCTGCAAACCAAAAAGGTTCAAGATCACCGAAATGATCAGCAAAGCGCTCGGCAACCAGCGCCAGCACCTCCGCTGTCAGTGCGTCCGGGGCGAAGCGCGGTACCCCCGGGAAATGCTGCTCACCTCTGGCGGGCTTGCGATTGTCATGATCAAAATTCCATTTCCCGCCTTCCGGCTGGTCGCCATCCATCAGCAGCCCGGTTGCGCGGCGCATGTCGCGGTAGAAATATTCCATCCGCAACGTTTTGCGGCCCTCGGCCCAGGCGGCGAATGCCGAATCGCTGCACAAGAAGCGATCATCCGACAAGATCGTTGGTTGGCATGGCCAGCCTTGCATGTCCTCGAGCAAGCGCCACTCGCCCGGCGCGGTGATCGTGACCGCGATCGTGCCATGCCGCTCGACTGCGCGCGCGACTTCGCCCCGCAATGATCCACAATTTTCGGTATCGTCCAGAGCCACATAATCCACAGTCCAGCCGGCCTGCCGCAATTCGTTGGCAAAATGACGCATGGCGCTGAAGATGAACGCTATCTTCTTTTTGTGATGGCGAACGTAAGTAGCTTCCTCGGCCACCTCGCACATCAGGATGATTGCGGCCGCTTTATCGGCTTGGCGCAAGGAGGCAATATCGGGCGACAGTTGATCGCCAAGAATCGGGATCAGCTGGGATTTCAACAGCGCTTGTTTTCCGGTGATCCCTGCGCCTTACAAAGGCCTGGGAAGGGGTGGTGGAGCCGTGGGGGATCGAACCCCAGACCTTCGCAATGCCATCGCGACGCTCTCCCAGCTGAGCTACGGCCCCAATGTCAGCGCCATTAGGCGATGTTTCCCCCGCTGGAAATGGGAAAAATTATCGCGTGGCGTGTTTGGCTAGCCTGCACCGGCCGGGGCCAGTGCAGGCTAGCCAAACTTAATGCTCATCCTCTTCGGCGCCGGTCGGGACGCCGAGATCGTCGTCGCTCGTCGTCAGGTCGACCTCGTCGTCCGGCGAAGGCTCTTCGTCCTCGTCGGGCACCAGATCCTCGGCGCCGAGATCCTCGTTGGCGTCCTTGAGCTTGTCGGGCGCCTGCGCCGTTTCGAACGCCTGCGGCTGCTTCGACTTCAGCACCGCGTCGGGCGAGAAGGTCGCGCCGCACGCGATGCACGTGACGGGCTCGTCCTTGCCGAGATCATAGAAGCGGGTCGAACATTTGGGGCAAGTGCGCTTGTGACCCCATTCAGGTTTGACCATCTGGCCGCGTCTCCAATGTTGTAGTGAGGGACGGCAGCGAAAGGCGCCGCCCGGTCAGTCGCCGGCGCCTTGCCATAGCCCCGGCCCCCTGTCAAAGCGCCTGGCGTGAGCCAAGCGCGTCCCCTGCTAATCACTGTCGATGGTCCCGCCGCCAGCGGCAAGGGCACGATCGCGCGGGCGCTGGCGGCGCATTATGGCTTGCCGCACATGGACACCGGGCTGCTGTATCGTTCGGTCGCGCTGAGCCTTTTGCGCTGGGGCGGCGACCCTGCGAGCGAGTTCGAAGCGGTCCGTGCGTGCAAGACCGGGCTGGTGCCGCCCGACGATCCCGAGCTTCGGTCGGAGATCGTCGGTGAGGTGGCGTCGCGCATTTCTGCCTTCCCGGCGGTTCGTGCCGCGTTGCTCGACCGGCAGCGCGACTTCGCCGACCAGCAGGGTGGAGCGGTGCTCGACGGGCGCGACACGGGGACGGTCATCGCGCCGCACGCGACGGCGAAGCTGTTCGTCACCGCCAGCCCCGAGATCCGCGCGCGCCGCCGCACCGACGAGCTGGTCGCGAAAGACAAGCCGGCGCATTTCGACGAGGTGCTGATCGACATCAGGGCGCGTGACGAGCGCGACGCGGGCCGCGAGGCGGCGCCACTGTTAATGGCGCAGGATGCGGAGTTGCTCGACACGGGCGAATTGCAGATCGACGAAGCGATTACCGCCGCCATCGCGTTGGTCGAACAGCGCCGCTGACCGCTGCCTGATGGCGCGCCTCGCGAAATTGGTTAAGGCGCGGACGATGGGTGGCTTGCAAGACTATCGCGACCAGCTCGAGCATCTTGCGTCGATCGACCGCATTCGGTCGCTGCGGCCACGGGTGGGGATCGACTTCGCCTCGAACGATTATCTTGCGCTCGGCGCGGCGCCGCGCCTTGCCGAGGCAGTGCGCGAGGCGATGGCGCGGGGTGTACCGGTCGGGTCGGGCGGTTCGCGGCTGCTGCGCGGGAATGATCCGGAGCATGAGCTGATCGAGGCCGAGGCGTCGGCCTTTTTCGGGTCGCAATCGGCACTGTATTTCTCGAGCGGGTTCGCCGCCAACACCGCCTTGTTCGCGACGCTGCCGCAGCGCGGCGACCTCGTCGTCCACGATGCGCTGATCCACGCCAGCGCGCTCGACGGCATGCGGATGGGGCGGGCCGAGGTAACCAGCGCGGCACATAATGACCCCGACGGGTTCGACGACGCGATCAAGCGCTGGCGCTCGGCGGGCGGGATGGGGAGGGCGTGGATCGCGGTCGAAAGTCTTTACTCGATGGATGGTGACCGGGCGCCGTTAGTCGATCTGGCTAAGGTCGCGGCGGCGCACGATGCGATGCTGGTCATCGACGAAGCGCATGCCACGGGGGTGTTCGGGCGCGACGGGCGCGGCCTCGCCGACGCGATCCACGATGCCGACAACGTCGTCACGCTGCACACTTGCGGCAAGGCGCTCGGCTGCGAGGGAGCGCTGTTGTGCGGGCCGGAGCTGCTGCGCGACTTCCTTGTCAACCGCGCACGCCCGTTCATCTTCTCGACCGCGCCGTCGCCGCTGATGGCGAGCGCGGTGCGTGAGGCGCTGCGGATCCTGGTCGATGAGCCTGAGCGCCACGCGGCGTTGTGGCGGCTTGTCGCACATGCCGAACGAAAGCTGGCTCCGCTTGGGATCGCGCCGACCGGATCGCAGATATTGCCGCTGATCATCGGCGACGATGGCGCGACGATGCGCGCCGCGGCGGCGCTGCAGGCGGCCGGGTTCGATGTCCGCGGCATTCGCCCGCCGACCGTCCCGGCGGGGACATCACGGCTGCGGATTTCGCTTACCCTCAATGCGAAGGAGGCCGACGTGAATGCACTTGCCGATGCGCTGAAGGTGGCCCTGTGACCCGGGCTATCATCGTGACCGGGACCGATACCGACATTGGCAAGACGGTTTTCGCCGCAGCCCTCGCCGGGGCGCTCGGCGCCACATACTGGAAGCCGATCCAGGCCGGTTTCGACGATGGTACCGATCGCGAACGGGTCGTCGCGCTGGCGGGTGCCGGGCTGAGGGCAACGCTCCCTGAAGCCTATTGCCTGAAAACGCCCTGCTCGCCCCACCGTGCCGCCGAGATCGACGGGCTCGCAATCGACCTCGATCGTCTGATGCTCCCGCCCATTAACGATCTGGTGGTGGAGGGGGCAGGGGGCGTGCTCGTCCCGATCGTCCGCGAAACCCTCTTCGCCGACCTGTTCGCGACATGGGGAGCGCCGGTGGTGCTGGTCGCGCGGACCGCGCTCGGCACGATCAATCACAGCCTACTGTCGATCGAGGCGCTCCGCTCGCGCGGTGTGCCGATCCTCGGGATCGCTTTCATCGGCGAGGCGCAGGAGGATAGCGAGGCGACCATCTGCCGGATCGGTCGGGTGAGGCGGCTTGGACGCCTGCCGAGAATCGACCCGCTCGAGCCCGCCGCGCTCGCCGCTGCCTTCGCCGCCAACTTCGACCTTGCGGACTTTGCGTGAGCGGATCGCCGATCTGGCATCCGTTCACCCAGCATGGGCTGGGCGAGCCGATCCCGCTCGTAACCCACGCCGAGGGCGCCGCGCTCTACACCGCGGACGGCCGGCGGATCATCGACGCGATTTCGTCGTGGTGGGTAACGACGCACGGTCACCGAAACCCGCGGATTATGGCGGCGATCGCCGAGCAGGCGCACAAGCTCGACCAGATCATCTTCGCCGGTTGGACTCACGAGCCGGCCGAGGAGCTCGCGCGCGGCCTACTGGCGATCCTCCCGCCAGCGCTGACCCGCGTCTTCTTCTCCGATTCCGGGTCGACCAGCGTCGAGGTCGCGCTGAAGATGGCGCTCGGATACTGGCTCAATATCGGCCAGCCGCGTCATCGCCTGCTGGTGATCGAGCACAGCTATCACGGCGACACGATCGGCGCGATGTCGGTTGGCGCGCGCGGCGCGTTCAACCGCGCCTATGAGCCATTGCTGTTCGACGTCGGCACCATTCCCTTCCCGGCATCGGGCGCCGAGCAGGCGACGCTCGACGCGCTCGAACGCGAATGCCGCGACAGGCCCGCCGCGCTGATCGTCGAGCCGCTGATCCTCGGCGCGGGTGGGATGCTGTTCTACCCGGCGTGGGTGCTGACCGAGATGCGGCGGATCTGCGCCGCCCACGACGTGCTGTTCATAGCCGACGAGGTGATGACCGGGTGGGGCCGGACGGGGACGCTGACCGCGTGCGAGCAGGCCGGTGTCGTGCCCGACGTAATGTGCCTGTCGAAGGGCCTTACCGGCGGCGCGGTGCCGTTGGCGGTGACGCTGGCGAGCGAGGCGATTTTTGAAGCGCACCGCTCGACCGATCGCGCGAAGCTGTTCTTCCACTCGTCGAGCTATACCGCCAATCCGATGGCCTGCGCCGCCGCCGCCGCCAACCTCGCGATCTGGCGGGAGGAGCCGGTGCTCGAGCGGGTCGCATCGCTGGCGGCGCGGCAGGCGACGCGGTTGGAGGCGCTCGCCGGATTACCTGGAGTCACCAACTCCCGCGCGCTCGGGACGATTACCGCGATTGACCTCGAAACCCGCGACAAGGGCTACCTCTCGGCGCTCGCCCCGCGTCTTCTTGCCCACTTCCGCGACCGCGACCTTCTGCTTCGCCCGCTCGGCAACACGATCTACGTCATGCCGCCCTATTGCATCGACGACGCCGACCTCGACGCCATCTACGTCGCCATCGCTGAGGCAGCCGGCCTTTTCGCCTGACGCTTTCCTTGCCCTTTGCCCCTTGCTGGGCTAAGCGCGCTGCCGTCCGGCGGGAGTGTCTCGCGGGCGGCCCGTCTTTTGGCGAGCGCGGCTTGGTCGGTGGTCCTGAGGGCCGCCGGGTCCGGGTGCGCCGTTTGCTGTTGGCGCTCCTCCCGTATTTCGCACCCAATGGATGCCGCGCCGGCATGGGGTCGTCGCGGCGGACAGGGTTTCACCAAAGTCCGCTCGACGGAAGCCGACCATGTTGGTCCGGCCAGCGGCCGAAACGCTTTTTGAAAGACCACCTTTTTTATGGCCACAACGGCATTTCCGACCCGCGACGATTTCGCGGCAATGCTCAATGAATCGCTTGGCGGCGAAAACGAGTCCTTCGAGGGCAAGGTCGTCAAGGGCATCGTCACCGCCATTGAGAACGACCTCGCCGTCATCGACGTCGGGCTGAAGTCCGAAGGCCGCGTGCCGCTGCGCGAATTCGCCGCGCCGGGCCAGAAGGCCGAACTCAAGGTTGGCGACGAAGTCGAAGTGTTCGTCGACCGCGTCGAGAACGCCAGCGGAGAAGCGATGCTGTCGCGCGACCGCGCCCGCCGCGAAGCCGCGTGGGACAAGCTGGAGAAGGAATTCGAGAAGGCCGAGCGCGTCGAAGGCACGATCTTCGGCCGGGTCAAGGGCGGCTTCACCGTCGATCTCGGCGGCGCCGTGGCGTTCCTGCCCGGCAGCCAGGTCGATATCCGCCCGGTGCGCGACGTCGGTCCGCTGATGGACCTGCCGCAGCCGTTCCAGATCCTCAAGATGGACCGCCGTCGCGGCAACATCGTCGTGTCGCGCCGCGCGATCCTCGAAGAAACCCGCGCCGAACAGCGCTCGGGCCTGATCCAGACCCTCGCCGAGGGTCAGGTGATCGAAGGCATCGTCAAGAACATCACCGATTATGGTGCGTTCGTTGACCTTGGCGGCATCGACGGCCTGCTCCACGTCACCGACATCAGCTACAAGCGCGTCGGCCACCCGTCGGAGCTGATCAACATCGGTGACACGGTCAAGGTGCAGATCATCCGCATCAACCGCGACACACAGCGCATCTCGCTCGGCATGAAGCAGCTCGAGAGCGATCCGTGGGAAGGCGCCGCAGCGAAATACCCGATCGAGGGCAACTTCACCGGCCGCGTCACCAACATCACCGAATACGGAGCGTTCGTTGAGTTGGAGCCGGGCATCGAGGGCCTCGTCCACGTCTCCGAGATGAGCTGGACCAAAAAGAACGTCCATCCGGGCAAGATCGTCTCGACGTCGCAGGAAGTCGAAGTCAAGATCCTTGAGGTCGACGAGGAGAAGCGCCGCATTTCGCTCGGCCTCAAGCAGGCCCAGTCGAACCCGTGGGGCGACTTTGCCGAGAAGCACCCCGTCGGCAGCCAGGTCGAGGGCGAAGTCAAGAACGCCACCGAATTTGGCCTGTTCATCGGGCTCGACGGCGACGTCGACGGGATGGTCCACATGTCGGATATCGCTTGGGGCGTCACTGGCGAAGAAGCCTTGGCGCTTCATCACAAGGGTGAGACGGTCAAGGCCGTCGTGCTCGACGTCGATGTCGAAAAGGAGCGCATCTCGCTCGGCATGAAGCAGCTTGAGCGCGGCGGGGTCGCCGCTGGCGGCGCCGGCACGTCGGGCGGTTCGGGCGTCAACAAGAACGAGACAGTCACCGTGACCGTGCTCGAGGTTCGCGACGGTGGGCTGGAAGTGCAGGTCGGCGACGACGGCGTGACCGGCTTCATCAAGCGCACCGATCTTGGCCGCGACCGCGACGAGCAGCGCCCCGAGCGCTTCCAGGTCGGCCAGAAGTTCGACGCGCAGGTGACCGGCTTCGATCGCTCGAAGAAGCCGACCTTCTCGATCAAGGCGCTGCAGATCAGCGAAGAAAAGCAGGCGGTTGCGCAGTATGGCTCGTCCGACAGCGGTGCATCGCTGGGCGACATTCTGGGCGAAGCGCTCAAGGCCGCCAAGAAGTAAGTCTGTAAAAAGCGCGGGCGGCCGTTCGCGGCTGACCGATCACGGAGCGGCGGCGCGGCGGAAAGGCTTGCGCCGCCGTTCTTTTTTTGACAACTCTAGACGTATCGGCTTGGCGGGAACCGAGCTTAAGCGAAGTTAACGGGCGGGGACCATGATTCGATCTGAACTGGTGCAGAAATTGTGCAGCGATTTCCCCGACCTCACGCAGCGTGAAGTCGAAAAAGTTGTCGGCGCATTGTTTGATTCGATCACCGGGCAATTGGCCGAAGGCGGGCGCGTGGAGCTGCGCGGGTTCGGCGCCTTTTCTACCCGGAGCCGCGATGCCCGCGTCGGCCGCAATCCACGTACCGGCGAGCCGGTCGAAGTCTCGGCCAAGCGCGTGCCCTATTTCAAACCTGGCAAGGAAATGCGCGAACGGCTCAATCTCGGCGAAGTGAACGCCGAATAGCTTGACCCAGACGGCGTACCGGGCAACCCCCGTGCAAGTGCGGACGTGGCGGAACCGGTAGACGCTGGAGACTTAAAATCTTCTGCCCTTTGGGCGTGCGGGTTCGAGTCCCGCCGTCCGCACCAAACTGGAAATTCATCTGCGAGAAAGGGCCAACGCCCTGTAAACCCAGATCGGAGGAATATCTTATACCAAGACTCTCTGATTAGAACCGATGCGCCCAAGTTCGCAGCCCGAGGGACATGATGCGCCACGGTTGGTCGGTGAGACGGTTCCAGGCGAAGCAGCAGTGATCAAGGATATCGTCGTAGGATTTGAAGACGCG
>NZ_JANYGG010000038.1 GCF_025362505.1 Sphingomonas sp. | reverse complement strand
GTCACCACTTCGAACCCGTCCATCGCCGCCTGCAGCGCGCAGATCGGATCGACTTCGGTCACCAGCACGCGCGCGCCGCCATTGCGGAGCGAGGCGGCGCTGCCCTTGCCGACATCGCCGAAGCCCGCGACGCAGGCGATCTTGCCGGCCAGCATGACGTCGGTCGCGCGGCGGATGGCGTCGACAAGGCTCTCCTTGCAGCCATAAAGATTGTCGAACTTCGACTTGGTCACGCTGTCGTTGACGTTGATCGCCGGGAACGGGAGCTTGCCCTGCTTGCTGAGCTCATAGAGGCGATGGACGCCGGTGGTGGTTTCCTCCGACACGCCCTTGATGTTGGCGACGGTCTTGGTGAGGTAGCCCGGGCGATCCTTGAGGAATTTGGTCAGTGTCTTGGCGAAGATTTCCTCTTCCTCGTTCGACGGCGTGAACAAAGTCTCGCCGGCTTCGACCCGCGCGCCCCACAGCGCGAACATCGTGGCGTCGCCGCCATCATCGAGGATCAAATTGCAGGTGGTGTCCTGGCCCCAATCGAAGATGCGGACGACATAATCCCAATATTCGTCGAGCGTCTCGCCCTTGATCGCGAACACCGGAACACCAGTTTCGGCGATCGCGGCGGCGGCGTGATCCTGGGTCGAGAAGATGTTGCACGACGCCCAGCGGACGGTCGCGCCCAACGCAGTCAGCGTCTCGATCAGCACCGCGGTCTGGATCGTCATGTGGAGCGAACCGACGATCCGCGCGCCGGTCAGCGGCTTGGTCGTGCCGAACTCGGTGCGCAGCGCCATCAGGCCGGGCATCTCGGTCTCGGCAATGTCGATTTCCTTGCGGCCGAAGGCGGCGAGGCTGAGGTCTTTGACGATATAATCACGCTCGAGCGTGGTGGTGGTCACGATGAAATTCCTTCGGCTTGGTTGGCGAGCGCTGATTTCAGCGCATCGGTAAGGTCGGTCTTTTCCCACGGGAAAAAGTCGCCCTCGGGGGTGCGCCCGAAGTGTCCGTAGGCGGCGGTGCGGGCATAGATCGGCTTGTTGAGTTTCAGATGCATGCGGATGCCGCGCGGGGTCATTCTGCCCAAGGCCTCGATCTTGCCGATCGCGGTCTCGAGCACGTCGTCGCCGACAGTGCCTGTTTCGTGAGTATCGACATAGAGCGACAGCGGCTCGGACACGCCGATCGCGTAGGCGAGCTGGATCGTGCAGCGCGTCGCGAGCTTCGCGGCGACGATGTTCTTGGCGAGGTAGCGCGCCATGTAGGCCGCCGAGCGGTCGACCTTGGTCGGATCCTTGCCGCTGAACGCTCCGCCGCCATGAGGCGCGGCCCCGCCGTAGGTGTCGACGATGATCTTGCGCCCGGTCAGCCCGGCGTCGCCGTCGGGTCCGCCGATCTCGAAGCTTCCGGTCGGGTTGATGTGATAGACGGTCTCGTCCGACAGCAGATGAGCGGGGAAGACGTCGGCGACAACGCGCTTCACATAGGCGTGAAGCTCGGCCTCCTTGTCGCCCTGGTCATAGCCCTTGCCGTGCTGGGTCGAGACGACGATTGCGGTCGCGGCGACGGGGGTGCTTTCCTCGTAGCGCAGCGTGACCTGGCTCTTGGCGTCGGGCTCGAGGAACGGCGCCGCGCCCGAGTGACGGTCAGCGGCCATCCGCTCGAGAATCTTGTGGCTGTAGTAGAGCGTGGCAGGGAGCAGCTCGGGGGTCTCGTCGGTGGCATAACCGAACATGATCCCCTGGTCGCCGGCGCCCTCGTCCTTGTTGCCCGATGCGTCGACGCCCTGCGCGATGTGCGCCGACTGGCCGTGGAGCTTGTTGACGAATTTGAAGCTCTCCCAGTGAAAGCCGTCCTGCTCATAACCGATGCGCTTGACCGTCTCGCGCACTGCCTGCTCGATCTCGGCCTCGGCACCATCGAGCCACTGCTCGTTCTCGTAGACGCCCTTGCAGCGGATTTCGCCGGCGAGAACGACGAGATTGGTCGTGGTCAGCGTCTCGCACGCGATACGCGCCTCGGGGTCCTTGCCCAGGAACAGGTCGACGATCGCGTCGCTGATCTGGTCGGCGACCTTGTCGGGATGACCTTCGGAAACCGATTCGGACGTAAACAGATAGCTGCTGCGCATGGGCACCCAGGATGTTGGAGCGGAAGATTAGAGATATAACGATGTCGTTATATGTCGCGGCGTCGTGCGTCAATCTCAGTCGAGGTTGGGACGCAGCCAGCGTCGCGCTTCGTCGAGCGAAAAGCCTCGCCTGACCGCATAGTCGGCAAGCTGGTCCTCGCCGATCCGCGCGACTCCGAAATAGGCGGCCTGCGGGTGACCAAAGTAGAAGCCCGACACCGCCGAGGTCGGCAGCATCGCGAAACTCTCGGTCAGCGTGATCCCGGTCCCGTCGGGCCCGCCGAGCAGGTCGAACAGGATTGGTTTCAGGCTATGATCGGGGCAGGCGGGGTAGCCCGGCGCGGGGCGGATCCCGAAATATTCCTCCTTGATCAACGCCTCGTTGGTCAGCTGCTCGCCCGGCGCATAGCCCCACAATTCCATCCGGACATGCTGGTGGAGCCGCTCGGCGAACGCCTCGGCGAGCCGGTCGGCGAGAGCTTTGAGCAGGATATCGGAATAATCGTCGGTGTCGGCCTTGAACCGCGCGATGTGCGGGTCGATCCCGTGGATCCCGACCGAGAACCCGCCGATCCAGTCGCCGTCGCGGGACACGAAATCGGCGAGGCACATGTTGGCACGGCCGGCGCGTTTGGCGATCTGCTGGCGAAGGAAGGGCAAGCGGACGTGGCGCTCGTCCTCGAGGTGGAGGATGACGTCATCGCCCTCGCGGCGGCACGGCCACAGCCCGACGGTACCTTGTGCGGTCAGCCACTTCTCGGCGATGATCGTGTCGAGCATCGCCTGCGCGTCGGCGAACAGGCTCGTCGCGCTTTCGCCGACGACATGATCGGTGAGGATCGCAGGGTAATTCCCGGCAAGCTCCCACGCGCGGAAGAAGGGGGTCCAGTCGATCAGCCCGCGCAGTTCCTCGAGCGGCCAGTCGGCGAAGCGATGATCGCCCGGCTGGACCGGGGCAGGGGGCCGCAAGTGCATGTCGGCCGGGAAGGCGTTGGCGCGCGCATCGGCGATGGGAAGCAGCGCGTTCTGGCCCTTTCCTTCGCGAGTCTCGCGGACATGGGCATAGTCGCCCTTGATTTCGTCGACATAGGCGGTTCGCCCGCCGCTCTCGCTGACCAGCGTGGTCGCGACCCCGACCGCGCGGCTGGCGTCGAGGACGTGAATCACGGGGCCGTCATATGCGACGTCGATGCGCAGCGCGGTGTGGACTTTCGACGTCGTGGCGCCGCCGATCAGTAACGGCAGCTTGAACCCCGCGCGCTTCATCTCTTCGGCGACGGTGACCATCTCGTCCAACGACGGGGTGATCAGCCCCGACAGCCCGATGATGTCGGCATCCTCGGCGATCGCGGTCTCGAGGATCCTGGTCCACGGCACCATCACGCCCAGGTCGACGATCTCGAACCCGTTGCACTGCAGCACGACCCCGACGATGTTCTTGCCGATGTCGTGAACGTCGCCCTTGACCGTCGCCATGACGATCTTGCCCTTGCCGCGCGCGCCGGGGTCCTTCGCCGCCTCGATATAAGGCAGCAGGTGCGCAACGGCCTTCTTCATCACGCGCGCCGATTTCACGACCTGCGGCAAAAACATCTTGCCCGACCCAAACAGGTCGCCAACGACGTTCATCCCGTCCATCAGCGGGCCTTCGATGACCTCGATCGGGCGTGGGCTAAGCAGCCGCGCTTCCTCGGTATCCTCGACGACGAACGCGTCGATGCCCTTGACCAGCGCATGCTCCAATCGCCGGGCGACCGGCCAGCCGCGCCATTCCTCGGCCTGCTTCTCGGCGACCACGTCAGTCCCGCGATAGCGCTCGGCGAGCGTGATCATCCGGTCGGTGGCATCTTCTCGCCGATCCCAGATGACGTCTTCGCAAGCCTCGCGCAGCTCGGGGTCGATCGCGTCATAGATGTCGAGTTGCCCCGCGTTGACGATCCCCATGTCCATCCCCGCCTGGATGGCGTGGTAGAGGAACACGCTGTGCATCGCGCGGCGCACCGGCTCGTTGCCGCGGAACGAGAAGCTGAGGTTCGACACCCCGCCCGAGATATGGACGTGGGGGCAGCGCGCCTTGATTTCGCGGCACGCTTCGATGAAATCGATCGCATAGCGGCGATGCTCGTCGATCCCGGTCGCGATCGCGAAGATGTTGGGATCGAAGATGATGTCTTCGGGCGGGAAGCCGATCCCGGTGAGCAATTTGTAGGCGCGTTCGCAAATCTCGACCTTGCGCGCCGCCGTGTCTGCCTGGCCCTTCTCGTCGAACGCCATGACGACCGCGGCGGCGCCATAAGCCATGATTTTGCGGGCCTGCGCGAGGAATGGCTCCTCGCCTTCCTTCATGCTGATCGAATTGACGATCGGCTTGCCCGACACGACCTTCAAACCCGCCTCGATCACCGACCATTTCGACGAATCGATCATGATCGGGACGCGCGCGATGTCAGGCTCGGCGCCGATCAATTTCAGGAAGGTGGTCATGGCATACTCGGCGTCGAGCAGACCTTCGTCCATGTTGACGTCGACGATCTGCGCGCCGTTCTCGACCTGCTGGCGCGCGACCTCGACGGCGCGGGCATAGTCGTCGCCGAGGATCAATTTCTTGAACGCCGCCGATCCGGTGACATTGGTGCGCTCGCCGATATTGACGAATTGGGCGACATTCCGGGTCACGAAACTACCTTGGTTCAAGCGGCGATGCGCATCGGGTCGATGCCCGCGAGCAGGGTATCCGAGCGGTGCGCGGGGAGCGCGCGCGGGGGACGGCCCGCCACGGCCATCGCCATTTGCTTGATATGCTCGGGCGTCGTCCCGCAGCAGCCGCCGATGACGTTGACCAACCCTTGCTCGGCCCACTCGCGCATGAAGCCGGCGGTCGTCACTGGTTGCTCGTCATATTCGCCCAGTTCGTTGGGCAGCCCGGCGTTGGGATAGGCCATCAGCAATGCATCGGCGCCGGCCGAAAGGACCTGCACATGCGGGCGAAGATCGGGCGCGCCGAACGAGCAGTTGACCCCGATCGTCAGCGGCTTGGCATGGCGCACCGAGGCCCAGAAACTCTCGATCGAATGGCCCGACAGGTTGCGCCCGGTGCGATCGGTCATGGTGAAGCTGATCATCAGCGGCAGCTCGCGGCCGATCGCTTCCTGCGCCTCGATCGTCGCCATGATCCCTGCCTTGGCGTTGAGCGTATCGAAAATCGTCTCGATCAGGATGAAGTCGGCGCCGCCTTCGACCAGAGCTTCAACCTGAGCGCGATAGACGTCCTTCAATTCGTCGAAGCTCACCGCGCGGAAACCAGGGTCGTTGACGTCTGGTGACAGAGACAATGTCTTGTTGGTCGGCCCCAAGGCACCCGCGACAAAGCGCGGGATCCCGGTCGCGGCCTCGGCGGCGTCGGCGGCATCACGCGCGATCCGCGCCGAGGCTATGTTGAGGTCGCGCACCAGCGCTTCGGCACCGTAGTCGGCCTGGCTGATCCGGTTCGCATTGAACGTGTTGGTCGACACGATGTCCGACCCCGCCGCGAGATAGGCGTCGGTGATTTCGCGCACGATCGCGGGCTGGGTCAGCGACAACAGGTCGTTGTTGCCCTTCTGGTCGTGATTGGTCTCGATCGACCCGCGATACTCCGCCTCGCCGAGCGAATAGCCCTGCAGCATCGTCCCGAACGCACCGTCGGTGATGAGGATTCGCTTCGCTGCCTGATCGCGGAACCGCGCCGCGGCGGGGGAGGGTGTGATGCTGGTCATGCGGCCTGCTCCTTGATCGTGTCACGGCCCTCTGGCTTGGGCCGAACGCCGAGCAGATGGCAGATGGCATAGGCCAGCTCGGCGCGATTGAGCGTATAGAAGTGGAAATTGCGCACCCCGCCGGCATATAGCTGGCGGCACAATTCGGCGCCGATCGTCGCCGCGACCAGCTGGCGAGCGGCGGGCAATTCGTCGAGCCCGTCGAACAGTCGGTCCATCCACCCCGGGATGCTCGCCCCGCACATCGACGCGAATTTCCTCGTCTGCGCGACGTTCGAGATCGGCAGGATACCCGGCACGATCTCGACGTTGATGCCCGCAGCGGCAACAGCATCGCGAAAGCGGAAGAAGCA
>NZ_JANYGG010000032.1 GCF_025362505.1 Sphingomonas sp. | reverse complement strand
CCCGTCGACAGCGCGCCGCCCGTGACACTCGCGCCATTGTTGACGTTGATCGTCAGGCTGTTGACCGCCGATCCGTTGTAGCCGTCGAGGTCCGTCGCCAGGCAGGTGACCACCGTGCCGCCCACATTGGGCAGGCAGTCGGCCATCGCCGCATTCGGCATGATGAATGCGCCGACACCGACCAAGGTCGTGCCGATCATCAGATTCTGCTTCGCGGTCAGCCGGATAGCCATGGTGTTAGACCCCTTTTTGTGCGGCATGACGTAACGTCAGCGGCGTCGTTATGATTGTTGCTTATCGCCCCTCAAATCCTTGCGCAAGATTAAATAAGTATTACTTTTCAAATTCAGTGCGAAAGTTCTGCAGGTGGGTCTTTTGTGCATTTAACCAATTCGCTCAGTCGGTCGATCACTTGGCTCGGTTCATCGTTAATAGGCGAATAACGGACGATCCGGCCTTGATGTGGGCCGCAAGCTGACGCGCAGGGTCACGCTCGTTGAGAACGCAAGAGAAACTCCATGCCATTCGGACGCCTGTTCAATTTCGCGTCGACCGATCTCGCCATCGACCTCGGCACGGCCAACACCGTCGTCTATCGTCGCGGCCACGGGATCGTCATCAACGAGCCGTCGGTGGTGGCGATGGAGACCCACAACGGCATCCGCCGCGTCCGCGCGATCGGCGCCGATGCCAAGCTGATGATGGGCAAGACCCCCGCCTACCTGAAAACTATCCGCCCGTTGCGCAGCGGGGTCATCGCCGACCTCGAAGTCGCCGAGCAGATGATCAAGCATTTCATCCTGAAAGCCAACGGCGGCCGCAACCGCTTCACCCGCGGCCCCGAAATCGTCATGTGCGTTCCTTCGGGCTCGACCCAGGTCGAACGCCGCGCGATCCGCGACGCCGCTTCCAACGCCGGAGCCAGCCGCGTCTGGCTGCTGGTCGAACCGATGGCCGCAGCGATCGGCGCCGGCCTCGAGGTGATCAAGGCCAAGGGCTCGATGGTGGTCGATATCGGCGGCGGGACGACCGAGGTCGGCGTGATCTCGCTGTACGGCCTGACCTACAGCATGTCGGTCCGCGTCGGCGGCGACAAGATGGACGACGCGATCACCCAGTCTGTGCGCCGCAACCACAACCTCCTGATCGGCGAGGCGACCGCCGAGAAGATCAAGAAGGACCTGGGCATCGCCAGCCCGCCCGGCGACGGGCGCGGTCGCAGCGCGCTGGTCCGCGGCCGCGACGTCGCTCGCGGGGTGCCGCGCGAAGTCGAAATCACCCAGGCCGAGCTCGCCGAGGCATTGCGCGATCCCGTCGGCCAGATCGTCCACGCGGTCCGTCGCGCACTCGAGAATACCGCGCCCGAGATTGCCGCCGACATCATCGACGACGGCATCACCATGACCGGCGGCGGATCGCTTTTGCCACAGATTGACGCGGTGCTGGCCGATGAGACCGGGCTACCCGTGCGGATCGCCGACAATCCGCTGATGTGCGTCGCGCTCGGCGCCGGGCGGGCGCTCGAGAACCCGGATTATCGCGGAGCACTCGAACGCGCTTGATTCAGGCGGGGTCTTCGGTCCGCGCCAGTACCCGCCCGAGCAGCCGCTCGATCGCGGCGGCACTCTCGGGCTCGTCGAGCGCCGGCACATGGCCGACGCCGGGCACCTCGACCAGTTCGACGTCGGGTATCTCGCGCACCATCCGCTTGGCGACCGCGGGTTCTAGCAGGTCGGTCAACTCGCCGCGCAGCACCGTCACCGGCCGCCCCGCGAGCGCGCGATAATAGGGCCAGATATCGGTCGGCGGCGCGCTCGCGGCGGCGTTAAATCCATCGGCGATCGCCGGGTCATAGTCCAAACGGATCGCGCCATCGCGCTCGCTCGCGGTGCGATGAGCAAACGCCTCCCACCGCGCGAGGTCCCAGCCGGGAAAGGCGTCGTGGTTATTCTCCATCAACGACCGCGCCAGATCGTCGAAGCTCGCATAGGATGTCGGCTGACCCACGTACGATGAAATCCGGTCGAGCCCACGCTTCTCGGTTTCGGGCCCGATGTCGTTGAGCAGCGCGCCCGCAATCCGCTCGGCATCGCGCATCGCCATGACCATCGTGATGATCCCGCCAAGCGACGTCCCGATGAACACCGCATCGGCGATTCCGAGCTGGTCGAGCAGCTTGAGCAGGTCGGCGGCATAGAATTGCGGCGTATAATGACTCGGGTCGGGATCGTATTCGCTAAGGCCCCGCCCGCGCAGGTCGACCGCGATCACCCGCCACTCGCCCGCGAACCGCTCGGCCACCGGCTCGAAATCGCGCGCGTTGCGGGTCAGGCCCGGGATGCACAGCAACGGCGGCCGGTCATGCGGTCCGTCATAATCGCGATAGTGGAGCTTCAGCCCGTCGGGGCTGTTGATATATCGGTCGGTAAAGCGTGGCATGGAGTTCCTCTCCGCGGCGTTCCCCCCTATCGCGGGGCAATGCCGCGCTCGCAAGCCTATCGCCCCGATCCCGCCATCCTTTCGTTGGGCGACGAGTTTTACGACCCGGTCGCGCCGGCCGATTTTCCGAAACATGTCGAACGCTTCTTCAATTCCCGATGGGCGCAGCGGGTCGGCCTCGGCAACCTCGACGCCGGGGAGCGCGAGGCCCATTTTGGCCGGTTCGAACCGCTCCCCGACAATCTCCCGCAGCCGCTCGCGCTCCGCTACCACGGCCACCAGTTCCGCCATTACAACTCCCAGCTCGGCGACGGCCGCGGTTTCCTCTTCGCCCAACTGCGCGACGTCCCCGCCCAAGATGGGAGGAACCGCTTGCTCGACCTTGCCACCAAGGGATCGGGCCAGACCCCGTGGAGCCGCCGCGCCGACGGCCGCCTGACGCTCAAGGGCGGAGTTCGCGAAATTCTCGCGACCGAGATGCTCGAAGCACTCGGGGTCAATACCTCCAAAACCTTCGCTCTCTATGAAACCGGCGAAGAACTGTGGCGTGGCGACGAGCCCTCCCCGACCCGCTCGGCGGTGCTCACCCGCCTCGGCCACGGCCACATTCGCATCGGCAGCTTCCAGCGCCTCGCCTATCTCGGCGAAACCGACAATATCGCCAGGCTCACCCGCTACTGCCTGACCAACCTTTACGGCGAACTAGCCGGGACCCACCCGCTCGAAGACGCCGCCCGCCTGTTCGAACTCGTCTGCGCCGCGACCGCGCGCCTCGCCGCCTCCTACCTCGCCGCCGGTTTCGTTCACGGCGTGCTCAACAGTGACAATATCGCCATCTCGGGCGAGAGCTTCGATTATGGCCCGTGGCGCTTCACCCCCGAATGGAACGAGCAATTCACCGCCGCTTACTTCGACGAGACTGGGCTCTACGCCTTCGGCCGCCAGCCCGAAGCGATCCACTGGGACGTCGCGCAACTCGCCGGCTGCCTCGCGCTGCTGGGCGAGGTTCCCGGCCTCGCCGACACACTCAATGGCTGGAGCGACCGCTTGCAGTCCGCGCTCGTGATCGCGCTGGTTGCCCGCCTCGGCGTCGCTCCAACCCACGACGACCGTCCGCTCGCCGCCGCGCTGATCAAGGCGCTCCAAACCCGAGCGGCCCCGATCGACCGGCTGTTCTTCGACTGGCGAGGCGGGCGCGATCCGGGCGGGGAGCTCTACGCCAGCGACCCGTTTCGCGACCTTGCCGCGATACTTGCCGGTCGCGAACATCCCCCCGCTCATGAATATTGGTCCGATCCAGACCCTTGCTCCATGCCGATCGACGAGGTCGAAACGCTTTGGGCCGCGATCGCCGAGCATGACGACTGGCGCCCCCTCGAAACGAAGCTCGCCGCGATCCGTCGCATGGGCGACGCCATGACATCGGACCGACCGGCTTGACCAACTTCATCGGACAGGCCAGCAAGCCCGCCGTGACCGGCACCATCAACAGGCTGATTTCAACCGAACCCGCAACCGGCACCGAACTCTGGTCGGGACCGATCGGTGACGCAACGGCCGAAGTCGCCGCCGCGCGCGCCGCCTGGCCCGCGTGGGCGGCGCAATCGGTCAGCTATCGTATCGAGACGATGCGCCGCTTCGCTAATGTCGTGCGCGCCCGGACCGCCGAATTCGCCGAACTGATCGCCCGCGAAACCGGCAAACCGTTCTGGGAAGCCAAGGCCGAGGTCGGCTCGGTCATCGGCAAGGTCGACATCTCGGTTTCGGCCTATTCCGAGCGCACCCCGATGCGAAAGATGGAAGGCGCGCTCGGCAGCAAGGTCGCCGTCCGCCACAAGCCGCATGGCGTGCTCGCCGTGCTCGGCCCCTATAATTTCCCGGCGCACCTACCCAACGGCCATATCGTCCCCGCGCTGATCGCCGGCAATACGGTCGTTTTCAAACCGTCCGAAAAGACCCCCGCGAGCGGCGCCTTTCTCGTCGACTGCTTCCACGAGGCAGGCGTCCCCGACGGCGTCCTCCGTCTGCTCATCGGCGGACCCGATGAAGGTCGCGCGCTCGCCGGCGAGGACGGCATCGACGGATTGCTGTTCACCGGCTCGGCCCGCGCCGGCGCCAGCCTCGCCCGCCAGTTTGCCGAGACCCCGCAGAAGATCCTCGCGCTCGAGCTTGGCGGCAACAACCCGATCGTCGCGTGGGACGTGAAGGACATCGACGCCGCCGCGACGATGATCGTCCAGTCGGCCTTTCTCTCCGCCGGACAGCGCTGCACCGCCTGCCGCAGGCTGATCGTCGAGGACGGCACCGAAGGCCCGCTGGTCGACGCGATCACCAGACTCATCGACCGCATTATCGTCGATAATCCGATGGCCGACCCGCAGCCGTTCATGGGCCCGGTGATCGACATCGCCGCCGCCGACGCGCTTCAGGACAGCTGGCTCGGGCTGATGATGAAGGGCGGCAAGCCGCTCCGCCGCCTCGACCGCCCCTTTGAGGAACGCCCTTACCTCACCCCAGCGATGATCGACGTGACCGACATCAAGGACCGCCCCGACGAGGAATTGTTCGGCCCGGTGCTGCAGATGATCCGGGTGAAGAGTTTCGACGCCGCGATCGACGAGGCCAACAACACCCGCTTTGGCCTCGCCGCCAGCCTGATCGGCGGCACTCCCAAGATGTACGACAAATATTGGGCCAACGTACGCGCCGGCGTAATCAACTGGAACAAGCCGACCAACGGCGCCCCGTCCAACGCCCCGTTCGGCGGGGTCGGCCTGTCAGGCAACCACCGCCCAAGCGCGTTCTACGCCGCCGATTACTGCGCCTATCCGGTGACCAGCGTCGAAGCCGAACTCGCCCGCGCGACAATCACCGAAGGTCTGCGCGACCCCTTCGCCGAGCGTTAACTACGCCCGCATCTCGGGCAGATAGCTCTCGTCCGCCGCGTCGCTGAACTTGGTCACCCGCGCGTCGAACCGCATCCGCACCTTCCCGGTCGATCCGTGGCGCTGCTTGGCGACGATCAGTTCGGCCATGCCATAGACCCGCTCCATGTCGCGCTGCCACTGCTCGTGCGCTTCGAACACCTTGGCATCGTCGCCGTCCATCGCCCGCTTGGGCTCGCGCGCAGCGACGTAATAATCCTCGCGGAACACGAACAGCACGATGTCGGCGTCCTGCTCGATCGAGCCCGATTCGCGCAGGTCCGACAGCATCGGCTTCTTGTCCTCGCGCTGCTCGACCGCGCGACTGAGCTGCGACAGCGCCAGCACCGGCAGGTGCAATTCCTTGGCGAGTTGTTTCAGCCCGCGACTGATCTCGGATATCTCCTGGACCCGATTGTCGCCCGACGAGCCCTTGCCGCTACCCGACAGCAATTGCAGGTAATCGACCACGATCATCCCGATATTCTTCTGCCGCTTCAACCGCCGCGACCGTGTCCGCAGCGCGGCGATGGTCAGCCCCGGGGTGTCGTCGATATACAGCGGCAGGCTCGACAGCTCGCCCGACGCGCGTGCCAGTTGCTGGAATTCCTGCCGGCTGATCTTGCCGGTGCGCAAATTTTCCGAGCTGATCCCCGACTGCTCAGCCAGGATGCGCGTCGCCAACTGATCGGCCGACATTTCCAGGCTGAAGAAGGCCACCGCCGCCCCCGCCGACTTGGCCGGCTCGATGCCGTCCTCGATGTCGCGCTGGTAACGCTGCGCCGCCGCGAACGCCATGTTGGTCGCAAGGCTGGTCTTGCCCATTCCCGGCCGCCCGGCAAGGATCGTCAGGTCGGACCGGTGCAGCCCGCCGATCTTGGCGTTGACCCCGTCCAGCCCGGTCGTGATCCCCGACAGATGCCCGCCATTGTTGAGCGCGACCTCGATATTCTTGATCGCTTCCTTGGTCGCGTCGGAGAAGCTCTTGACCTTGCCCTCGCTCCCGCCCTCTTCGGCGACGCGGTACAGTTCGGTCTCGGCCCGCTCGATCTGGGCCAGCGGAGCGACGTCCTCGCTGGTGTCGAGCGCGCCTTCGACCATCTCGCGCCCAACCCCGACCAGCGCGCGCAGTAACGCCAGGTCATAGATCTGCGCCGCAAAGTCCCGCGCTCCGATCACCGCCGCGCCCGACCCGGTCAACTGCGCGAGAAAAGCCGGTCCGCCAACCTCCTTCATCGCCTCGTCGGCCTCGAACAGCGGGCGCAGCGTGACCGGATTTGCGATCATGTTCTTGTCGGTCATGCGCAGCACGGCGTCGTAGATCCGCCCGTGCAAAGGCTCGAAGAAATGATGCGCTTTGAGCCGCAGCTGGACGTCCTCGACGATCCGATTGTCGATCATCAACGCGCCAAGCAGCGCCGCCTCGGCCTCGACATTGGCGGGGAGGGTCGGCGGTGCGGGCAGGTCTTGCGACCCGTCGATACGGAGGATTTCGGCCATGGGGCTCAATACCCCTGACCGGATGCGCCACTCCAGCGTGATTCTGCATCAGTGCGATTTTTATCTGGGACGAAATGTGAATCGTTCGTCGAAAACGTCTGATTTCAAGGATTTCTGACGAATTTTGCAGGACACCTCACGGTCAAGCATCGTGCATTGCAAGATACGACAATCGTCAATATTCAGGACGGGTCCGGTTGAAGGCGCTGATACGTCAGGCTTGGAATCCTGATCGTATGTTGGACGTTGCAATCAACCGGACCACGCCAGCGTCGAACCAGGTGACTGGCTCTCCGATCGGCTTACCGATGCGAAGGATAGTAAAGCCTTCTTTCCCCGGTGCCAGCATCGACCGCGAAATATCGGTGGATGCCTTGTGGAAAACTATGCAGTCGCCATCGCTTCCGCCCCGCGTGACCGCTACGTCGCCCCCATGAGCATCCTCTCCGACCGCTGGATTCGCGAGCAAGCGCAAAACCACGCCATGATCACCCCGTTCGTCGAGGCCCAGCGCCGCGACGGCTGCATCAGCTACGGCCTGTCCTCCTATGGCTATGACGCGCGCGTCGCCGACGAGTTCAAGATCTTCACCAACGTCGATTCGGCGATCGTCGATCCCAAGGATTTCGCCGCCAACAGCTTCGTCGACCGCAAGACGAACTGCTGCATCATCCCGCCCAACAGCTTCGCCCTTGCCCGCACGGTCGAATATTTCCGCGTGCCGCGCGACGTGCTGGTCATCTGCCTCGGCAAGTCGACCTATGCGCGCTGCGGGATCATCGTCAACGTCACCCCGCTCGAACCCGGTTGGGAAGGTCATGTCACGCTCGAATTTTCGAACACGACCCCGTTGCCCGCGAAGATCTACGCCAACGAAGGCGCGTGCCAGTTCCTGTTCCTGCAGGGCAACGAACCGTGCGAAGTCAGCTACGCCGACCGCGCCGGCAAATATATGCATCAGCAGGGGGTAACCTTACCCAAGCTTTGATCCGGGCGACCAAGGCTGACCAAGGTTCTGCCGAAGCTTTATGCGGGGTTCTCCGCCAGCTTCGCCCGCCCGGTGACGATCAGGTCGACCCAGTCGGCAAAGGCGCATGCAAAGCCGATCACGAACTTGCCCAGCATTTCGTCGCTGATCGTTCCGTCGGCGGCCAGCTTGGCATCGCTCAGCGCTCCCCAATAGGCCTCTGGCTGCTGCATCACTGGCACGTCGAGGAACACGCAGCACTGGCGCACGGCATGGTTAGACCCGAACCCGCCGGTCATCCCCGGCGACCCCGAGAACACCGCAGCGGGCTTCTTCGAGAAGACGCTCTTGCCATAGGGCCGCGACCCCACGTCGATGGCGTTCTTCAGCGCGCCGGTGATCCCGCGATTATATTCGGGGGATCCGAACAGCAAACCGTCACAACCCGCGATCGCCTGGCGGAAGGCGGCATATTGCGCCGGCGCGGCATCGCCGTCCTTGTCCTGAGAGTAGAGCGGCAAGTCGCCGATCTCGACCGGGACGATGTCCATCCGCTCGTCCACCGCCGCCGTGATCGCCAGCCCGAGCCGCTTGTGGAAACTATCCTTGCGCAGCGATCCGTTGAGAAAGGCGATGCGATGCTTGGTCACGGGCAGGCTCCTTGATGGGTTACCCCCTCAATGAAGCCCGCCCGAGATAGTTGCGTGCCAGAGCCTGATTGTTTGAAGTGGAAGCGCTTGGCGCTTCCACCGAACGCGTGAATCAGGGTCTTGTTTTGAGCTCAGGCGTCCGCCGGAAGCCGGTGCAGCGCGCACACCTTGTTGCCGTCGGGATCGCGCAGATAGGCGAGATAAAGGTTCATCCCGCCGCCGCTGCGCTTGCCCGGCGGATCCTCGATCGCGGTGCCGCCAGCGGCAACTCCGGCTTCGTGCCAGGCGTGCGCCTGCTCCGGACCGGTCACTGCAAATCCGACCGTGCAGCCATTGCCGTGCGTAGCCGGCTCGCCATTGATCGGCGGGGTAACCAGAAACACTGCGCCGTCCTTGAGGTACATCAGCCGCCCCTTGGGATCGACGACCCCCGGCTTGCCCCCCGTCGCGACGAACAGCGCGTCGTAGAATTTCTTCGACCGCTGGATGTCGTTCGATCCGACCATCATGTGGCTGTACATGTGCATCTCCTTTTGCAGTTTGGGCGATGCCACGCGCACGGCTCCCCGCCAAGGCGCGATCAGCCTTTTTTTACGGTCACCCGCAAGAATGTCGCGGGGATGTGCGTCCGACCCGCATCGCCCTCGTTCTGCCGAGTGAACAGCGCAACCAGCTCGTCGTGCAGCGCCTCCTCGCGCCCGTCCTTCGCGGCGGCGTCGAACGCGTTCATCGTCGGC